>JADLEF010000195.1 GCA_020846295.1 Acidimicrobiales bacterium
AGGCCCGCTGCAGCCGCCAGCGCGGGATCGGCGAGGAAGGCGTCCAGGCGGTCGTCGAACGCGATGCGCCCCTCGCGCAGCACCAGCACGCGGTCGACGAGGTGCCGGAGCTCCTCGAGCCGATGCGACGACAAGACGACGGTGGGTGCTGGGCTCCGCTGGGACAACGCGTCGAAGAAGGCGGCCCGCGCCTGCGGATCGAGGTTGGCGGTCGGCTCGTCCAGCAGCATCACTGGGCAGTCGGACGCGAGCGCCATCGCCGCGAGCAGCTTCTGCTGCATGCCCCCGGAGAGCGCGGGGAACAGCTGGCCCCAGAGCTGCGGCACGTCGAGGCCGAGCGCGTGGGTGGCAGCGAGCAGGCGCTCCTTCGGCTGCCCGCGCTGCACGGACCAGAAGGTGACCAGCTCCCCGACGGGGACGGGCAGCGCCGGCGCCCGCTGGGGAACGTACGCGACGCGACGCTGGGCCTCGGCGTGTTCGCGCAGCGGGTCGCGGTCATGGATGCGCAGCGAGCCTTCGGCGTGCACCAGCCCGAGCAGGCAGCGGAGCAGCGTCGTCTTGCCGGACCCGTTCGGTCCGACCAACGCCATCCGCTCACCGGCAGCGAGGTGGAAGGAGATGCCGTGCAGGACCGGCCGCTTGCCGTAGGACTTCCACAGCTGCTCCACGCGGATCATGGCGACGCCTCGACCACCGGAGGGTGGACGAGCGGGTGCGGGTCGGTGAGCACCGGGTCGGGGGCGAACATCGGGAAGGCCGCGACGAACAGGTCGACCAGTGACAGCGCCGGCGTCCCGGTCATCCAGGCGAGGGCGGGAGTTCTCTCCCGCAGCCGCCCCGACGCCGTGCGTACCTGATGGGGTAGGTCGCCGACGCCGTCCTGGTCGAGATCGTAGCCGGCGTACTCGCTCCAAAAGTTGCGGTCGAAGCTGGCGTTGGTGCCCCGGCCGCGCTCGTCGCTGGCGGCGGGCACCCGGTTGGACACGAACGCGTTCTCGCTGAAGACCGCGCCGGTGGAGGGTCCGTGGAACCGCACGCCGAAGTCGTTCGCGGCGACGAGGTTGCCAGTGAAGCTGGCGGGTCCGTTCTGGCGCTGGGGCGTGGTGTCCACGTAGAGCCCGGTCGTGTTGTCGGCGAGCACGTTTCCTTCGCACACCAGCGCCTCGCTCTCCTTGAAGCCCAGGCCGATGCCGGCTTCGCCGTGGGCGCCGCGGACGAGGTTGCGCAGGACCTCGATCGTGTCGGAGTACATGACGAAGACGCCCACCACGTCACCGTCGTAGCGGTTGCCCTCGATCCGGTTCCGGTCGGCGTGCATCAGGTGGGTGCCGTACCGGGAGCCACGGACCTCGTTCCCGGTGATCACGTTGTCGTCGGAGTACCAGACCACCAGGTCGCGCACGTTGGTGAGGTGGTTCCCCACGATCAGGTTCCGATCTGACTCCCAGAGCCGGATGCCGTCGCCGCGGAGCCCGAACACGGAGTCCGGGTTCCCCTCCACCACACAGTCCCGCACGGTGGCCTCGTCGGCCATGCGCAGGTCGATGCCGAGGTAGGCGTGGGTCACGCGAACCCGCTCGAGCACGGCCCGGTCGCCGCTGACCACCACGCCGGAGTCGTCGTGCTGGGGCAGGTGTCCGCCGCCAGTCACGTGCAGGTCCCGCACTGTCACGTCATCCGCGGCGACCAGCAGCACCGACCCGGTCCCACCGCCGTCGAGCACGGCGCCGGGCTCCCCGACGAGGGTCAGGGGTCGATCCAGCAGCAACGGGCCCTGGTGGCGACCCGCGCGCAATAGGAGGGTCGAGCCGCGGGGCAGCCGGGCGACGATGTCCTGCAGCGCCTCTCCGGGAGCAGCCGACACCTCGATCGGCGTCCCGTCGGGGATCGCGCTCGCGGCGACGGCGACGACGGGGGGCGAGATGGCGTCGTGTTCACCGGCGAGCGCGCTCGGCCACCAGGAGATCACGAGGGGGTCTCGAGGGAGGACGTGAACACGATGAGGTGGTTGCACGTCTTGCCACAGGTGGCGGTCTTCGGGCAGTGGTCGCACACCTGCTTGCGCAGGTACACCGCCACCGCGACCATCAGCGACGCCGCGATCGCCATCCAGAAGCCCGCGGCGGGCCACGCGGTCGTGTGGAACTGTCCGATCGTCCCCTTGCCCACGAGCACCGGCATGAACGGCGAGAACTTCAACGGCGCCTGCGGCTCCAGTTCGTGCCCGAATCGGTACATCCAATAGGTCGTGTCGACCAGGAACCCGAGCGGCAGTCCGAGCGCGACGGCTACGCCGAGCCACCCCAGGCGCTTGCCGGTGGCGATCACGCCCGCCAGTGTGCCGAGGGCCGCGATGGAGACGATGTACACGCTCATCGCCCGCTCGAGCGACGCGGCGGTGCTCATCTTCATCATGCCGATGTAGTGGTTGAGGATGTCGATCTCGGCGACGTCTCCGGTGATGCCGGACAGCCCGATCTCGAGGCTCAGACCCTTTGGGTACTGCGGCGCCACCAGCTTGAAGTGCCAGTAGGGAAGCTGGTAGCTCGCCATGAGCAGCAGCGCGCCGCCGATGGCGAGGAACAACACCAGCCACCTGCGCCTGCGCTGCATGTCCGGGGTTCTGGGGACGAGGTTCGACACGAACCCTCCGGGGAGCTCAGGGGTGGGAGGTGAGGAACGAGACCAGCGG
>JADLEF010000196.1 GCA_020846295.1 Acidimicrobiales bacterium
CCGACCGCAAGGCCGGGCACCGCACCGCCACCTTCGTCTCCGGCTACCAGGGCTCGCCCCTCGGCGGCTACGACCGGGAGCTGATCTCGCACAAGCAGCTGTGCGACCAGCTGAACATCGTGCACCGACCCGGCCTCAACGAGGAGCTCGGCGCCACCGCGGTCATGGGCAGCCAGTTGTCCGCGCTGTTCCCCAAGCAGCGCTTCGACGGGGTGCTGGGCATCTGGTACGGCAAGTCCCCCGGCCTGGACCGCGCCGGGGACGCCATCCGCCACGCCGCCTACGCCGGCACCCACCGCCTCGGCGGCGTGCTCACCCTGACCGGCGACGACCCGTCGAACAAGTCCTCGACGCTGCCGAGCGCCTCGGAGTACGCGCTGGCGGACCTGCACCAGGCGATCCTGCACCCGGGCAACGTGCAGGAGGTGTTGGACCTCGGCATGCACGGTGTCGGCCTGTCACGCACCACCGGCCTGTGGGCGGCCATCAAGATCGTCACCTCCGTCGCCGACGGCTCCGCCACCGCCGAGGTCGGACCGGACCGCATCACCCCGGTCATCCCCGACTTCGAGTGGAACGGCAAGCCCTACCTGCCGAAGGTCAACGGACGCCTCGGTGGCCCGCAGGCCAACGCCATGGAGCAGGAGATCTACGAAGCCCGCTACGAGCTGGCCAAGCTCTACGCCATCGCCAACAAGCTGAACCGGATCACCGTCAACCCGACCGACGCCTGGTTCGGCATCGTGGCCTCGGGCCGCCTCTACCACGAGGTGCTCGCCGCCGCCGCGCTGCTCGGCCTCGACGAGGACGGCCTGGAGCGCAACGGCGTGCGCCTACTGCAACTCGGCATGATGCACCCCTTCGAAGGGGAGATCGCCCGCCGCTTCGCCGACGGCCTCCAGGAGATCATGGTCGTCGAGGAGAAGCGGCCGTTCATCGAGACCCACCTCCGCGACGCCCTCTACGGCATGCCCGACGCCCCCCGGGTGGTCGGCAAGTTCGACCCGGAGCGCCGCAAGCTGGTCCCCGGCCACGGCGCCCTCGACGCCGACTACCTCGTCGAGCCGCTGCGCCGCCGCCTCACCGTGAAGATCGACGAGGCCCGCCTCACGCCGATCAAGCCGAGGTCGGTCAAGAAGAAGCTCGACATCCTGCCCACCCGGACCCCGTACTTCTGCTCCGGCTGCCCGCACTCCACCGGCACCAAGGTGCCCGAGGGCGAGCTGGTCGGCTCCGGCATCGGCTGCCACGGCCTGGTCACCCTCATGGACCCGAACCGGGTCGGCACGCTGATGGGCAACACCCAGATGGGCGGCGAGGGCGTGCAGTGGGTCGGCATCGAGCCGTTCGTGGACGTTCCCCACTTCACCCAGAACCTCGGCGACGGCACGTTCGCCCACTCCGGGTCGCTGTGCATCCGCGCCGCCAGCGCGGCCAAGGCCAACATCGCCTACAAGATCCTCTACAACGGCGCGGTCGCCATGACCGGCGGCCAGGACGCGGCCGGCGCCATGCCCGTGCCGCAGCTGACCCAGTGGCTGCTCTCCGAGGGCGTGCAGAAGGTCATCGTCACCACCGACGAACCCGACAAGTACAAGGGCGTCAGGTTGGCCGACGGCGTCGAGCTGTGGGATCGCGAGCGGATCATCGAGGCGCAGGAGGTGCTGGCCAAGGTGCCGGGCACCACCGTGCTGATCCACGACCAGCAGTGCGCGGCGGAGAAGCGCCGCGACCGCAAGCGCGGCATCATGGTCGAGCCGCCGGAGCGGGTCGTCATCAACGAGCGGGTGTGCGAGGGCTGCGGGGACTGCGGCGTGCAGTCCAACTGCCTGTCGGTCCAGCCCATCGAGACCGAGTTCGGCCGCAAGACCCAGATCCACCAGTCCTCGTGCAACAAGGACTACTCCTGCCTCGCCGGGGACTGCCCGTCGTTCCTCACCGTTGTGCCCAAGAAGAAGGCCGGCGGCAAGGTGAACAAGGCCGGCGGCGGTGCCCGTCGCAAGCCCGCCCTCGACGCGGCGAGCCTACCGGCACCCACCCTGTTGGTCCCCGCCCACGACGCCACCATCCGCATGCCCGGCGTCGGCGGCACCGGCGTGGTCACCGTGTCGCAGATCCTCGGCACCGCGGCCACCCTCGACGGCAAGTACGTCGGCGGCCTCGACCAGACGGGCCTGTCCCAGAAGGCCGGCCCGGTCGTGTCGGACCTGCGCATCACCACCGAGCCGGTGGAGGGCACCAACAAGCTGACCGCCGGTTCCGCCGACGTGTACCTGGTGTTCGACCTGCTCGTCGGGCTCACCCCGAACAACCTCGAAGGCGTGTCGCCCGAGCGCACCGTCGCCGTGGTGTCCACCGCCAAGACCCCGACCGGGTTCATGGTGCGCGACCCGAACGCCGCCTTCCCCGACCTCGCCCCGCTGCGCAAGGCGATGGACGACAACACCCGCGCCGAGCACAACCGCTACCTCGACACCATCGCCGTCACCGAGGGGCTCTTCGGCGAGTCGACCACGGCCAACACCTTCCTCATCGGCGTCGCCTACCAGCTGGGCTGCCTGCCCATCGCGGCGGAGGCCATCGAGCAGGCCATCGAACTGAACGGCGCCGCATTGGAGGCCAACAAGCTGGCGTTCCGCTGGGGCCGCAAGTGGGTCGTCGACCCCGAGGCGGTGCGTGCCGCGTCGGTGCTGCCCGAGGACCAGCTGGCCAAGCCGTCGGCGGCGCTGGAGGCGGCCATCGTCGCCGCCGGGTTGGGCGAGGGCGAGCTCGGTCGGGTGGTGCGGCTGCGCGCCGCCGACCTCGTCGGCTACCAGGACGAGAAGTACGCCCGCAAGTACCTCGACACGGTGGCCAGGGCGGCCCGCAGCGGCCAGCCGGACTTCGCCGTCGCGGTGGCCAAGGGCATGTACAAGCTCATGGCCTACAAAGACGAGTACGAGGTCGCCCGCCTCCACCTCGAGGAGGCGGCCCGGCTCAACGTGCAGAACGCGGTCGGCGACGACGTCGTCGTCTCCTACAACCTGCACCCGCCGATGCTGCGGGCCATGGGGATGAAGAAGAAGCTGCGGCTCGGCCCGCGCTTCACCCCGGTGCTGCAGGGCCTCGAGAAGGGCAAGAAGCTTCGCGGCACGCCGGCCGACCCGTTCGGCTACGCCAAGGTCCGTCGGGTCGAGCGCTCGCTGATCAAGGAGTACCGCGACGTCGTCGAGAAGCTGGCCGGCAAGCTCGACGCCGACAACGCCGCCGATGCCACCAAGCTGGCGGCGCTGCCCGACATGGTGCGCGGTTACGAGGAGATCAAGCTGCGCAACGTGGAGCGCTACCACAGCGAGCTGAAGGACCTGCGCCGCCAGCTCGGCGTCTGACCCGAAGGCAACGCTCCACACCGCTCCACACTGCTCCCTACGGCGCCCCGTCGTTGCGGTCCGTCCCCGGGCCGCTGCGGCGGGGCGCCGTCGCGTCAGCCGCCCGACGCGCCGTCGCGGAAGAGGCGGATGAAGGAACGGGCGGTGCCGGTGACGGACTCCATGGCCCCGCCGAACACCGCCGGGAGGTCGTAGCGGCCACCATCGAGCGCGAGGCCGGCGGCGAGCTGCTCGAACCAGGCGCGGCGCAGCTCGGTGTTCACGTTGATCTTGCGCACCCCGCGCTCGATGCAGGCCGCGATCAGACCGTCCGGTATGCCCGAGGCGCCGTGGAGCACCAGCGGCACCGGGCTGACCGCCTCGATGGCGGCCAGGCGATCCAGGTCGAGGCGGGGCTCGCCCTTGTACACGCCGTGGGCGTTGCCGATGGCGACGGCCAGGCTGTCGATCCCGGTGTGCTCGGCGAAGGCGGCAGCCTCGTCCGGGTCGGTCATCGGCACCTCGCTGTGCTGGCTGCCGGCGCGGTCCTCGCTGCCCCCGACGCCACCCAGCTCACCCTCCAGCGCCCACGGCCCCACGGCGGTGCGCGCCGCCTGCAGGTGCGCCACGTTGCCGGCGAAGGGGAGCGCCGAACCGTCCACCATCACCGAGGTGAAGCCCGCAGCCACCGCTCGCTCCACCAGCGCCGGGTGGGTGGCGTGGTCGAGGTGTACCGCCACCGGCACCGTCGCCTCCTCAGCGGCGGCCAGCACCACCGCGCTGAGCAGCGTGAACCCGGCGAACTCCAGGGCCCCGGCACCGGCCGCCAGGAAGATCGGCGCCTGCTCCGCCTCGGCGGCGGCGATGAGGGCCCGGGTCAGCTCCAGGTCGTAGGTGTTGAACGAGGCCACCGCGCAGCGGCGCGCCACCGCCCAGGCCAGGATCTCACGACCGTTGACCAACATCGGGATCAGCCCTTCGGGGCGAACAGCTCGGCCAGCGAGCCGGCGGCACCGACGTTGCCGGGGAACACGACGTAGCGCATGGCCGGAAAGCGGCTCTCCGGGCCCAGGTCCCACACCGGCACGCCGGCCTGGGCCTGGCCGGCGACCATGGCCCGCCGCACCCCGAGCGCCTCGGTGGCCACGTCGCTCGAGGTGATGCCGCCCTGGGCCACCAGCAGCCGGGGCTGCACGGTGAGGCCCCGCACCGCGGCCACCACCGCGGCGGACACGCGGGCGCTCAGCGCCAGCGAGGCGGCGGCATCCGCCCCGGTACGTACCGCGCGGGATGTCCACAGCACGGCGTCGCCGTCGGCGCGCAGCACGGCGTCCACCGCGGCGGCGCAGCGCGCCCCCTCGACCTGCGGGTCGTCGAGGGCGGCGGCGACGTCGAGCTCCACCGAACGCACCGACGGCAGCGCCAGGACCCGCTCCAGCTGCTCGCTGCTGCGCGCCACGTGCGAGCCGACCACCAGCAGGCGGCCCTGTCCCGCGGACGAGGCGAGGGCAGCCGCATCGAGCAGCGGCTGCGCCTCGATGCCGGCCCGGACCCGCACGAAGCTGGCACCGGTGCGATAGAGGTAGCGCCGCCCGGCCGCCTCGGCCCCCAGCAGGCCGGCGACGACGGTGCTGACATCGCGTTCGACCAGCGCATCGAAGCTCACGCAACCGCCGGCGCGGCGGCCCAGCAGCGCAGCGGTGACGGCCTCGGGCCCACCGGTGCGGATCACGTCCAGCCCGATGTGGGTGACCGATCCGGCCGGGATGCGGCCGCCCGTCTTCTCCTCGACCCAGGCGGGCAACCAGGAGCGGGGGTACCCGAAGGAGGCGTCGCGGGCGAACTCGGTCAGCCCGACCGGTCGGTACTCGTCGCCGATGCGGGCGTAGTGCACGCCGCCGACGGTCACCCGGCCACCGTCGAGGAACCACGGCGCGAGCACCACGGCGTCGAGCGCGTCGCCGAGGGCGTCGGCCACCGCGTCCACCTCGAGGGGGAAGTGGCCGCGCAGCGTGGAATCGCTGCGGCTGATCACCGCCACCGCCCGCCCGGCGCGCCGGGCGGCCTCCCGCAGGTTGGTCCCGATCTCCGTGGCGAGGGCCGCAGCCGCAGCGGCGGGAAGGGCCCGGGAGTTGGTGAGCACGAACAGGCAGCGGCTGCGGGCCAGCTCGGACTCGAGGCCCGCCACGTCCCACCTGGTCAGCACCGGCACCCCGTGCACGGTCTGGGTGCCGGTCGGATCGTCGTCGAGCACGACGAGCACGGCTGGGTCGGCCCGGACACGGGCGACGACCTGCGGCCACGGATCGGCCGGCCACGGATCGGGCAGGCCGGACCCGAAGACGGCGGCGGCGATCGGGAGGGACTCGGCAGGGGTGAGCGCCGAGGGGTCGGAGGCCGGGGGCTGGGTCATAGCGGTGGGCGGTGACAGTAGTTTGCCCGCCGTGCGTTTGGCCCTCGAACCCTCCCTCGATCCCGCCGACTACCCCTTCGGGCACCAGCTCCGCGTGCGCTTCGCGGAGACCGACGCGATGGGCGTGGTCCACCACGCCGCCTACCTGCCGTACCTGGAGGAGGCCCGGGTCGCGTGGCTGCGGGCGATCGGCCACCCGTACGACTCGGTGCGGGCCGAGGGGGTGGACTTCGGGGTGCTCGAGGCGTTCGTGCAGTACCGCCTCGCCCTGCGCGTCGACGAGGTGGTCGACGTGCGCCTCCGCGCCGGGGCGGTCACCCGCACCACCTTCCAGGTGGCCTACCTGGTGACGGTGGCCGGGCAGGTCCGGGCGACCGCGGTGACGGTGCACGGGGCGATGAGCCCCACCGGCCGGCCGACCCGCCTCCCGGCCTGGGTGGCGGACCTGCCGAGCTGACCGAAACCGGGCCGGCGACCCGAGCGGGCGATCAGACCTTGTGGTCGCGAGGTAGGCGCAGGGCGTACCCCACGCCGCGCACGGTGTGGATCAGCGGGGGTTCGACGGTGTCCACCTTGGCCCGCAGGTAGGAGATGTAGGTCTCCAGCACGCTGGCGTTGCCGGTGAAGGTGTAGTCCCACACGTGCTCGAGCAGCTGCTGGCGGGTCAGCACCCGCCGGGCGTTCGCCAGCAGGTAGTGCAGCAGCTTGTACTCGGTCGGGGTCAGCTCGATCAGCAGCTCGCCCCGCCACACGTCGCGGGTGTCCTCGTCGATGGTGAGATCGGCGAAGGACAGCCGGTGCTCACCCGGGCCGGCACCGCTCGAACGGCGCAGCACGGCCTTGACCCGCTCCACGAGCTCCTCCACCGAGAACGGCTTGGTGACATAGTCGTCACCCCCGAGCCGCAACCCCTCCACCTTGTCCTTGGTCGTGTCCCTGGCCGTGAGGAAGATGATCGGCAGCCTGGTCGCCGCGCCCTCCACCTGGCGCAGGCGGCGCGCCACCTCGAACCCGTCGAGGTCGGGCAGCATCACGTCGAGCACCATCAGATCCGGTCGGCGGGCGCGCACCGCGTCGAGCGCCGCCCGGCCGCTGCCGGCGGTGGCGACCTCGAAGCCGTTGAGCCCCAGCGCCATGGAGACCAGCTCCGCGATGTTGGCCTCGTCGTCCACGGCGAGCACGTACGGCTTGGTCTCGTTGTCGGCCACGGACGCTCCCGGCACGGTTGAAAGATCGGCGCCGGCCAAGCGTAGAGCCGGGCGCGTCGGGCATCGCTGCATCCGTGGCCCGATCCCAGGAACTTCCAAGGATCCGCCCATGGGCCACCCAAGGCAGGCGGTCAGGATCCGACCGTGCGGCGCGCCCCGGAACACCATCGATGCGCCCCGGGCGGGCAGGATGGGGGACGTGTTGGGATCGGAGCGGCGATGACGCTGAGGACACGGCTGGTCGTGGCGCTCGGCGCGCTCCTGCTCGCCGGGCTGGTCACCTTTGGTGTGGTCACCACCTCGCTGTACCGCAAGGTCCAGATCGACCAGCTCGACGAGGACCTGCGCGCCTCGGAGGGCTCCGCCATCGACGCCCTCCGCGACGACGCCGAGTTCCCCGCCGCACCCGGGGATCCCGGCGCACCCGACGGGGGCGGCAAGCCGGCCGGTGGGTTCGACAACAAGCGACCCGCCCCCGAGGTCATCTCCACGCCCGGCGCCTACTACGAGCTGCGGGACCGCAGCGGCCGGGTGCTCGCCACCGACCAGGTCGCGGGCGGCAGCGGCCTGCCCGCCCTGCCCACCGAGATCCCCCTGGCCGGCACCGAGTTCCGGACGGTGGCCGGCGCCGATGGCGACGGCGACTGGCGGGTGATGATCACCGACACCCGCTACCCGGTGGGCTACCGGCTGCTGCTCGCCGTGCCCATCGGCTACCTCGACGGGGACCGCAACCAGCTGCTGCTCATCGAGGGCGCATCCGGCGCGGCGCTGCTGCTGCTGCTCGCCGGCGGGTCGTGGCTGATCCTGCGGCGCGGCCTGCGGCCGCTCGAACGGATGGCCGGCGCGGCCCACCGCATCAGCGAGGGCGACCTGTCGGAACGGGTCCTGCCCGCCGACGGACGCAGCGAGGTGGGCCAACTCGGCCAGGCCCTCAACAACATGCTGGACCAGATCGAGCTGTCCTTCCGCCGTCAGGAGGCGACGGAGGCCAAGTTGCGCCAGTTCCTCTCCGACGCCTCCCACGAGCTGCGCACGCCGCTCACCTCGATCCAGGGCTTCGCCGAGCTGTTCCGGCTCGGAGCGGACTCCGATCACGTGGACCTGCCCATCATCATGCGGCGAATCGAGGAGGAGTCGATCCGCATGCGCGGCCTCGTCGAGGACCTGCTGCTGCTGGCCCGCCTCGACGAACGGCGGGAACCGCTCGTCGAGCCGGTCGATATCGCCGTGCTCGCCGCCGACGCCTGCTCCGACGCGGTGGCGGCCGACCCGCAGCGCCCGGTGGCGCTGCACGCAGCCGGCTCGATCGTCGTGCAGGGTGATCGCGACCACCTGCGCCAGGCCATCGCCAACCTGGTCGGCAACGCGCTGCGCCACACCCCGGCGGGCACCACCATCGAGGTGAGCGCGGCGGCAGGCCGCGACGTCGCCCACGTGACGGTGCGGGACCACGGGCCCGGCCTCGACGAGGACGCGCTGGCCCACGTCTTCGACCGGTTCTGGCAGGCCGACGCGGCCCGGGTCGGTCGGGGCGCCGGCCTGGGCCTGTCGATCGTCGCCGCCATCGCCGAGGCGCACGGCGGCCGGGTCGATGCCGCCAACCACCCTGATGGCGGCGCCAGCTTCACGCTCGTGCTCCCGGCCTAGCGATGCATCCGGGGCGCGCACCTGCACCGAACCACGGGTGGCTACCGTGGACCAGGAGCAGCCGATGACCCCGACCGACGAGCACGCACCCGCCGATCCCACCCCCGCACCATGGCGGCCGCCGGGTTGGTGGGGGGCCGCCGCCGGGCTCGCGGCGGTGGCCGCCGCGCTGGCCGCCGGGGAGCTCGCCACCGGGTTCGCCGCCTCGCTGCGCAACCCCGTGGTCAGCGTGGGCGACCGGGTCATCGACGCCGCCCCGCGCCCGGTGAAGGACGTCGCCATCGACACGTTCGGCACCAACGACAAGCCGGCGCTCATCACCGGCACGCTGCTGATCCTCATCGCCCTGGCGGTGGTCGCCGGCGTGGCGACGGTACGGCGTCGGCTGGCCGTGGGCCTCGGCATCGTCGCCGGGTTCGGCCTGCTCGGCATGGCGGCTGCGACGTTCGGGCGCAACGGCACCGGCAACGGCTGGGTGCCGTCGCTGCTCGCCATGGTGGCCGCCGGCGGCACCCTGGTGCTGTTCCACCGCGTGACATACCCTCCGGTACGGATCGCCCCCGCCGGCGTCGCGACGGCCACCGGCACCGCACTGGCCGGCGCGGCGAGCCGCCGGCAGTTCCTCGGCGCGCTCGGCGGCATCGGCGTGGGCGCCGCAGTGCTCGGCAGCGCCGGCCGCCGCCTCTCCCAACGATTCTCCGCCGATCTGGAGCGGGCCGGCGTCCGACCCCGGACCCCGGCCGAGCCGCTGGCGGCACCCCCCGCCGATCCCGCGGCCGGCATCGAGGGGCTCAGCCCGCTGTTCGTGGCCAACGACGACTTCTACCGGATCGACACCGCCCTCGTCGCCCCGCGGGTCACCACCGACGGTTGGGCGCTCACCATCGACGGGCGGGTGGACCGGCCGCTCCGACTCACCTACGACGAGCTGTGGAACCGCACCCTGGTGGAGTACGACGTCACCCTGTCCTGCGTGTCGAACCAGGTCGGCGGCGATCTCGTCGGCAACGCCCGCTGGATCGGGGTCCGGCTCGACGAGCTGCTCGAGGAGGCCGGCGTGCAGCCCGGCGCCGACCAGGTCATGACCCATTCCGTCGACGGTTTCACCGCCGGGTTCCCCGTGCGGGCCGCGCTCGACGGGCGCGACGCCATCGTCGCGCTGGCCATGAACGGCACCGTGCTGCCCGTCGCCCACGGCTACCCCGCCCGTCTCGTCGTCCCCGGGCTCTACGGGTACGTGTCGGCCACCAAGTGGTTGTCGCGCATCGAGCTCACCCGCTTCGACGAGGCCCAGGGCTACTGGATCCCGCGCGGCTGGGCGGTCGAGGCCCCCGTCAAGACGCAGTCGCGGATCGACACCCCGCGCCGCTCAAGAGACCTTCGCGCCGGGCGCCTGCCCATCGCCGGCGTCGCCTGGGCGCCCGGACGTGCCATCCGCGAGGTCGAGGTCCAGATCGACGACGGGGACTGGCAGCAGGCCGAGCTCGGTCCCGAGCTGGCCGACACCAGCTGGCGGCAGTGGTGGCTGGCGTGGGACGCCACGCCGGGCGAGCACACCCTGCGCTGCCGCGCCACCGACGGCACCGGCACCACCCAGACCGAGCAGCGCAGCCGGCCCGACCCCGACGGCGCCACCGGCTGGCACAGCGTGCAGATCGAGGTCGGGCCCGCCGACTGATCCTCAGACCTCGGCTCCGCGCCGCGCGCCGTCCTAACGTGACCGCATGCTCGACGCCGGCACCGACGCCCCCGAGTTCTCGCTGCCCGACCAGCACGGCGGGACCGTGCGCCTCCAGGACCTGCGCGGCCGCTGGGTGCTGCTGTGGTGGTACCCCAAGGCCGCCACCCCCGGTTGAACCCTGCAGAGCCAGGCGTTGCGTGACAACGCCGACCGCTTCGAGTCGCTGGGGTGCGAGATCCTCGGTGCGTCCTTCGACACCGTGGCCGAGAACCTCGCCTTCGCCCGGGCCCAACGACTTCCGTTCCGACTGCTGTGCGACGTCGACCGCGCCGTCGGCGCCGCCTACCAGGTGCTGCGCCCCGCCGGCGACCCGCTCGCCGCCTACCCGGAACGCTTCGCGTACCTGATCGATCCGCACGGCGTGATCCGGCGCTCCTACGCGGTGAGCGACGTCAGCGACTTCGCCCGGCTGGTGCTGACCGACCTCGAGCGCCTGCAGGAGCGGGCATGAACGTCATCCGGCGGATGACCGTGGGCGGCGCCACCGCCGACGGGGGCACCCGAGGGGGACGGGCCGGTGGAGCCGGGCGCGGGGTGCCCTACACGCCGGCCATCGAGCCCACCGTGGGCGACGTCGGTGCCGATGCCACCGAGCTGCAGGCCAAGGTGGATCAGGTCTCCCGGGGCGGCGCCCGGGCGGCGGTGCTCGGCGTCAACGACGGCCTCGTCACCAACGTGTGCGTGATCCTGGCGCTCGCCGGGGCCTCGGCCTCCGCCTCGGCGGTGCGCCTGGCCGGCTTCGCCAGCCTCATCGCCGGCGCGTTCTCCATGGCCGCCGGGGAGTGGGTGTCGGTGCGCAGCCAGGTCGAGCTGTTCGAGGGCATCCTCGCCGAGCTGCGGGCGCTGGTGAGCCGCAACCCCAAGCTCGTGCTCGACGAGCTGGTGTCCCGGCTCGAGGACGCCGGCCTCGGCCGGGAGACGGCGCAGCGGGCCTCCACCGAGCTCCCGCTCGACGAGGACCGCTTCTTCGCCTTCACGTCGCGCCTCGTGTTCGGGCTCAACCCCGATGAGCTCGGCTCCCCGAGGGTCTCGGCCGTCTCGTCGTTCGCGCTGTTCAGCGTGGGCGCCTTCACGCCGCTGCTGCCGTGGTTCTTCACCGCCGACGGCACCGCGGTGGCCAGCTCGGTGGTGCTCACCGCGCTGTTCAGCCTCGGTGTCGGCGCGTGGGTGGCGTACTCGGGTGGACGGCCGCTGCTGTTCGGCGCGGCGCGTCAGCTCCTGATCGTGACCGCGGCGGCCGCCGTCACCTACGCCATCGGTGCGGCGTTCGGAACCAGCGTGGCCTGACCGGCGGCGACCCTCTCGGGCGATCGGCCGAAGCGCGTCTGCAGCTGCGCCACCGTGAGCGGCCGGGAGAAGTGGAAGCCCTGGGCCACGTCGCAGCCCCACGCGGCGAGCGCGGCGGCCTGCGCCTCGCTCTCGACCCCTTCGGCCACCACCTCCATGCCGAGCTGATGGCCGAGGGAGATCAGGTTGTACACGATCGCCGCATCGACGTCGTCGGTGCACAGGTTGTCGATGAAGCACTTGTCGATCTTCAACGTGCTGAGCCGCAGGTTGCGCAGGTGGCCCAGTGACGTGGCGCCCTGGCCGAAGTCGTCGAGCTCCACCGCCACCCCCGCGTCGCGCAGGCGCCGCAACGCCCTCGCCGCCCGCTCGGGCTCGGTGATGATGGCCGTCTCGGTGATCTCGAGCTCGATGTAGTCGGGTGGCAGGTTGTGCTTGAGCAGGCTGCGCAGCACGTACTCGGGGAGGTGCTCGTCGCGCAGGTTGCGGGCCGACACGTTGATCGCGACCCGCATCGGCATCCCGTTGTAGGCCCACGACGCAGCCTGCGCCACCGCGGTGTCGAGCACCCAGGCGGTGAGCGGGCCGATGAGCCCGGTGCTCTCCGCCACCGGCACGAACTCCGACGGCGGAACCGGCCCGCGCTCGGGGTGGTTCCAGCGCACCAGCGCCTCGACGCTGCGCACCCCCAGATCGACCAGGTGCACCTTCGGTTGGTAGACCAGGAACAGCTCCCCGTTGGCGATCGCCCGGCGCAGCTCGACGGCTAGGCCGAGACGGGTGGGGTCGGCGCGGTCGAGCTCGGCGCTGAACACCCTGGCCTCGATCTCGGCCCGCTTGGCCGCCCCCAGGGCCAGATCGGCCCGCTGCAGCAGCACGTCGGCCTCGGCGCCGTCGAGCGGGAAGGAGGCGATGCCCACGACCGCTTCGAAACCGACCGGTATGCCGGCCACCTCGATCTCCGCCGCGAGCACGTGGCGGACCACGTCGAGTTGGCGCAGCGCGGTCGGGCCGTCGACCCCGGGCAGCAGCAGGCCGAACACGTCGCCGCCGATGCGGCCCACGAACTGCCCGGGCTGGATCATGGCCCCCAGCCGCTCGGCGACGTAGCGCAGCAGCTCGTCGCCGTAGGCCCGACCCAGCGCGTTGTTGATCCGGGTGAAGCCCAACAGATCGAGCAGGACCACGGCGCCCGGCTGACCGTGCGGGCCGAGCGCCTCGATCGAGCGCGTCACCTCGTCGGCGAACTGGCGCCGGTTGGGCAGGCCGGTCAACGGGTCGTACAGCGCCAGCTCGCGCAGCGCCTGTGCGTTGTGCTGCAGCTTCGCCGTCGTCGAGCGGGTGAGCAAGGCCAGCACGAGCCACAGGATGGCCACGCTCGCCGCCAACACGACGCGCAGCTGCTGTTGCGAGCCGAACAGCCCGGTCTGGTCGAGCGGTACCACCACCTCCGCCACCAACGCGGCCGGGCCGTCCGCACCACTGCGGATCGGGACGAACACGGTCAGCACCGGCACCCGGGGATCGGCAGCACCGCCGAGGCCGTCCGGGACGGACACCCCGGCACGCGCCTCGAGGCCCTCGGGCCACCCCTCGGCGGCGCCGACCGACCCGGCGGCGGCATCGAAGAACGCGCCCTCGCTCACGGTGGCGGGCGCGGCGCGGGCCCGCTCGTCCGCCCACAGCAGACCGCCGGTGGGCGTCCACAGTCGGAGGCTGTGCAGCAGCCCGAGGTCCCGGGCCCGCTCGACGGTGGCCCGGAGCGCCTGCACCGAGATCGGGTCGATGGCGCCGCTGCGCTCGATCCCCCCGGCCAGCGACGACGTCGAGGAGGTGACGATGCCCTCCACCTGGCGGGTGGCCTGCCGCTCGAGCTGCACGCGCCCCTGATGGCGGGTGTACAGCTCGACGCCGATCCCGACGAGCAGGACCGGGACCAGGCTGATCACGACGTACCGGACGAACAGCGCGAGTCCGTGGTGGCGAGGGCGCACGGCTCGGCTATCGACGGATGGATCGGCCGCCTTGAGGTGTGCCTCGTGGTGTCGGTCTCCCCGGAATTGGTCAAGTCTCGGGGTCGGTGCGGCGCGAGAACGGTCGGCGAGGCGGCAGAATGGAATCGTGCTAGCACACCTGCATCACACGCCTCGGGTACGGCCGCACTACTCGCACTGGGCTCGCGACGCGGTCATCGCCGCTCAGGTCGGCGCGGCCGCGCTGATCGTCGTCACCGCGCTGGAGCACACCCGCCGGGACAGCGACCGCGACGCGCAGCAGTCGACGCTGGCCCGGACCACGGTGGAGCAGGTTGCCCCTGCCGCCACGCCGACCACCACCGCCACCACCGTGATCGATCTGCGCCAGGGCGCCGCCCCGATCACCACCACGCCGGCGCCGGCGGCATCGGTCAGCATCGCCGCGGTCGGCACGGAGCCGGTCGAGACGATGCCCAGCGTCGGTGTCCTCACCGCGCCGAGCGCGCTCAGCGGGCGGATCGACATCGCCGTCGAACACGGTGGCACCGCATCCAACCCACTGCCGACACTGACCCAGGACCTCTTCGGTCCCGTCCGCGTCGAGGTGCTCGGGGCGGACAACGCCACCGTGGCCACCGCGTCGGTGGCCGTGGGCGAGGTCGGACGCATCGAGGGTCTGCCCGCCGGGCGGTACCGCCTGGTGCTCTCCACCGAGACGCCGATGACCGAGCCGGCGCCCGGTGTCGCCATCGGAGCCGCGAACTCGCAGCTCACCAGCGAGGTGGAGCTCGCCGAGGGCGACGTGCTGCTGGTGGCCCCGCAGTCCAACCCGACCGCCTGACGACCCTGGCGGCACGCCCCGGGGGCCGGGCGTCGGGGTCAGCCCCCGACGGCCTCGGCGAAGCGGCGGGTCGACTTCAACGGCGTGTCCAGCGCCACCGACGGGGTGAGGCCCAGCCGGCTGGCGCCGCGGCACAGCTCCCGGATCGTCGCGTGCCAGCGCCGCGCCGTGGACGCCGCGACGATCGTGACATCGGCCGGATGCTCGACCGCGTCTGCGGCGAGCACCGGGAGCGGGTTGCCGTCGACCACGGCGATCTCCGCCTCGACGCCCATCTCCCACAGCAGCCACGACAGGCGACGCGCCCGGCGGAGGCCCTCCCGGCGGGCGCCCTGCTGATCACCGGTCGGGAATGCGAACGGCCACAACACCCCGCTGAGCGGATCGCCGATCAGCACCGGCATGCAGTCGGCGACGGGGACCGCCACGACGAGGCGCACCGCCACCGGCCCGGCGGCGAGCACCGTGCGCAGTTCCTCGGCGAGGTTGGGCCCGCCGGCACCGGGCAGGCACAGGATGGTCACCGCACGCCGCACCGGCGGTCGCCCGCGGTGCTCCCGTCGCCACCCCCGGCCCTCTCCACTGTCGCCGATCATGTTGTGACGATAGTCACAGGAGACCGGAAAGAGAAGAGCCCCGGCCCAGAATCGGCGAGCGATCGGGCCGGGGCGGCGTCAACGGGCGGTCCTGGCACGGACCGCGACCCGCATCAGGACGTCGGAGCGGTGAAGACCTTGTAGTCGGTGTTGTCCACGAGCGCGTCGTCACCGTCGGTCGCTGTCGGCACGAAGTAGTTCAGCGCGCCGTTGACGTCCTGCTCCCACACCTCGGCCGGCAGTTCGTAGAGGATCTCGATGCCGTTGCCGTCCGGATCCACCACGTAGCAGCTGTGGGTCATGCCGTGCTCGCCACGGATGGCGAAGTCGACACCCTTCGCCTTCATGTACTCCAGCTGCTTGACGAAGTCCTCCTTGCGGTACGCGACGGCGTAGTGGTTGATCGCATTGATCGACTCGCCACCGGCGAGGTCCCACTTCTTGACCGGAGGCGCCGCATCCGGGTTGGCCATCTGGACCAGCGCGACGTCGTGGTGCGAGCCCGGACGGCACTGGTAGAAGCGCATCTGCATCGGGAACTGCGGACCGAGGGCGCCGATCTGCTTCCAGCCCAAGCCCTCTGTGTAGAACTTGTGCGAAGCCTCGATGTCCCGAACGTTCAGCACGAGATGGTTGACGCCCAAGGCGGGCACGGCCTGCGGATCGCTCATAGTTGTTCCTTCCCCCGAGAGCTGCACCCGCAGCTCAGGTGTCCTGCTAGCGGCACGCTACGCAAACCCGTCAAAGATTGCGCAATACCAGTCTAGAGAGACGTCGGACACAGCCGGACTGCGCATCCCGACCACGGGAACGACCGGTGGCCGCAACCGTCCGCCGCCGCCGGGGACGGGGACCGGGACGGGATCAGCCGACGGCGAGGAGGTCGACGACGAAGACGAGCGTCTCGTTCGGCTGGATCACCGGGGGGAAGCCCTGGGCGCCGTAGGCGAGATCGCCCGGGATGGTGAGCTGGCGACGGCCCCCCACCTTCATGCCGACCACCCCCTGGTCCCAGCCGGCGATGACCTGGCGGCCACCGAGCAGGAACGAGAACGGCTCACCACGATCCCACGACGCATCGAACTGCGAACCATCGCTGTAGTGCACGCCGACGTACTGCACCGTCACCTGCTTGCCCGCCACCGCCTCGGCGCCGTCGCCGACGACGAGATCCTCGGTGACCAGCGACGTGGGCGCAGGACCGCTGGGCACGGACACGGTGGGCTTGCTCATGGCGGACTCCGTCTCGGTACTGGGCGTGGACCCGCCCGTGTTGACCGTCTCGCTGTCACCGCAGGCCACAGCGACCACCGACAGCAACAGGGTCGCAGCCGCCACCGGGGCGATGAGGGTGCGACGCTCCGAACGGGGGCGCGGGGCGGGAGGTGCAGCAGACATGGACCGATCACGCTAACGGCCGCCGGGGCGGCCGGGGCGGATCCGTCAGCAGATCACACCGGGCGGCGGGACCCCCGGCGGCGTGACGCCGACCACCGTCGTCGTGGTCGCCTCGGGGTCGGCGGCGGCGCCGGTGTCCACCACCTCCGGCACGGTGATGCCCACCCAATCCGCCCCGGTCACCAGCACGACACCGCTGCCGACCGTGCCGTCCTCCACCAGGTTCACGCCCGGCTGGAGGTAGCTCGCCACCAGCTGGGCGGCGGCCGCCGAGGCCGGGGCGTAGCGCACCGTGGTGCGGGTCTCGCCCGCCTGCGGGGTGTTGCCGACCTGGGCGACGGCGAAACCGATCGCCTCCAGGCCGCTGGCCGCATCACCGGCCTGACCCGGCACGCCGGTGCCGTTGAGCACGCTGACGGCGACCTGCGACGGGCTCAGCGCGGCCGGAGCCGTCGTGCTCGCCGCCGCCGGCGCCACCCCCCGGAACACGTCGAGGGTGGCCTGCGCCTCGGCCTCGCGCAGCACGACCACCGACGCACCCTCCGGCGTCTCGGTCAGATCGGTGGGCAACGCGTAGGACTGCATCGCCTCCGACCCGAGCGACGAGAACTGACGGGCCAGATCGACGAGGTCTCCCGTGCTCAGGTTGTCGTCGAAGGTGACGTTGTCGGTCGCCACGTTCACCAGGCGGTTCAGCTTGGTGACATCGGTCAGGCCCAGGGAGGCGACCTTGTCCATCACCCGGCGCAGGAACAGCTGCTGGCGGGTGATACGGCCCAGGTCGGCGGTGAGGTCCTCCTCGTACTCGCCGCTCTCCTCGTTGAAGTAGACGAGGTGCCGGGACCGGGCGAAGGCCAGGGCCTGCTGGCCGTCGAGCGTGACGCAGCCGGGCTCGGTGATGTTCAGGCCCGAGTTCTCGTCGTACATGGCGCGGTCGAAGTACAGCGGCACCCCGCCGACGGTGTCCACCAAGGACTTGAAGCCCTTGAAGTCCACCTCGACGTAGTGGTTGATGTCGATGCGCAGCACCGACTGCACCGTGTTGATGAGCTCCTGCGCACCGCCCTCCGCGAACGCGGTGTTGATGCGGTCGTTGGGGCCGGTGCCGTTCAACGGGACCCACAGGTCGCGGGGGATCGACAGCAGCGAGATCGACTTCGCAGCCGGGTCGACGCGCAGCACGATGATGGTGTCGGTCCGCTTGCCGCCCACCTCCTCGCCGAGGAACGCACCGGCGTCCGGATCGTCCTCCGAGATGTTCTCCCGGCTGTCGGAACCGACCACGAGGAAGTTCAACGGCTTGTCCGCCGTGGTGTTCGGGGCCAGGTCGAGGTCGATGCGGTCGAAGGAGCCGAAGCGCCACCACACCACGCCGACGACGAGGGCGCCGAGCAACGACAGGACGGCCAGCACCGCACCGAAGGCGATCACGAACCGTTGCGCCCAGCTGCGACCGTGCTGGGCCGGCGGCGAGCCCGCAGGCGAAGGATCCGGCGTCGGCACCGTCATGCGGGCACCGATCGTACCAACCAGCGAAGCGCCGTTCGGGACAGCACTGCACGTCGCACCGGGGTGGTTCCTCTCCTGGACCGCGTCCTGACCCTCGCCCGCCGAGAGCGGCTACGGCGCCGTCCACGCTAGGCGACGTCGACGGGGTCGGCGCGGACCCGGAGCGTCGGCCACCGCGGCGCCCGGCGCGTCAGCCCAGGCCGCGGGAGTCCTGCTTGAGCGCGGTGTCCACGCCGACCGCGGCGGCGACGACCAGCGAGCGCAGCGGCTCCTCCAACGGTCGGTGGACGTGCACCACGTAGTTGTCCGCCGTCGTGAACAGGGTCTTGGCCAGGCCCTCCCACGTCTTGGTGATGCGGGCCACCTCGGTGTCGGTGTGGTCGCGGATGGAGAAGTTCCACGCCCGCCAGTTCTCGGCGTGGATCCCGCCGTGGCGCTGACCGTTGGCCACCAGACCGAAGCGGATCCTGCCGATGGCGTTCTCCTGGACGATCGTGCCGATCTCCGCGCCCTTCCCGTCCTGCACCACCACCCGGGACTTCACCAGCTTGGCCGGGCGGGTCAGCACCAGCTGCACCGCACCGCTCATGTCCACCACCTGCAAGGTGTGGGTCATGAACTGATCGAGCGAGGTCAGCACCCGCAACGCCTTCTTCGCCGTCGACTGGCCGACCTGGCGCACCGCGCCGAGCTGGCGGCCGTGCTGGTCGAAGATGGCGTACTCGTTGTTGACCTCGATCAGCTTGGCCTTCTGGTTCACGACCAGCACCGGCTCGCTGAACAGCGTCCCGCCGCCCTGCGCCACCGGTGGCAGCCCCGCCTGCTGGTGCACCTGCCGCTGCACCTGCTCGGGGGTGCGGTTCACCGTTGGCACCGCGCCCGGACCGGCAGCCTGCACCGGATCGATCACGTTGCGCCCACCGGACGCGGCCTGATCGGTCCAGACGGCGCCGTCCCACCAGCGGTACTCGTGGCGGCCGAGCGGATCAGGGAACCAGCCCGGCGGTGTCGGTTGTCCTGCGTCGACCACGTCAGGCAGGGTACCGGCGCGCCGCCGCGCACGGGGCCATCCCGGACCCGCGTTCACACCGTGGAGCGAGCGAACTGCTCGTCGGTCGGCTCCGCTCAACAGAACCAGGGTTCGGTCAGGTAGGGCACCGCGGCCGGCTGGGCCACCGCTCCCGGCGCCGCACCCGGACCCGACCCGGCCGCGGCCCGGGCGAGGTCGCGCAGCTGCGTGTGCACGACACGGTGGTGCGCCGCCCGGCCCGAGGGAGACTCGTCGACGCCTGCGTGACGGCGCACCACCTCGAGGGCGCGGACCGCCAGGGCATCGACCGCCGGATCAGGGTGCCGCCACGGGTGGCTCAACTCCGCAGCGTCGTAGGGCCCGGCGACCGCCCGCACCTCGGGCAGGTCGAGCAGGCGGCTCCGGGCGGTCACCAGCAGGCGGATGCAGTACTGCACCGGCGGGACCACCGACTCGAGGCCGAGCGCGGCGACGGCGTCGAACAGGGCGGCGTAGGACGCCGGCGTGGTCCACGGGGTGAACGGGACGAACGTCGGGTTGAAGGCGATGCCCGCCGCCCGGCACGCGGCCACCGCGCCGGCGACGTCCGCAGCCCGATGATCCTTGCCCAACCACGCCAGGGTGGCGTCGTCGAAGGACTCCACCGCCGAGGTGACCAGCACACAGCCGGCGACGGCGAACCGTCCGAGCAGCTCGCCCGCCGCCAGGAGGTGGTCGATGCGGGCGGTCAGGTCGAAGCTGAGCGAGGGGAACGCGCCGTGCACGGCGTCGACCACCCGGGCGGCGTGGGCGGGGCCGTTGAGGAAATCGGCGTCGGTGAAGGTCAGATGGGCGGCCCCCCGCTCGACGAGGGCGGCGACGTCGGCGAGCACGGCATCGACCGGCGACGGCCGGAACCGGCCGTCGAACACCGGGACCACCGGGCAGTGGCGGCAGCGGTGACGGCAGCCGCTCGACGCCGCCACCGCGCCGACCACCCGCCGGCTGCCGTCGGGCAGCACCAGCTGGGCGTAGCGGTCCAGCGCCGGCGGCACCGACGGCACCGACGACCCGGGCGCGCCGGCGGCGCGAGCCACCGACCCGACCCAGGGCTGCACCCCTCGGGCGGCGAGCAGCTCCTCGTTGAGCACGGCGTACAGGCCGAACGCGCCCTGCCGGGTGCGCGGCGAGCGCGCCGCCACGGCGTCGATGAGCGGGAGCGCCAACCGGGTGGCGGTGTGCATCGGCAGCGACCACAGCACCAGATCCGCCTGCGCGGCGGCCGCCTCGTCGAAGGGGTCGAGGCTCACGTCGCACAGCCGTGCCGACCAACCGGCCGCAGCCAGCTCGCGCACCGCGGCCCACGCCTCGACCGGGAACCGGCCGAGGTCGTAGGTCGACACCACGAGCGCGTCCATACCGTTCAGTACGCGACGGAGCGGTATGGACGCACGACGGGAGCGCTCAGCCCTTGTTGCGGTGGGCGCCGAAGTTCGGCGTGCGCTTCTCGTTGAACGCGGCCACCGCCTCCTTCTGGTCGGGCGAACCGAAGCAGGCATCCTCGAGCTGCAGCGACAGCGGCATCACCGTCGAGGAGATCGAACGCATCCAATGGTTGATCGCCATCTTGGAGGCGGTGATGGCCTGCAGCGGCCCAGCGGCCAACGCGCCGGCCACCGACAGCGCCTTGTCCATCAGCTGGTCGTCCTCGACCAGGAAGCTGGCCAGGCCGATGCGCTCCGCCTCCTCGCCGCTGACCCGCTCGCCGCTCATGAGGAAGTACTTGGCCCGGTTCACGCCGATCAGCAACGGCCAGATCAGCTGGCCGCCGTCACCGGCGCCGATGCCCATCTTCACGTGGGTGTCGGCGAACACGGCGGACCGCCCGGCGACGACCACGTCGCACAACAGCGCCACCGTCGCGCCCAGCCCCATGGCGTAGCCGTTCACGGCGGACACCAGCGGCTTGTTGCACTCGAGGATGTGGTCGACGATGCGGCGGGCCTCCTCCAGCATGCCGCCGGTGGTGGAGCCCATCACCTCCCCACTCGGCGAGAAGTCGCCCCCGGCGCAGAACGCCCGGCCGGCGCCGGTGATGACCGCGGCGCGCACCTCGCGGTCGGCCTGGATGTCCCGGGTGAGGGTGGCCAGCTCCCGGTGCATGGTGGCGTTCACCGAGTTGAGCCGCTCCGGCCGGTTGAGGGTGCACACGGCGACACCGTCGCTCCGCTTCTCGATGGCGATGGTCTTGTAAGCAGCAGGATCGAGCATGACCCGGACCCTACGCCCAGCGGCCGCGGCGCGCCCGCCGGAGACCCGGACGCAGTGGTAGGGTCCGGCGCTGTGACCGTCGACACCGTGGAGCGCTCGCGGTCCACCAACCTGCCCGGCGTGATCGCCATCCTGGCCGCCACCGCCTGCTGGAGCTCCGGGGGCGTGCTCGCCAAGAACGCTGACCACCCTGGCGTCGTGCTGGCGTTCTGGCGCCTGCTCATCGTGACCACCGTGTTCGGGGTCATCCTCGTCGCGACCGGCCGCTCGATCACCTGGCCGATGTTGAAGCGCTCCATTCCGGGCGGGCTGCTGTTCGGCTGCAACCTGGCCGTGTGGTTCGAGGCGTTGCGCCACGCCACCGTCGGCATCGCCACCGTGACCGGCGCGCTGACGCCGGTGCTGGCCATGCTCATCGGGTGGCGTCTGCTCGGCGAGCGCATCAGTGGCCTGGCCATGGCCTGCGCGGCAGGGGCGGTGGGCGGCGTCATCATCTTCGTGGTACCGGGCTTCGCCGCCAGCGGCACCACCGCGCTGGGCATGGGCCTGGCGTTTGCCGCCATCCTGCTGTGGGTCTGCTACCTGCTCGTCACCAAGCGGGCGCGCGAAGGCGTCGGCACCATCGAGTACCTGTTCCTGATGGCCTCGGTGGCCACCGTCTCCCTGCTCCCGGTGCTCCTGGCCAGCGAGGAGGGCCGCAGCGTCCCGGACCACGGCTGGGGCTGGATCATCGCCCTGGCCCTCATCCCGGGCAGCATCGGCCACGGCCTGCTCGCCTGGGCGCAGGCCCACGTGCCGCTGTCGACCGCGGGGATCCTCCTGCAGGGCGAGCCGGTGGGCGCCGCCATCGCCGGGGCGATCTTCCTCGGGGAGACCATCGGTGCGCTGCAGGCCCTCGGACTGCTGCTCGCGTTCATCGCCCTCGCCGTGCTCACCCGGGCCACCAGCGGCCCGGCCGAGCAAGCCCCTCCGGTCGACGCCTGAGGGCCCTCAGCCGGCGTCGTCGGGGAAGCCGGGCACGCCGTCGTCGAGCTGCACCCCGAAGGTGTTCAACGCCATGGACACCAACGTGTACTGGCCCACGGTGAACACCAGGTCGATGATCTGCTGGGTGCTGTAGCGCTCGGTCAGCGCCTGCCAGGTCGGCTCGCTGATGAAGCTGTCGTCGTGCAGTTCGTCGACCGCGGTGACCAACGTGCGGTCGAAGTCGCTCCAGCCGGGCGCATCGGCGGGCTTGGTCAGCCGGGTGATCTCCTCGTCGGTGAGCCCGCAGCGCTTGCCGATCAGGGTGTGCTGACCGAACTCGTAGGCCGAGCGGCAGCGCCAGCCGATGCGCAGCATGATCAGCTCCCGCTCCCGGGGCTCCAACGTGGACTTCTCGAACACGTGGTTGCCGAAGACCGACCACCGCTTGAACAGCTGCGGGTGGTGGGCGATGGTCCGCATCACGTTGGGCGGGCTGCCACGGCCCTTTAGGCGATCCGCGATGGCGGGATCCCACTCCGATTCGGGCAACGGCGGCACACGGGGCTTGTCGAGGCGCATGGCCCGGACCGTAGCCCGCCGCAGCCGACCCCGATCCGAAAACGGCGCACCGGACGCGAAACGGCCCCTCCATACCTACCGGCATGGCGGGGCCGCGTCCTGGAGCGTCGGAGCGCTCGTCAGTGGTCGGCCTTCGCCCCTTCGGGCAGGCCGACTCGCGCCTCGGGCGACGCCCAGGTCGGCCAGCGGGCGCGGCTGCGCTCGGCCAACTTGTGCATGAGCTTGATGGCGCCCGGATCGGAATCCCCCGGCTTGCCCTCGATCACCCCGTCGGCGAGCATCCGCATGATGATCTCGCGCCCGAGGGCGGTGCGCACGATGGTCAGCGTCCAGTCGGTGGCGTCACCGATGCCCCCGGTCGAGATGTCGGCGTGCTCGGCGGCGAAGTCCGGGCAGTGGTTGCAGCCCTCGCGGGTCCAGGCGTGGCACTCCTTGAGGTTGATCTCGTGGTAGCTGCCGTCCTTCATCCAGATCTGGAAGACGCCCTTGATGTTCATCTTCTTGATCTGGTCCTTGGCCAAGCCGTACTTGACGTCGAACAGCTCGTCGAACAGCGAGTCGTCGAAGCTCTTGGAGCACAGCAGGCCGATGTTGAGCTTGATCGGCCGCGACACCTTGCCGATCTTGCGGGTCCACATCACCGGCGCGATGGACGTCTGGCAGCTCATGCCGACCAGCGCCAGATCCTTGAGGCCCTTCTCCACCGCCTCGTCGTAGGCCATGGTGTTGGCCGAGTAGGTGTACCGGCTCCCGGCCCCGGCGAGGACCTCCTCGCGGTTGGTGGCGACCATCGGCTTGGCCTTCCAGCCGCCGTCGCCACCCTCGCTGCTCTCGAGCCCCGAGACCAGCGCGCCGTCGATGTAGCCGTGCTCCAGCGCCCAGATCAGGATGGCGGACACCAGGCCACCGTCCTGGCCGGTCTCGTAGACGAAGTCGTCGGAGGCGCGGCACAGGATGACGTCCTTGTAGATGCCGGACATGTCCTCCTCGGTGCGGACCCGCCCGTGCAGGTGCAGGTCGGCCTCGGGCTCCCAGTGACGGAAGCGGGGGCACGCCCGGGTGCAGGAGGTGCAGCCCTTCTCACCGTGGATGCAGTTCTCGAGGCCGAGCTCCTCCTCGAGGTGGAACGGCTTGTACTGCCCCGGCTCGTGCTTGTAGCCGATGACGTCGTGCGGGCAGGAGATCACACAGCCGGCGCATCCGGTGCAGAGCCCCGAGGTGATGACCTCCTCGTAGAGCTCCTTCCACTGGAAGGTCCAGCGTTCCTTGGCCGCGGTGGGTGCATCCTCGGTGACCGTCATGACCTCACACTAGGTGCCGCAGCGCACCACGGCCCAGCCTTGTCGACGAGCGGGCGGCCCCCGGGCCCGCCACGGGACGCCCGCCGGCAGCGCCGTCAGGCGTCCGGCGTGTCGCGCAGGCAGGAGGTCACGGCGTCGTGCACGTCATCGGGCAGGTCGGCGCCGTCGGCCAGCGCGGCGTCGAGCCCCGCCAGCTGCGCCTCGGGGACCGCCCCCGTCCAGCGGTCGAACCCGCACCGGCAGGCGTCCGCGTCGACGCCGGTGCGCTCGCAGGCACCGAGGAACTCGGACCGGAAGCCGGGGCCGGGCACCGCCGGATCGGACGGGCGCAGCACCACGGCCGCCACGCCGATGACGGTGAGCGCGGCGAGCAGGCCGACGGCGATGCGCACCAGCATCGGCCGGTCCACGGCGCCCTCGCCCGGGGCGGCGTGGTCGGACGCGGTCGGCACGGTGGGCGACGATACCCGCCTCCGAGGCGACGGCGTGGCGCGCTCAGTCGGCCGGCTCGTCCTGCGCTGTGGGCTCGTCCTGCGCTGTCGGCTCGTCCTGCGCTGTGGTCTCGTCCTCGGCGGGGGGCCGGCGACGGGAGCGGAACGCGTCGAGGTCGAGCAGGGCGGCGGGCTGCGGCCGCTCGTCGACGTAGTCGGGGTCGGCCATCAGCTCCACCGGGAACGGCACGATGGGGCCCTCCACGGTGCCGACCAGCTCCCGGTACAGCTGCACCAGCAGCGCCCGCTCCTCGGGGTCGATGCCGAAGTCCGGCTCGGGCGGCGCAGGCTCCAGCGCGGCGAGGTCGGTCATCAGCTGCTCGATGCCCACCATGGGGGGCCGGCGGCGCAGGAAGCGGGGACGACGACGCTCGCGCCCGGCGAAGGGCACCGTCACTCCGGCATCTCGCTCACGGCCTCTCCACGGCTCTTCCATGCCCCCGAAGTGTCAACGGAAACCGAGGCACGACGGCAGGGTCTCATCCGCCTACCCAGCGTTGGGGACCACCCCGCCGAGCACCGCAGCCCGGGCGAAGACGGCGTCGAGCATCGGCTCGGTGAGCCGGCCCGTGAAGGTGTTCTGCTGGCTGACGTGGTAGCTGCACAGCAGCGTCACCGCGGCGCGGTGGGCCGACGCCGGTACCGGGACCTCCAGGCCGTGAGCGAAGCGGGGCCTGGGTCGGCCCACGCCCAGCAGTTCGGCGACGACCTCGTAGCCGAACCCGCCCAGCGCCACGAACACCCGGGCGTGGCGCAGCAGGGCGAGCTCCGCGTCGAGGAACGGCCGGCAGGTCTCCCGCTCGGTCGGGGTGGGTTTGTTGGCCGGCGGGGCGCAGCGCACCGGGGCCGTGACGTAGGCCCGGTGCAGGCGCAACCCGTCGTCGCGGGCCACGCTGTGGGGCTGGTTGGCCAGCCCGGCGCGGTGCATGGCGCGGAACAACCAGTCGCCCGAGCGGTCCCCCGTGAACATCCGGCCGGTGCGGTTGGCGCCGTGGGCGGCGGGGGCGAGGCCGATGACCACCACGGTGGCATCGGGATCCCCGAAGCCCGGCACCGGCGCACCCCAGTAGGGCTCGTGGCGGTAGGCCGCCCGCTTGGTCCGGGCCACCTCCTCCCGCCAGTCCACCAGGCGGGGACACCGCCGGCACCCGACGATCTCGTCCTGCAGCACGCGCAACGCCTCGGCGGTGCGGGCCGCGCCGCGGCCTCGGCGCGCCTGGCCGGAGTTCATGGGTGCAGGAGACTAGGTTGGACCACCGCATGCCCGCACCTGCCGCCTCCGGCCCGCCCCCCTCCCCCGCTCCCGCCCCCGCGGCCGACGCCGCCGCCAAGACGGCGCCCTCCGGTCCGAAGCCGACGCTCGTGCTGTTCGTGCGGCACGGCAAGACGCCGACCACCGGCACGTCGTTGCCGGGCCGGGCGAAAGGCCTGCACCTCGCCCCCGAAGGGGTGAAGCAGGCGCAGGAGGCGGCCAAGCGCATCGCCAAGCTGAAGCACGTCGCCGCGGTGTACGCCTCACCGCTGGAGCGCACCCGGGAGACCGCCGCCCCCATCGGCGCCGCCATCGGCGTGCGGGTCAAGCCCGAGCCCGGCCTGCTCGAGTGCGACTTCGGGGCCTGGACCGGGCGGGAGCTGAAGGACCTGTTCAAGCTGCCGGAGTGGGCGACGGTGCAGCGCTACCCCTCGGGCTTCCGCTTCCCCGACGGCGAGTCCTTCGCCGAGATGCAGCTTCGCATCGTGTCCACCGTCGAGCGCCTCGTCGCCCGGCACCCCGGCCAGACGGTCGTGGCGGTGAGCCACGCCGATCCGATCAAGGCGGCGATGGCCGCCGCGGTGGGCACCCACCTGGACCTGTTCCAACGCATCGTCATCTCGCCGTGCTCGGTCAGCGCCGTCCTGTACGGTCCGGCGGGGCCGGTCGTGCTGGCGACCAACTCCACGGGTCGGGACCTCACCACGTTGCAGCCGTCATGAACATGCCTTCGCCCTACGACGTCATCAACGCCGATCACTTCACCGCCGGCGCCCTCGGCGAGCCGGGTCAGCGCGTCTTCTACCTGCAGTGCCGCGGCGACGGTGTCCTGGTCAGCCTGCGGTGCGAGAAGCAGCAGGTCGGCGCCCTCGGCGAGTCCTTCGCCCGGGTCCTGCAGGAGCTGCCCGAGCGCACCCTCGGGCCCGTCCCCACCGACCTGGAGCTGGCCCTGCCGGTCGAGGCCGCGTTCACCGTCGGCGGCCTGGGGCTCGGCTACGACGCCGATCACGACCGGCTGCTGTTGCTCATCGAGGAGTTCGTCCCCGCCGAGGAACCCGACGATGCGCCGGAGGCGGCGGCGGCCCGCTGGGTGCTCACCCGCGAACAGGTGCACGCCTTCGTGGCCCGCGCCGAGGACCTGCTGCGCGGCGGCCGGCCGCTGTGCCCGCTGTGCGGCCGCCCGATCGACACCGAAGGCCACACCTGCCCCAAGACCAACGGCCATCGGCCTCACTGAGCGCCGCACCGGAAGGTGGCCTCGAGCGATGAACCTGCCCCCTCGCCGCCATCTCGACGACGCCGCCACGCTCGACGCGCTCCGCACCGGCCCCATCGACATACTGGGTCGTATGCCGTGGTCGTCGAACGGCACCTACCTGGTGTCCATCGACGCCGAGGGCGAGCGCAAGGCCATCTACAAACCGTTGCGGGGCGAGCGACCGCTGTGGGACTTCCCCTCGGGGTTGTACAAGCGGGAGATCGCCGCCTACGAGCTGTCCGCCGCGCTGGGGTGGCAGGTGGTACCGCCGACGGTGCTGCGCGACGGCCCGCTCGGTGAGGGCTCGCTGCAACTGTTCGTCGACGCGGACTTCGAGCAGCACTACTTCACCGTGTCCGACGAGGCGCGGTACAAGCCTGACCTACAGGCCATCTGCGCCTTCGACATCGTGGCCAACAACACCGACCGCAAGAGCGGGCACTGCCTCATCGGCAAGGACGAGCGGGTGTACGCCATCGACAACGGCCTGTCCTTCCACGCCGAGTTCAAGCTGCGCACGGTGTTGTGGGACTACGCCGGCGAGGAGATCCCCATGACCCTGCTCGACGACCTCGAACGCCTCGCCCAGGCCGGCCTGCCCGCCGCCGTCGGAGACCTGCTCGACGACGACGAGGAGCGCGACGCCTGCCTGCAGCGCACCCACCTGCTGCTGCGCAGCCGCCGCTTCCCGTCGGACCCCACCGGCCGCCGCTACCCCTGGCCGTTGGTGTGAACGACCGGATGAACGAGCTCGACGAGCTGATCGCCCGGGCGGACCTCGACGGGCTGCTGCGCCATGTGGAGGTGCTGTGCGATCGGGCCGACTGGCCCGAGCTGCGGCGGCTGCGCGACGGCTGCCGCGCCGCCACCGACTCCGGCCGCCAGCTGTGGCCCGTCGCCGCCCACGCCGAGTACCGCCTGGCGTTGCAGGCCGATGCCGCCCAGGCCGGCGCCATCGTGAACGACGCCACCGGCCGGTTCTCCATCGGTCCGCTCAGCGAGGTGGTGGCCTCCACCCACGACTGGGCCTCGCTGGCCCCACACATCGACGCCGGGCCCATCCGGGCGCTGGTCGCCTACGAACGGGTGCTGCGGGGTGAGGACCTGCGCCGCGATCGCACGATCGACACCTCGGTCTACGACCTGCCGCTGGTGCTGCAGCCCTGGGAACCGACCTATCCACTGGCCACCTACGAGGCGTGGCGGGGGATCTTCGCCCCGCCGTCCAACCTGCCCCCGCTGCGGCCGGTGGTCCTGCCCTTCGAGGAGGCCCGGCTGGTCGGCGACCCGCTCGCCACCGACGCGCTGGGCGAGCTGACCCGTCCGTGGACCACCGAGTCCAACGGCCGGGCCGACAGCGTGGCCATCGCCGGCGACGCGCTGGACGCCATCGCTGCGCTCGGCGTTCCCGCTGCCCGGGTCTGCCCGATCGAGGGCCGCCAGGCGCTGGAGATCATGGCGTGGACGGCGGCCTCGGGTGGGGCGCACGGCCGCCGCCGGGGCATGGCCGCCGGCCGCTTCAACGCATGGTGGGCGCTGGCCTGTCTGGCCGGCCTCGGTGACGAGTGGCCGCTCGACGCCGAGGATCTCGGCGACGCGCTGGAGGATCTCGCCTTCTACGCGTGGGACACCGCCGAGCCCGAGATGGGCTGGACGTTCCGCCTGGCCGTGGTCGACCCCGAGCGGGGCCTGTCCTGGGCGGCCATGGCCAACGACCAGCGCCTGGACTGAACGCGACGGGGCCCGGGGATCATCGACCCCCGGGCCCCTGCAACGGCTGCACCCTGGACGGCGAAGCCGCCTGGATCACCGTCCCTGAAGTGCCTCGATCAGCTTCGGCATCACCTTGTGGACGTCGCCCACGATGCCGAGGTCGGCGATCGAGAAGATCGGGGCTTCCTTGTCCTTGTTGATGGCGATGATGTACTTCGCGCCCTTCATGCCGACCATGTGCTGGGTGGCACCGGAGATGCCGGCGGCGATGTACACGGTCGGCTTGACGACCTTGCCGGTCTGGCCGACCTGGTAGGAGTACGGCACCCAGCCGGCGTCGACGATGGCGCGGGAGGCGCCGGGCGCCGCCTTGAGCAGCTTGGCCAGCTCCTCGACCATGACGTACTTCGACTGCTCGCCGAGGCCGCGCCCGCCGGACACGACGATGGCCGCCTCCTCGAGCTTCGGACCGGTGGTCTCCTCCACGTGGCGGGCGGTCACCTTGGCCGCGCCGGTGGCACCGAGGTCCGGCACGTCGAGGTCCTCGACGTCGGCCTCGGACCCGCCCGCCGGCTCGGCGGCGAAGGACTTGGGTCGCACGAGCACGATCTTGACGGCGTCGCCGGTGAACTTGGTCTTGACGTTGGTGGTGCCGCCGAAGACGGGCTCCACGCCGACCACGTCGTCGCCGTCGACCTCGATGTCCACGATGTTGGTGATCACCGGGGCGCCGAGCTTGGCCGACAGCCGACCGGCCACGTCGCGGCCGTCGTAGGTGGTGCCCAGCATGATCAGGTCGGGCGCACCGTCGGCCTCGATCTTGGCGGCGAGGGCGCCGGCCACCGCCGGGCCGAGCAGGCCGTCGTCGATGTCGCCGGTGGCGAACACGGTGCCCGCACCGTGCTCACCCACGGTCTCGGCCACGTCGTCGCCGTCACCGGCGTAGAAGCAGGCGACCTCGTCGGCGATCTCGCGGGCCTTGGCCAGCATCTCCAGGGTGATGGTCTTCACCGCGCCGTCGGCGGTCTCGGCGAACACCCACACGTTGTCCAGCGCCATCTCAGATCACCTTCAGGTTCTCGAGGAAGGACACGATCTCCGCGTAGCCTTCGCCTTCGTCTTCGACCACTCGGCCGGCCGCACGGGCCTCGGCCGCTTCGATGGCGACGATCTCCTGACCGCCGCCGGCCCAGCCGACATCGTCGCCGGACAGACCGAGGTCCGCCACGGTGAGCTCCTCGACCGGCTTGGACTTGGCCGCCATGATGCCCTTGAAGGACGGGTAGCGGGGCTCGACCACACCGGCGGTCACCGACACGACGGCGGGCAGCGGGCACGTGACCTCGTCGTAGCCGGATTCGGTCTGGCGCTCGACGTTCACGCTCTGGCCGTCGATGACGATCGACTTGGCGAAGGTGACCGACGGCAGGCCCATGAGCTCGGCGATCTGGCTCGGCACCGTGCCGGTGTAGCCGTCGGAGGACTCGGTGGCGGTGAGCACCAGGTCGGGGCTCTTGCGGGCGATGGCGGCGGCGAGCACCTTGGCCGTGCCCAGCGCATCGGTGCCGCTCAGGGCCGGGTCGGACACGAGGATGGCATCGGCTGCACCCATGGCGAGCGCGGTGCGCAAGCCCTTGGTCTCGCCACCGGGCGCCATCGACACCAGGCTGACGGTGCCACCACCCGCCGAGTCGACGAGCTGCAGCGCCATCTCGACGCCGTAGGAGTCGGACTCATCGAGGATGATGTTGCCCGTCCGCTTCAGCGTCTTGGTGGCCGGATCGAGCGAACCGGGCTCGGCCGGATCTGGAATCTGCTTCACGCAGACGACGACATGCATATCCGAATTGTGCTGCGCAGGGCAGGTGGCGGGCCAAATCAGGGCGCCGCCGAGGGGTGCCGATGCCACGGTCGTCGGTCACCGTCGGCCAGGATGAGCCGGTGCGAGTGCTCCTGGTCGTCAACCCGGCGGCGCGCCGGGTGACCGACGCGGCCGTGCGGCTGTGCACCGAGCGCTGGTCCGCCCGGCACGAGTTGACCGTGCTGCACAGCTCCGGTCCGTCGACGGCGTCGGCGCTGGCGCCGCTGCTCTGCACCCGGGCCACCTCCAATGGGACCCACCGGACCGATGGCCCCGGCACGGCGGACGGCGGCCCCGGCACGGCGGACGGCGGCCCCGACGCGGTGGTCGTGCTCGGCGGCGACGGGATCCTGAACACGGTGGCCAACGCCATGCTCGACGCCGGTAGCGCCGCTGCGCTGGTCCCGCTACCGGCGGGCACCACGAACGTCGTGGCCCGGTCGATCGGGCTGCCGCCCGCGCTGGCCGACGCCGAACCCATCGCCCGGGAGGCCTTCGAGCGGGGGCGGGTCGCCCGGCGCGGCGTGGGCCGCATCAACGGCCGGGCCTTCCTGGCCAACGCCGGCATCGGGTTCGACGCCTCGGTGGTGGCCCGCACGGAGGCCGCACCGTCACGCAAGCGCCGCTTCGGCCACGCCTGGTTCGCCGCCTCGGCGACCGCGGAGGTGCTGAGCCGCCACGGCGCCCGCCACGCCGCGCTGCGCTGCGACGAGGGGCTGCTCGACGGCACACTGTTCTGGGTGCTGGCGCTCGCCGCCCACCCCTACACCTATGTCGGGCCGAGGCCGATCGAACCGGTCGGGCCGGCCGGCTGGTCCGGCGACGGCGGGTCACTGCGGCTGGTCGGCGTCGCCCCGATGGGCGTCAACCGTCTGCTCCGCTTGGCGTCGACGGCGATCTTCACGTCGCGCGGCATCGATCGGGCCAAGGGCGTGTACTTCGCCCGGACGTCGTCCGCCGTGACCATCTCCAGTCGCGATGCCGTCAACTGGCAGATCGATGGCGAGCCGCAGCCGGCGCAGGACCGGTTCACGCTCCGCTGGGAGCCGGCGGCGATCCGGGTCCTCGACCTTGCCGCCACCCCGGCGGCGGAGCGTTCCGCAGCCCGGCCTCCCACAGGGTCCTGATCGCCTCGGCCGGCCGGTTGGTGATGATGCCCTCGACACCGAGGGCGGCCAGGCGGCGCTGCGCAACGGGGTCATCGACGGTCCAGGCGTACACGGCGAGCCCAGCCCCGTGGGCCCGCGCCACCATGTCGCCGTCGACGGCGCGCCAGTGCGGGTGCACGGCGGCGCACCCGAGCGAGCGCGCGTCGGCCACGGAGAAGCCGGCGACCGACCCGGCATCCAGCAGCCAACCGACCGGTATGTCCGGCAGCTGTTGCACGGCTGCTTCGAGCGCGTCGCGGTCGAAGCTGCTGACCAACAACGCCGGGTGCTGTCGATGAACGCCGAGCTCGCGCTGCACGGCTGAGACCAGCTCCGCCACCGCTCGGCGCCCGGCGGACGCGCGCCCGGCGGACGCGGGTCCGTCGACCTTCAGCTCGAGGTTCAGCAACCCGCCGTCCCAGCCGTCGAGCAGGGCGAGCACCTCGGCCAGGGTCGGCACCCCGACGGGCCGCTGCGCCGCGGTCGTGTCGGCCACCACACGACCGGCGAGGGTCGCCGATCCGGCGGCGCGACCCCACGTCGGGTCGTGGTGCACCACGGCGATGCCGTCGGCGCTGAGGCGTACGTCGAGCTCGATCCCGTCCGCCCCTTGCGCCCGGGCGAGCCCGAACGCGGCGAGGCTGTTCTCCGGCGCGTCGGCGCTGGCGCCTCGATGGCCGAGCACGGCGGGCCCCGAGCGGGCGTGGTCTCGTTCCACCTGCACGCGTCCTTCCTGCCGTCGCGGCCCCACCGCTCCGGCCCGGCAGGCTAGCGACGAGCCGAACGGCAGCGACCCGCCCCCACTGGTAACGGTTCCTATTGTGACTCCGAGTCCGGTGCTCGCCGCACCGAGGGCTGCTCGCCCCGGCCGGCTCGATCGTGACGCTGTCGGTGCTCGCGGTGGCGGCGGGGGCGACATCCGCGTCGCCGGGCCGTCGGACTCGAGGCCGGGTGTCCTCGGTGGCCGTCGTCGGAGCACGCCCGGCGGCCGTGCGGCGACCTGAACGGCGCGGCGCGATCGGTCGCGCCCGGGCAGCCAGGCGTGGTGGCACGTCGGTACTGGTCCTTGACCATCCTCCGTCGCCAACTGTGCGAGTGAAGTGAACGCAGGTCGACCGAGCGATGGCCGAGTGGTCACCGCACCGCAGCACCGTCGAACCGCAACGTCGGCGCCACCGACCCGTCAACGGCCGCTCACCACCCGTTTGCGGTAAAACTCCGCGAAAAATCTTGTGGCTATCCCTTGATCGCCAGGATTAACACGCTGTAACTTTTGACGGTCGTTCGATCCCGCCTACGGCAGCATCCACTCGGCACCGCCCTCGTACCGGTGCCCCTTGGTGTCAGCAATCGGTCGCTTCGAACGTCATCACATCGTTCCATTTGTGCGTATTCTGCGCGCTGTGGGTTGGAGGTCAGGTGGCCCTTTCTTCGTCTCGTAACTTGACCCTCGCGGCCGAAAACGACGAATGGCGCCGAACGGCCAACTGCAGGGACACCAGTCCGGACCTGTTCTTCCCCGTCGGGACCACCGGTCCTGCGCTCGAGCAGATCGCCACCGCCAAGGCCGTGTGCGAGACCTGTCCCTCGATGCAGCCGTGCCTGGAGTTCGCCCTGATGACCAACCAGGACACGGGGATCTGGGGCGGCACCTCCGAGGAGGAGCGCCGCAAGCTTCGCAAGGCCTGGCTCGCTCGCCAGCGAGAAGCTTCCTGACCGCTCGCAACCACCGTGCTTCGAACAGCCTCCCTCCGGGGAGGCTGTTCGCGTTTTCCCCCACCATGGGACGGCCGGACCGATCTGACGCGTTGGCGTCAGTCGTGGTCGCGCACCAACGGCACCTCGACCACCACCTCGGTCCCGGTACGGCCGTCGTCCCGACCGCGCACCGAGATGGTCCCCTCCAGTTCGTGCTCGACCAGCGTGCGCACGATCGACAGCCCCAGACCGGTCGAGCCGTCCAGCGAGAACCCCTCGGCCAGACCCGCGCCGTCGTCGAGCACGCCGACGCGGACCCGGGCCGCGCCGTCGACGTCATAGGGACCGGTGACCGTGACGATGACCTCCCCGCTGTCCACCGGCGCGGCTCCACCGCTCTCACCGGAACCCTCGGCGGACGGGGACTGGTGGTACGCGTGGTCCACCGTGTTCTGCAGCAACTCCGTCAACACCAGGGCGAGCGGGGTGGCCACATCGGCCGGCAGGGTCGGCGCGTCGCCCACCAACCGGAACAGCACCGCCCGCTCGGGCGCCATGAGCGACTCCTCGACCATGCGGATGATCGGCCGGGCGATGTCGGTGAACGGCACGTCGTCGCCCGCCTCCCGCGACAGCGTCTCGTGCACGACCGCGATCGACGCGATGCGCCGCACCGACTCCTCGATCGCCTCGCGGGCCTCGGCCGAGGACACCCGCCGGGCCTGGATTCGCAGCAGCGATGAGATGGTCTGCAGGTTGTTCTTGACGCGGTGGTGGATCTCACGGATGTGCGTGTCCTTGGACACCAACAGCCGATCGAGGCGGCGCACGTCGGAGATGTCGCGCAGCACGGCCAGCACCCCGACGACCGCCTTGCGCTCGAGCAGGGGGACGGCGTGCACCAGCACGTGGGTGTGGTTGCCCCGCGACAGCTCTTGGGTGGCGGGCCGGCGCTGGGCCATCGACATGCGGACGACACCCTCGTCGAGGCCCAGCCGGGCGAGGGTGGCGCCCTCCACCTGGGCGACGACACCGAGCCGGTGCAACGCCGAGATGCCGTTGGGCGAGCAGTACTGCACGCGCCCGCCCTCGTCGAGCATCATCACCCCGTCGCCGACGCGGGGCAGCTCCTTGAGCGGGTCCTCGCTGCCCGGGAAGGGGAACTCCCCCAGGGCCACCATCCGGGCCAGCCGGCTGAAGGCGGTCAGGTAGGCGTTCTCGAGAGCCCCGTGGCGGCGGCCGCCGCTGGGCAGGCCGACGCTGGTGAGCACGCCGATCACCCGGCCCTCCCGACGCACCGGTATGGCCAGGATGGACGCCCGCACATCGTTGGCCGCGAGCAACTCGTCCGGCCCCACCGTCTCGCCGGAGCGCAGGCAGCGCTCCACCTGCGGCTGGACCGACCCGGTGAACACCTGGCCGACGAGGTCGTTGGGGTGCATGGTCTGGCTGGTGGTGGGCCGCACCTGGGCCAGCACCACGTAGCGGCGGCGGCCGGCCCGGGCGTCCGCACCCTCCGCCAGGTCCGCCGCGGCGAACAGCACCAGGTCCGTGAACGACAGGTCGGCGAGCAGGCCCCAGTTGGCCACCAGCCGGTGCAGGTGGTCCACGTCCGCCGCGACCAGGCCGGTGTGCACCCGGGCGACTTCGGCCAGGCTGTACATCGTCGGCCGATGCTACCGGTCGGGGCGACCGCCGCCGGTCAGTCCAGCCCCTCGTCGCCCCACAGCCCCCGCCCGACGTCCAGCACGTCGGCCAGCTCCCCGATGTCATGGTCGAGGTGGGGGACGAACACGCTGCGCGGCGCGAGGCGGCCCAGCCGGACCGCCAGCTCGCTCTCACGGGCGGCGAGCATCCCGTAGTCGTTGAAGCACTGGCCGATCTCGCCGAGCACGTGGGCGCCGGCCACCGGATCGAACCCGCTGCGCCCGGACCGGGCCCGGGTGGCGGTGTCGAGGGCCTCGGCGAGCTCCCCGGCGGCGGTGGCGGCGTGACGGCGGTACCGGTCGGCCAGCTTCTTGGCCGAGCGGTCGTCGAGCACCGCTGGCAGGGTGCGGTTGAACACCAGTGCGCCCAGGGTGAGGGATCGCTTGGCCAGCTCCTCGCAGAAGTAGGTCGCCTCCCGGGCCGGCACCGGCTCCAGCGTCGTGACGACCACGAAGGAGGTGCGCGGATCCCGCAGGGTCCGTTCCACCGCCTTGGCCCGCTCCACGAACCCCCGGTACATCGATTGGAAGAGCAGGAAGAACTCGGCGATGTCGGTGAGGAACGAGGCGCCGAGCAGGCGGTCGGCCACCACGTAGAACGGCTTGGAGGCCAGGTTGACGAGCTTGGAGCGGGCGGGGGCGATCAACCAGCGCAGCAACCGGCTGGAGAAGAACTCCGCCATCCGGGCGGGAGCGTCGAGGAAGTCGATGGCGTTTCGCGAGGGCGGGGTGTCGACCACGATCAGGTCGTAGCGGCCGGACGCGTGCAGCTCGTGCAGCCGCTCCATGGCGATGTAGTCGTGGCTCTGGGTGAACGTGGCAGTGATGTTGCGGTAGAGCGGGTTGGCCAGGATGGCGTCCCGGGCGGCGGCGTCGGGGGCGTGGCGGCGGACGAGGTCGTCCCAGCTGGCCTTGGTGTCGAGCATCGCCGCCCACAGCTGGCCTCGGGGCTCCACCCCCGCGGCGCGGAACGCGTCGTCCGGCACCCGGGTCTCGATGTTGCCGAAGCGCTCCAGTCCCATGGCGGTGGCCAGCCTCCGGGCCGGGTCGACCGTCAGCACGAGGACCTTCGCGTCGAGCTCCGCGGCCGCCGCCGCGGCGACCGAGGCCGCGATCGTCGTCTTGCCCACACCGCCGGCACCGCACACGAGCAGCACGTCGCTGGCAGCCACCAGCTGGTCGAGGCGCGGTCGCAGCATCGCCGGGTCAGCCGAGCTCGTCGGCCAGCGCGTCGGCCAGCAGGTGCACGGCCCGGGCGCCGTGGCCACGGGCGAACAGGAACGGCAGGTACAGCAGCGGCAGCTCCCCCGCCTCGGCGCGGAGGCGGTCCAGGTGTGCGGTGCTGTTGCGGCGCAGGCTGGTGGCCAGCTCGGCCACCTCGACCACGGCCAACGCCTCGGGACCGTGGCGCTCGACCAGGGTGCGCTGCCAGGCACCGGGGCGGGCGAACCGGTCGAACAGCGCCTGTTCGGTCCGGTTGAACAGCTCGGGCAGCACCCGGTTGACGACGATGGCGGCGACGCGCACGTCGGTGCGGGCGCTGATCGCGTCTCGCAGCTCGAGCGTCTCGGTGACCGGCATCTCCTCGGCGGTGCACACGAGCACGGCGGCGGTGATGGCCGGATCGGCCAGGATGTCGGTCATCCAGTCCGCCTGGGTGCGGATCAGCCCGACCTTGACCAGATCGCCGATCGCCCGCGGCGCAGAGAGCTGTCCGACGACGTGGCCGCTGGCGACTGCGTCCACCACGACGAGGTCGAAGTGGCGCTCGCGCACCTCGTAGGCCAGCTTGCCGACGGTGAGGATCTCCTTCACCCCCGGCGCCGCGGTGGCGACGAAGTCGAACACGTTGGCCAGCGGCCCGATGCGCCCCTTCAACGGGATGCGCAGGTGGAGCTTGAGGTACTCCCGCAGCGACGCCTCGGTGTCCATGGCCATCAGGTGCAGGCCCGGTTCGATCTCGACCGGTTCGAAACCGACCGGACCCGATTCGAACGCGGTGGCGAGGGACCCCTTGGCGTCGACCTCGCACACCAGCACCCGTTTGCCCTCGGCGGCGGCGCAGCGGGCCAGGGCGGCGGACACCGTCGTCTTGCCGACGCCACCCTTGCCGGTGACGAAGAGGAGGCGATGATCGATCAGCCGCACCGGCGCACGCCGTGCATCAGCGCTCCGGCGCGAAGCCGATCTTGCGCGTGTTGTCCGCCTTGCCCAGCTCGACATAGGCGATCCGGTCGGTCGGCACGCCCACCGACCGGCCGTCCTTGTCGGTCAGCCACAGCACCGACACCGGCCCGGCCAACGCACCGTCGACATCGGCCTTCACCTTGTCGCGGTCGACCTCACCGAGGTCGAGGGCGAGCTCCTTCGGGTTGTGCAACATACCGATTCGAACGTCCACAGTGTGCGCTCCTGTTGGCTGGACCTGCTGGCGAGAGCCCGGCGGTGGCTGCTCGGCGCATGCACGCTACCGGGTCCCGGCCCGTATTCCGGTCACCCGCCGCCCGGCCTACCGATGACGAGGTCCCGAGCCCCGCCAGCGACCTCAGGCCGGCACCCCGGGCGGGATGGACAGGCACCCACCGCCCGGCATGGGGAAGGGGCCCCATGCCCGGGAGGAGGATGGGGTCGGGGCCCCATCCGGGCACGGCGAAGCCGCCAGCAAACACCGCCCGGCATGGGGTAGGGGCCCCATGC
>JADLEF010000197.1 GCA_020846295.1 Acidimicrobiales bacterium
CCACCACCTCGGTGTCGGGCAGGTGGCGGGTGACGCCGCCCTCGACCCCGGGCACCAGACCGTTCTTGATGCGCGGGTTGGCGAAGGTGCCGCGGATCATCACCTCGTGGTGGCCGCGGCGGGCGCCGTACTGGTTGAAGTCGACCGGCTCGACGCCACGGCCCTGCAGGTACTGGCCGGCGGGTGAGGTGGCCCGGATGTTGCCGGCGGGCGAGATGTGATCGGTGGTCACCGAGTCGCCCAGCACCGCCATGACCCGGGCGTCGACGATGTCGGTCAGCGGGGCCGGCTCGGCCGGCATGCCGTCGAAGTAGGGGGCGCGGGCGATGTAGGTGGAGTCGTCGCTCCAGGCGAAGCGGTCGCCCGACGGCGCGGCGATGGCCTTCCAGCGGTCGTCGCCCTCGCAGACCGCGCCGTACTCCTTGTCGAACTGCTCGGTGGTGACGCTGTCTGCCACGGTGGCGGCGACCTCGGCGGTGGTGGGCCAGATGTCGCGCAGGTAGACCGGCCCGTCGGTGCCCTCGCCGATGGGCTCGTTGTACGGATCCCAGTCCATCGTGCCGGCCAGGGCGTAGGCGACGACCAGCGGCGGGGAGGCCAGGTAGTTGAGCCGCACGTCGGGGTTGACGCGACCTTCGAAGTTCCGGTTGCCCGAGAGCACGGCGCTCACCGACAGGTTGTGGTCGTTCACCGCGGCGGAGACCTCGGCGGGCAGCGGCCCGGAGTTGCCGATGCAGGTGGTGCAACCGAAGCCGACCAGGTTGAAGCCGAGCTTCTCGAGGGCGGGCAGCACGCCGGCCTTCTCGTAGTAGTCCATGACCACCTTGGAGCCGGGGGCGAGGGACGTCTTCACCCACGGCTTGCGGGCCAGCCCCTTCTCGACCGCCTTCTGGGCGACGAGACCGGCGGCGAGCATCACCGACGGGTTCGAGGTGTTGGTGCAGCTGGTGATGGCGGCGATGGTGACCGAGCCGTGGTCGAGGGTGACCGTCTCACCGGTGCCGAGGGTGACCTCGGTCGGGTTGGCGGTGGCGCCCGCCTTGGCCAGCGTCTCGGCCAGGCTGGTCTTGGCCGCGTCGAGGCGGATGCGGTCCTGCGGGCGCGACGGGCCCGACAGCGACGGCACGATGGTGCCCAGGTCGAGCTCGACCACCTCGGAGAACACCGGCTCCCGGGTCGGGTCGTGCCAGAGCCCCTGCTCCTTGGCGTAGGCCTCGACGAGGGCGACCTGCTCGGGGCGGCGGCCGGAGAGGCGCAGGTAGCGCAGCGTCTCGTCATCGATGGGGAACACGGTGATGGTGGAGCCGTACTCGGGCGACATGTTGCCGATGGCGGCGCGGTTCTCGGCCGGCACCGACGCCACACCGGGACCGAAGCACTCCACGAACTTGCCGACCACGCCCTGCTGGCGCAGCAGCTCGGGGACGGTGAGCAGCAGGTCGGTGGCGGTGGCGCCCTCCGGCAGCTGCCCGTTGAGCTTCAAGCCCACGACCCGCGGGATGAGCATCGGGATGGGCTGGCCCAGCATGGCCGCCTCGGCCTCGATGCCACCCACCCCCCAGCCGACCACGCCGATGCCATTGACCGTCGGGGTGTGGCTGGCGGTGCCGACGACGGTGTCGCAGAACGCGACCCCGTCGCGGGCGATGACCACCTGCGAGAGGTACTCGAGGTTGACCTGGTGGCAGATGCCGGTGTTGGGCGGCACCACCGAGAAGTTGCGGAACGCCTGCTGGCCCCACTTGAGGAACTCGTAGCGCTCCCGGTTGCGGGAGAACTCGAGGTTGGCGTTGAGGTCGAACGCGTTGTTGACCGCGAAGTGGTCGACCTGGATGGAGTGGTCGATCACCAGGTCGACCGGCACCAGCGGGTTGATCTTCTGGGGATCGCCGCCGAGCTTGGCCATGGCGTCGCGCATGGCGGCGAGGTCCACCACGGCGGGCACGCCGGTGAAGTCCTGCATGAGGACCCGGGCCGGGGTGAAGGCGATCTCGGTGTCGGGTTCCACGGTCGGATCCCACTTCGCCATGTTCTCCACGTCGGCCGCGGTGACCGCGACGCCGTCCTCGTGGCGCAAGAGGTTCTCGAGGAGGACCTTCATGGAGTACGGGAGCCGGGCGACGTCGAAGGAGGCGAGGGCGTCGAGGGCGAAGATGTCGTAGGAGGTGCCGGAGACCGTCAGGGTGCGACGGGCGCCGAAGCTGTTGACCGCGGGCATGGGCCCGACGCTAGCGGTCCGGCGCTCCCCGAGGTGCAACGCACCGGGCGACCCGATCGCGGCGGTCAGCGGACCGTGAAGCGGCGGACCACGCGGTCGAGCTCGCCGGCGGCGTGGCGCAGCGCCTCCGCCGCCTCGCTGGTCGCCGTCGCGTCGCTGTGCACCTGGGTGGCGCCGGCCCGTACCTCGCCGATGGCGTCGTCGATGGCCGCCCCGCCGAGGGCCAACTCGGTGATGGTCCGCCCGATCTCCGCCGCCACCGCGGTCTGCTCCTCCACCGCCGCGGCGATGCGCGCCTGGCTCTCGTCGACCCGGCTGATGATGGCGCTGATCTCGGAGATGGCGGCCGCCGCGCCGTGCACCTCGGCCTCGATGCCGGCCACCGTGCCGCTCACCGCGGTCGTCGACTCGGTGGTCTTCTCCGCCAGGTTCTTGACCTCGGAGGCGACCACGGCGAAGCCCTTGCCCGCCTCCCCGGCGCGCGCCGCCTCGATGGTGGCGTTGAGCGCGAGCAGGTTGGTCTGCTCGGCGATGTCGTCGATGAGGCCGATCACCGTGCCGATCTCCGAGGAGGCCGACCGCAGCCGCCCCACCCGCTCCTGGGTGACCGCGACGGCTTCGACGCCCGACGCGGCCACCGTGGCCGCCTCGGCAGCGCCGCCGGCGATCTCACCGAAGCTGGCCTCGAGCTCGATGTTGGCGGAGGCGGCCTGCTGCAGACCCGAGGCCACCGCGGCCGAGGAGCGGGCAGCCGTCTCGACCTGCGCGGCAGTGCGCTCGGCCAACGCGCTGAACCG
>JADLEF010000198.1 GCA_020846295.1 Acidimicrobiales bacterium
GCCGGCCGACCACAGCGCGGCGGTGACGAGGTGCGCCACCGTCGCCACGAACCCGACGGCCGCCCACCGGCCCGACTGGGCATGGCCGCCCAGCGCGGCCACCACGCACAGGGCCAGCGCCGCCGGCGCCGCCACCGGCCGCCGCGACAACACCGGCCACGCCGCCCTGGCGGCCACGGCGGCGACGACCGCCACCGCCAGCCGAACACCCCACCATCCCCCCGAGCGGGTGTCCAGCACGTCCGCCCACGCCGCCGGCGACACCACCGCCGACCACGACGACCGCAGCGCCGCCGCCTGGGCGGCCAGCATCACGACCGTCCCCGCGGCCCCGACCGAGGCCGCGAGCGCCACCTGACCGCGACGCAGCACCGCGGCCCGCCCGAGCGCGGCCATCGCCAGCCAGCCGGCGGCCAGCAGCAACCCGCCGTAGGCCGCCCACCGGCCGACGGCCAGCGCAGCGCCGGTGCCCGCCATGCCCGACTCCTGGGAGAGCAGGCGGTTCACCAGCGCTGCGGTGTCCTGCTCGCCGGCGTCGCCCACGCTGAAGGTGAAGGCGCCGCGGACCGGGTGCGAATCGGCCGAGGTCACCCGCCACGCGACGACGTAGGTCCCCTCCGCCAACGATGCCTGCGGCGTGAGCTGCACCGTCGAGCCGTCGCCCGCCGCACGGCCGACCGAGGCCGGCACCTCGCGGCCGTCACTGCGCACCAGGCGGATCGCGCCGGGAACGGGGTCGACGTCCTCGGTGAAGCGCAGCAGCACCGAGGACGGGGCCCGCTCCAGCTGCTCGCCGGCCGCCGGCTCGGTCCCGCGCAACTCGGCATGGGCCCACGCCGGCGTCGCCCACGCGACCACCACCAGGATCACGGCCACCACCGCGACGACCACCCGCCGAGCGGCCACCAGCGCGCGCCGCGCCTGCGTGGCGGCGACGGGCGCGCCCCCGCCGCTCACGACGGGACCTCCACCACGGGCGCGGGGCGCGACCGCCACCGCCACACGGCGGCCACGATCACCGCCGGGACCACCGCCAGCACCTGCAGCGCGGCGGTGAGCCGGACCAGGAGATCGGGCAGGTCCGACAGCAGCTGCGACGAGCTCAGCAACGGTCGGTGCTCCCAGCCGTAGGCCCAGCTCAGGGCAAACCCGGCACCGACGAGGGCCAGGAACCCGGTGTCGTCCCCGACGCGGGCGCGCCACAGCGCCGCCCCGCCCCCGAGCAACACGATGGCGGCCACCAGCAGCGCCACCAGCCGCTCCCCGCCGCTCTGACCCGGTTGCAGGGTGTCGTCGACCACGCCGATCAGGGTCAGCACCGCGATGGCGCCGAGCAGGCCGACCACCGGGCGGGCCAGGGCGCGCCCCGTCGGCCGCCGCCGCTCGACCGCCGAGGGATCGACGCGCAGCAGCGCGTAGGCCACCACCACCAGGCATGGCACCGCGGCCGCCGTGATCGGGATCCACCACGGCAGCGGCGGCGAATACCACAGCTCGCCCCTGGCCTCGATCAGGTAGACGAACGCGCCGGTGCCGTCGTCGTCGAAGCGGACCGGGATCGCCCACTCGGCCACCTTGGTCGTGCCGCCCTGCACATCGGGCGGCGTGTCGACCATCCAGTGCGTGCGATGGTCGTGCCAGCGGTACGACGGCAGGCCGCGGCGAGGAACCCAGTCCGGCTCGGCCGACGGATCCGCGCTCTCGGGCACGGTGACCTTCGCCCGCGGGTCACGGTTGAGATAGGCCGCCGGCGAGTTGCGGTTCTCCCGGACCCCGTCCACGCTGAGCTCCAGGTACGGCTCGTCGGCGTAGCCGAGCACGGTGACGACGCCGGGACAAGTGCTGCGCAGTTGCACGTACCCGTCGGCGGCGAGCACCTCCCACTGCAGGCACTCCGCGCCGGGATCGGTGAACACCGTGCGGAAGTTCGAGCCGGTGGTGCCGGCGTCCGCGCCGTGGGCCGCCGCCGGCGGAGCCATCGACCACAGCAGCCACAGGCACAGCAGCACCGCCGCCACCGACGCCGGCACGCCCCGCGGACCGGCGAACCCCGCCCGGCGGGGGCCCGGCCGCTCAGGCCGCGAGGTCTTCGAGCTTCTGACGGAGTTCAACGCTGTCGTAGATCACGTCGAGCCGGTGGCGGACGACCCCGTCAGCCCCGATCAGGAACAGCAGGGGCTCGAAGTCCAGCCCCAGCGCTGCGACCGCGGGAGCGACGACGGTGGCGGCGTCGTCGGCGTAGACCTCGGCGTGCACGAACACCACGTCGGCGAACCGCTCGGCCTCGGTCACCATGAGGTCCAGCACCGGGCCGCAGATGCCGGTCTGGCAGTGGGCCGGCGTGCCGACCAGGTACGCCACCGGTCTGCCGGTGGCCAGCGCCTCGTTCAGCGTCATGGCGTGGAACGGGCACGGCTCGGGCCGGGTGCACAGCGGGTCCACCCCGCGGGCGTCGGCGACCGTCGGCGTGTCGAAGCCGGGCATGGTGCCGCCCGGCCCGGGGAAGGGCAGCGACCCCGGGGCGATGAGCTGGAACATCGCCTCCAGCTCCTTGCCGTCCACCTTGGCGTTCAGGCTGTAGATGCCCGGGTCGGCCAGAGCGAGCTCGAAGGGGTAGTAGGCGCGGGGCAGGCCTTCGGCGTGGCGGGCGGCGGTGATGGTCTGCAGCGTCTTGCCGTCCTCCGAGCGGATCGTCGCCTCGAGCAGCTCGGGCCCCGCCGACAACGGCACCGCATCGGCATCGGCCAGCCCGAAGGGCAACCGCTGCGTGCTGCCGGACACGTAGATGCCCTGCGGGAAGAAGGCGATGAGCGCCGCCGCGGCGCGGTCGTCCCCGCTCGCCGCGCCCTGGGCGGAACCCGAGCCCGAACCGGACGCCGACCCTCCGTCGGATCCCGAGCCGCAAGCGACGAGCAGGCCACCGGCGGCGAGGCCGAGGAAGCCACGACGAGACATGGATCGCATGGCGGCCAACCTAGGCCAGCGGCGGGCGCCGTCGGGCGCGCCGGGCGGTGACCGTTGCCTCGACCGCCACGGCGCTCACAGCGGCGCGCCGTCGGGGCCGAGGTAGTCCAGGCTGAGGTGGCCGTCGGCGGCGAGGGCGGCGTACTCCTCGTCGTCCAGACCGGCGATGCCCTGGTAGACGGCCTGGTTGTCCGCTCCCATCAGCGCGGGCGGGCCCCACCGCAACGCCGGTCCGGTCCACTGCCAGCAGTGCCCGGGGTAGCGGTGGGTGCCGAGCTCGTCGTTGCCGTTGTCCCGGAAGAAGCCGCGGGCGTTGAGCTGCGCATCGGCGTAGCAGTCGCGCTCACGGTGCACGGGTCCCGCCGCCACCCCGACCGCGACGAGGGCCGCGAACGCCGCGTCGGGGGTGCGCGCCACCGTCCACGCCGCCAGGGCGGCATCGATCTCGTCGTGGTTGGCGTGGCGGGTGGCACGATCCCAGCCCGCCCAGTCCGGGCGGCCCAGCAGCGCGCACAGCCCGGCCCACGCCCGCTCGTCGGTGACCGACAACGCCACCCACCGGTCCTCGCCCGCTGCGGGGTAGACCCCCTGCGGGGCGTGCACGCGATGGCGGTTGCCCAGCGGCCCGTGGCGGCGGCCGGTGCGCGCCGCGTCGATGAAGAACTCCCCGATGTGGTTCATCATGGTCTCCGACTGGGCCAGCTCGACCAGCTCGCCCAGCCCGGTGCGCTCGCGGCGGCGCAGTGCGGCCAGCACGGCGAGCGCCCCGGCGGGACCGGAGGCGGCGTCCATGTGGTAGACCGAGCCGATCGACGACGGATCGAGGTCGGCGTAGCCCCGGATGGCGGTCAGCCCGGTCAGCGTCTCGAAGTTGATGCCGAAGCCCAGGTAGTCCCGATACGGGCCCTCCAGCCCGGTGGACGGCATGCGCAAGGCGATGAGGCGCGGGTTGCGGGCGCGCAGCTCATCCCAACCGAGGCCCAGCTTGTCCAGCAGGGTGGCGGTGTTGTTCTCCACCACGACATCGGCCCGCTCGCACAGCCGCAGGAACGTCTCACGGCCCGACGGCTTGCGCAGATCGAGCGTCACGTTCCGCTTGCCCCGGGCATGGGCCGTGAACAGGGCCAGGCGGTTCCACGGACGCAGGCCCGGATCGCGGTCGGGGTACGAGCCGAACAACGGGCCCAGGTCCGCGGCGAGCGCGGCCGGTGGGCGGGCCAGCAGGCCACGCGTCGCGGTGGGGAAGATCCACGGGTTGTCGATGCGGATGACCTCCGCGCCGAGATCGGCGAGCAGCATCGTGGCGTACGGTCCGGCCCACACCACGGTGAGGTCGAGCACGCGGACGCCCTCCAGCGGCAACCGCGCCGGCCCCGGCGCGACGGGCCCCGCTGAGCGGGACGACCGCGCCGCGCCGTCCGCGCCGTCCGCGCCCGCCGCGGCGTCCGCGCCCGCCGCGGCGAGCTCGGCGTCGACCTCGGCATCGTGCTGGCCGAGCAGCGGGGCCGGCCGGCGGATCCGCCACCCGTCGTCCATCCGCACCGGCGGCCCGGCGTGGCGCACCGTGCCCGCCACCGGGTGCTCCACATCCACGAAGAAGCCGCGCCGCTCGAAGTGCGGGTCGGCGAGGACGTCGACCGGCGCGTTGAGCGCGGTCACCGCCCAGCCGTTGGCCTGCGCCTGCTCCATCGCCGCCTGGCGGCCGCGGCCCAACGCCCACACGTACATCGCCGCCATGGCCTGGTCCGGCAGCTCCGGGTCGGTGACCCAACCGGGCTGCTGGTAGCGGGCGGCGAGCTCGGGATCCTGCACGGTCGCCAGC
>JADLEF010000199.1 GCA_020846295.1 Acidimicrobiales bacterium
CTTCAACACCGTCACCGAGGACAACGACACCACCGAGCTCTCGATCGACGACAGCGGCAACTTCTTCAGCGAGGACAACGACCTCACCACGTTCGACTTCGAGCAGACCTTCGAGGACAACAGCGTCGTCGAGGACAACGACACCTTCGAGGCAAGCCTCGACGCCGAGCTCACCGAGGTCGACCTCGAGGACTCCGACTTCAACGACCTCGACCTCGACTGACAGGCCACCACCGACCAACGGTCGAGGTCGGCCGGCCGAGCGAGCGCCAGCGAGCCGGACGGCGACGGGGTCTGGGGGCGCAGCCCCCAGCAACTAACACGACCTCGACCTCGACTGACAGGCCACCACCGACCTGGGCTGACAGGCAACCACCGACCAACGTTCACACACATCCACAGCGAGCGATCCGGAGCCCGAGGCAGCCCCCGCCTCGGGCTCCGACGCGTGGCGTGCTACGAATCGGGGCATGGATCCACAGCGCCGCACCGACGCCAAGGCCGCCGCGGCGCAGGCCCGACGGGACCGCCAGGAGCTGGAGGCGATGGCGGCACGATCGCTGCTCGACGCCTTCAGCCTGCCCGAGCGCACCCTGGCCCCCGATTCGGTGGTCGCCCATCTCGGTCCGACGAACAGCGGCAAGTCCCACGATGCGCTGCAGCTGCTGCGCGAGGTCGGCGCCGGCACCTACGCGGCGCCCTTGCGGCTGCTGGCCCACGAGGCGTACACCCGGTTGTCGGCCCAGCTCCCCGCCGGCCAGGTGGGCCTGCGCACCGGCGAGGAGCAGATCGAGCCCGGGGCGCCGATCGTGTGCTGCACCACCGAGTTGGCCCCGCTGCACGGCCAGGTGCTCGTGCTCGACGAGGTGCACTGGGTGGACGACCCCGATCGGGGGTGGGCATGGGGCCGGCTGCTGGCCGGCGCCAACTACCGCCACCATCGCCTCGTCGGCGCGTCGAACGCAGAGCCCGTGCTGCGCGCCGCCTATGGCGAGCAGCTCGTGGTGCAACGCCATCAGCGGCTGGTCGAGCTGCAGTGGGCCGGGACGGTGGAGCTGGCCGACATCGAGGCGGGGTCGCTGGTGGTGGCGTTCTCGCGCAAGGCGGTGCTGGCGCTGGGCCGGGAGCTGCAGTCGGCGGGTCGGCGCACCGGCGTGCTGTACGGGGCCCTGCCTCCGGGCGCCCGCAAGGTGCAGATCGAGCGCTTCCTGGCCGGCGAGCTCGACGTGCTGTGCGTGACCGACGTGATCGGCCATGGGATCAACCTGCCGGCGGAGACCGTGGTCATGGCCGAGACGTCGAAGTTCGACGGCCAACGCCGCCGGCCGCTGCACCTGTGGGAGGCGGCCCAGATCGTCGGACGTGCCGGTCGGTACGGTCTGGCCGAGCGGGGCCGGGCGCAGGTGCTGCGCGGCATGGCCGGGCTCGAGGCCAACGCGTCGCTGGTGCGCCAGGCGGTCGAGGCGGCGGGCGGCACCAAGGCGGCCGGACCGGGCATCACCACGGCGCCGATCCGGCCCACCCTGCACGACCTCGACGCGACCGACGGCCGGGATCTGCTGGCCGCCGTGCAGGCGTGGGAGCGCGCCGCCGGTGGGGCGCTGGCCGGGCACGGGTGGCTGCGGGCGGCGTCATTGCGGGCGGTCGCCGCTCGGTTGGAGCTGCTGCACCGCCGCCGCCTGCTCGACGGGCTCGACGCGGCCGAACTGTGGCGGCTGGCCACGCTGTCGGTGGAGGACGATGAGGCGGTGGCGGAGCTCGCCCAGCACCTGCACGAGGGTGGCCGGGCCCTCGCCCCGCCCCGTTTGCGGAGCCTTGACCCGGCCACCACCGCCGGCGCCGACCCCGAGCAGATCCTCGCCTGGGCCGAGGGCGACGCAGCGCGAGCCCGGGGGCTGGCCGCCATGAGCCGCGCCTTCCCGTCCATGGCGGCCGGCGAGCAGCCCGACCTGCTCGCCGCGGAGGACGCCGCCGCACGGCGCATCGTCGAGGTGCTGCCGGCGGCGATCTCCCACGCCGCGTTCGGGCGTTGCGGGTCCTGCAACAGGCCGTGTCCGCCGTGGAGCGAACGGTGCGACCGCTGCGCCGGCCGTGGCCCGAGGCTCCCGCCCAAGCGAGGCGGCCGCCCACCCGGCCGCCGTCGCTGAGCTCAGGCATGGGGCTCGAGGTGGCGGGCGATAGCGTCACCTCTCGATGAGCATCGTCAACCTTCTCGCCGACCGACGAGTGTCACATCCCGAAGCCGTGCTCGAGCACATCGAGCCGCACAGCGACCTGATCGTACCGCTCGCCAACGGCGAGCCGGTCACCCTGCTCGACGCCATCGAGGCCAACGCCGACCGCCTCGTGGGGGTGCGCGTCCACCAGATGCACGCGTTGCACGACCGCCCGTCGTTGCACGGCGCCTTCGGCGACCGGCTGCGCCACAACGCGTACTTCCTCTCGCCGGTGACGCGGCCGCGCTTCCAGGCCGGTGAGCTGGACTTCGTGCCGAACAACTTCTCCGAGGTGTATGCCATCATGTGCCAGCGGGCGCGCAAGCCCCTGGTGCTGGCCTCGGTCTCCCCGCCCGACCGCCACGGCAACTTCTCGCTCGGCACCAACGCGGACTACGTCGCTTCCTTCATCGGGCGGGCGCCGATGTTCGTCGAGGTGAACGAGAACATGCCACACACGTTCGGGCGCAACCAGGTCCACGTGAGCCAGGTGCTCGGCTGGTGCGAGGCGTCCTACCCGCTGCTGGAGGTGCCGCCGGTGGAGCCGGGCGACGCGGACCGGGCCATCGGGGCGCTCGTGGCCGAGCGGATCCCCGACGGTGCGACCATCCAGACGGGCATCGGTGCCATCCCGAACGCGATCCTGTCCCAGCTGGTGCAGCACCGCGATCTCGGGGTGCACACCGAGCTGCTGTCGGACGGACTGATCGATCTGGTCGAAGCGGGCGTACTGACCGGTACGAAGAAGCTGAACAACCGCACCAAGATGGTCGGCACGTTCGCGTTGGGCACGGTGCGGTTGTACGACTTCCTGCACGAGAACGGCGCGGTCGAGCTGTGGCCGGTGCGCTACGTGAACGATCCGCGGCGCATCTCCCAGGAATCGAACTTCGTGTCGATCAACGCCACCCTGGCGGTGGATCTCGTCGGGCAGTGCGCGTCGGAGACGATCGAGGGCCACTACTTCTCCGGTTCGGGCGGGCAGGCGGACTTCGCCCGCGGGGCGATGTACTCCCAGGGCGGCCAGGGGTTCATCGTGCTGCGCTCGACGGCATCCACGCCGCACGGTCCGGTGTCGCGCATCGTCGCGCAGCTGCCGGCCGGGGAGGTGGTGACGACCCAGAAGAACACGGTGGACAAGGTGGTGACCGAGTTCGGGGTGGCGGAGCTGCGCGGCTCGTCGGTGGCCGAACGGGCGCGCAAGCTCATCGCCATCGCCCACCCCGATCACCGCGACGAGCTGACCGCCCACGCCCGCCGACGCGGCTTCATCTAGGCCAGCTGGGCGATCTGGGCGGTCGGGGCTATCTGCGCCTTTCGTCGTTCAGCGCAGGCCGCCGAAGAGGTCGGTCTCGAAGCCCTCGGCGTCGAGCCGCCCCGTGCCCACCCGGGACCAGGCCAGCTGGTACTCCTCCCACGGGTGGCGTGCCTTCATCTCGTCCTCGGGCACCTTGAACCACCAACCCGTCGGCTCCACCTGGGTGCGGTGGGCGAGCAGCGCCAGACGCATGGTCCCGATGTGGTCGCCCATGTGGATGCGGGTCGTCACCCGGATGTCGTGGTCCTCGGCGATCTTCGACAGCCAGTCGGCATAGGGGCTCTCGAGCCCCTGGGACACGAACCAGTCGTGCATGGCCAACAGCCGTCGGCGGGAGAAGCCGTGGCTGTAGTACAGCTTGGTCACCTGCCACGGGTCACCGTCGGTCCAGGCGGGGTCGGCGGCGCGCTCGATCGCCGGCCCGGTGATGTCGTGCACGCGGAGGTGGTCCGGGTGGGGGTAGCGGGACTGGTCCTCCCCGTAGGTGATGACCACCTGGGGCCGCTCTTCGCGCAGGATGCGGGCGAAGCGATCCACCGCCTCGCCGAGCGAGGCGTTGGCGAAGTTGTCCGCACGCCTGTTGGCGTCGCTGTCGGGCATGCCGGAATCCCGGTAGCCGAGGAGGTGCACGGTGTCGTAGCCGATGATCTTGGTGGCCTCGGCGAGCTCGGCCATGCGCACCGAGTGGAGGTTGTCCTTGACCTCGGGGCGGTCCATCTCCTTGTTGAGGATGTCGCCCTCTTCGCCGCCGGTGCAGCACACCAACACGCCGTGCACGCCCTCGGCGGCGTAGCGGGCCATGGTGGCGGCGCCCTTGGAGGACTCGTCGTCGGGGTGGGCGTGAATCTGCAGCAGCGTGAGCCGGGGGGCGCTCATGGGACCAACGGTACCCAACGGCGCGCCCTTTGCCCGTCCTCGCCGCAGCGCCCGGCCGGACGGCTCGATCCGGTTGGGCCGCCGCCGAGCGCGACCGGCGGGCCGACCTGCCGTCGACGCCGGTCTCCGCCCATCCCACACCGGACGGTATGGGGCAGGGCGGTCCGGCATTCGCCCGGACTCGGCTCGCGGTGCGGCGCTCGGCAAAGATCGTTCGCCGGCCCACTGCCGGCCGACCTCCGACGGGAAGATGAGCAGCGACAGCACCATGAGCAGCACGATCGATCAAGCCAAGGAGGCGGCGGGACGCGCCGCCGCCGAGCTCGTCTCCCCCGCCATGCGCGTCGGGCTCGGCACCGGCTCGACAGTGCACTGGACGATCGTGGCGTTGGGCGAGCGCGCCGCGGCGCTCGAGCTGACCTGTGTGGCGACCTCGGCTCGGACCGAGGCGCTGGCCCGCGAGCTGGGGCTGCGGGTGGTCACCCCCGACGAAGCGGGTCGACTCGACATCACCATCGACGGCGCCGATGAGGTGGACGAGGCCGCGAACCTCACGAAGGGCGGCGGTGGGGCGCACACCAGGGAGAAGATCGTGGCCGCGATGGCGGCGAGGTTCGTCGTCGTAGTGGACGACTCCAAGCTGGTCCCGCAGCTGGGACCGTTCGGCACACCCCTCGAGGTGCTCGATTTCGCCCCCGGCGTGGTGAGCGACGCGGTGCGGGCGCTCGGCGCGCTGCGGGTGGAGCGGGTGGAGCAGCGCTCGGACAACGGCAACGTGTTGCTCCGGGCCTACTTCCCGCCCATCGCCGACCCGGCGGCGCTGGCGGCGCAGCTCGCGGCGGTTCCCGGCCTGGTCGAGCACGGGATCTTCCTCGGCTCGACCGTGGACGATGTGTTCGTGGCGTCGATGTCAGGGGTGCGGCGCCTGCCGGGAGGCCGCTGACGGGGTGAGGGCGCACCGTCGGGCCGCACCGGCGGGTACCGGCCGGCCTCAGTTGGAGATGACGATGGCGGCGTTGAGGGTCGCCGCGAAGCAACACCAGCCGAGGTAGGGCACCAGCAGTGCGGCGGCGAGGCGGCGGACCCGGGCGAAGGCGAGCACCGTGACCGCGGTGACCGCGACGAGCACGACGATCTCCAGCAGGGCCCAGCCCGGTAGGCGGCGGTTGAAGAACAGCCACGTCCAGCCGAGGTTGAGGGCGAGCTGCACGGCGTAGACGCTCAGGGCGAGGGTGCGCCGCAGCGCGACGGACCGGTGCGGATGAGCAGGGAAGTCGGCCGGGCGGGTGCCGGCAACGAGCCATGCGGCGACGGCCATCGTGCCGTAGAGCAGGGTCCACGCCACGCCGAACACCCAGCCCGGCGGGGTCCAGTCCGGCTTGGTCAGCCCGTCGTACCAGCTGCCCGGGCCGGTGTCGGTCCAGCTCCCGCCCAGCCCGGCAACCGTTGCGACGGCGACGAGCGACAGGATGAGGCCAGCCACGCTGCTACGCCGGCGCGCCGTACGGGCCACGCCGGATTGGGTGGCGCCGGATTGGGTGGCGCCGGACTGCGTGGCGCGGGAGTGGGTGGCGCTGGGGCCCGGCTCGAGCAACGGGGAGGGTTCGACGGGGGGCGAAGCGGCCGGGCGTACGGTCATGGTGGCGGACCTACCCAGTCGACCACATTCGCCAACCTCATCGACCAATGGTCACTCTGCGCGCGAATTCTCCCTGCGGACCGTCGATTTCGCCGATGCTCGCACCACCCCGCTCGCGCCGAAGCGGCGCCGATTCGGCGCGAGCGGGGACGGAGCAGTCACCGGCGACTCGGCGGTTGACCACGGAAAGCGCCCGGTCGACCTCAGTACGACAATAGGGCGGCCGCCACAGCCGACCGGCGTACCGACCGGCGCACCGACCGGCGCACCGACCGGCGCACCGACCGGCGCGCCACTGCGGGTCGCCGATCAGACCGAGACGATCGCCGCTTCTGGCACCACCGCTCGAACCAGGACGAGCAACCCGTCCGCCTCGGCCCTGGCGTGCGATCGGCTTCGCACGCGGTAGAGCGGCGCTCCGGCGTACTCGGCGGTCACCACGGCGAACTCCCCCGCCACCACGGCGCTGCCCAGCGCCGCGTTGAGCTCGGCCACCCGACGCTGGGCGTACTCCAGCGAACGGAACGAACCGGCCTGCACCTGTAGGCCGGCCGCCATGGCCGGCGGCGGCTCGGCCGAGATCACCGGCGTCGGCGGAGCCGGCGCCGTCACGGTGGGAGCGGCGGCAGTCGTCGGCGTGGGGGTGGACGGTGCAGGGCAGCCTCGTACCGTCGACGTGCTGAGGCTGACCGGTATGGCGGCCGCCGCAAACGCAGCGCGGCGCGCCTCCGCCCCGGCAGCGTCATGAGGACCGGACAGCACCCGGTACAGCGGCGAGCCACCGACGTCGACCTCGACGATCAACAGGGCAGGACCGCCGTCGGGGGGCAGCGCCTTGGAGGCCGCCAGCACCAGGCGCGTTGCGTTGGCACCGTCTCGGAACGCGCCGATCTGCAGCCAGTACGCCACACAGTCCGAGGTCGAGTCGAGGGCCACCCCAGCCTGCACGCCAGCAGCCTGCGCGGTGAGCGCGGCGAGGCGCGGGTTCGGCGCGCCGGCCCAGGCCACCGCCGACCCCGACACGGCGACCGCGCCCGCCGCGCCGAGCACGCCGGCCCGGAGCAGCGACCGCCGACGTCGAACGGGGTACCCGTCGGGAACGTGCATGATCTGACTCCTTGGGTTCGGCGCCCGCCCGCGGAGGAACGAGATCCGACCCTAGTGGAGCCCGTCTCCGATGGGGCTCGGCGCCGTGCCCGGCAACGCCGATAGCCGCGACGATCCTTCCGGAACCGGTGGCGAACACCGCTCAATCCCACCCGACCGAGCAGCCCCGGTTCACCTCCCTCACCCGAATTGTCACGCAACGTGGCCTGTCGTCGGTCGATTGCAGGGGCTTACCCGGATGTCGACCACCGTTCGCGAGGTTCGACGCGTGACGATCCGGCGTCGCCTGCAACGCCGTCGCGACCGGCGGCGCAGGCCGCCGTCTCACCCGGTGTCTCGCGGAGCGAGGCCGACCGGGTTGGCAGCGTGACCAGGGTGCGCCTACCGACACGAAATGCCGCCCCGGGCGCGCGGAGACCTGCCGGAACGCCTGCACGGGGGTGCACCGCTCGTCACCACCACCACGCGTCGCCGTGACCATCACCCACCGCAGATCGATTTGACGCACGACCGTCACGAAATACCGCACGTAGTTAGGCCAGCACCTGAGGTGTCTCGTCGACGTTCGCTGCTTCTACGCTGCGACCTATGGGCGTGGGTGACACCAACGGCAACGAGGCGACGACGTTGCCGATCGGCATGCCGGCCCCCGAGGCCGCGCCCGCCCCGCTGCCGTGGGACAACGTTCGCCTCGGCGCGGAGCCGCCGAGCTCTCGCGCCGCCGGCTGGGCCGCACAGCGCCCGCTGCTGCACGACGGACCCGCGGCCACGGAGTCGCTCTCGGTGATCCGGGTGACGAGCCCGCGGTGCGGGCACTCGATGAACGTGGACACCGCCGCGATCGTCACCCGCGGCACCGGACGCCTGGCCTTCAGCGCTGCGGCACCACCGGAGCTCATCGACGACGTCGCCCGGACCTTCCAGCTGTCGAGCCGCGACTTCGACGGGCGACTGGTGCTCACCGGCACGAACGGCCTCGCCCCGTGCTTCGCCGTGCTGCGCTGCGAGCAGTGCGTGCAGATGCACCTCACCGTCGTCAGCTACGGCGAGGTGCAGCCGGATCGATTCCAGCTGGTCTTCGAGGGCATCGCCGCCATCGACGACGTGACCCCACCCGTCGTGCTGGACGGGTCCGCCGCGGTCCACGACCTGACGGGATCAGGCCGCGACATCGCCGCCGGCCACGGGTCCTCGACCGAGGACGGCGCAACGCTGATCGACCTCACCGCCGGCGAACCGACGATGGCGTGGTCCGGCTCGCCCACCGGCGAGGTGCCGGTGGCCAGGGCGCGGACGCGACGACGCGGCGGCACCGCCCCTACCCCACCGCCCGCCGCACCGATCGACTTCGGCGCCCGCCTCGCCATCCTGACCGGTCTGGTGGTCGTGGTCATCGCGTTGGTCTGGGTCCACCTGAGCACCTGGGCGGCGTGGTCGCGCAGCGGCGGACTGGCCAACACGGGCACCGCCACCGTCGCCACCGTGGTCGCCTCCGAGTCGTTCGACACCGGCTCGGACAAGTCGTACTCGATCACCTACACCTACATGGCGGTCGACCGCGAGGAGCGCGCCAGCAGGGAGTCGGGCGAGCAGACGGTGGACCGGGCGACGTTCGACGCAGCCACCGAGCGGCGCACCATCAACGTGCGTTACGACCCCGATGATCCGCCGAGCTCGGCCATCGCCCGGGACGACGACCTGACCCTGCGCTACCTCGCCGTCGTGGTCCTCGACGTCGCGGTGCTGCTGGCCGCGCTGCGGCTGCGCCCCGTGCTCCGCCCACACTTCTGAGCCGGACCGACCCCCGGGCGGGGCACGGTCGTCGATCGGCCAGAATGGCGGCATGGACGCCGTCCCGCCGTCGTTGACCATCGACCGTGGTGCGACGCGCCGGCGCATCGACCTCGACGCTTCGTCGTGGATCGACGTGGTCGACGGGTTCGTGCGAGCACCGGCGAAGGAGCTGCGGACCCTGGTCGACGGTGTGCCCTGGGGTCACCAGGAGGTGCTGCGCTACGAGCGCTACGTACCGGAGCAGCGCCTGCACGCCGGGCTGCCCGCCGAGCGCCACCCGCTGCTGCACCAGGCCGACCTCCACCTGCGCAGCGTCTACAAGGTCCGGGGCCAGGGCGTCGCCGCGATCCTCTATCGCGACGGCAGCGACTTCCAGGGCCTGCACAGCGACCGTGAGCTGCGCTGGTTGGACGACACGCTCATCGCCATCGTCGTGCTCGGCGCCCGCCGGCCGTTCGTGGTGCGTCGCCGCCGCCCGGTTGCGACCCTGACCGAGAAGGTACCGGCCGGCATGGACCCCGGGGACCTGGTGCTCACCCCGGGCGAGGGCGATCTGCTGGTGATGGGCGGCGCCTGCCAGCGCGACTGGTTGCACGGCGTGCCGGCCGCACCAGGGGTGACCGCGCCCCGCCTGTCGCTCACGTGGCGTTGGACGAGCCGGCGGGGGCGACCCGACACCTACCCGACGTACTACGACGGACGGCAGTTCAGCGATCGCCCCCGCCGGCCCGGCACCCGGCGCGCGACGGTGGGCCCGTCGCGGCCACCCCACCGAGGCTGAGCCACCCTCCGCCGTGCTCGTCCGCTCAGCCGTTGTCGACGATGACGCCCTGGGCGGCCAGCGCGGCGATCTCCTCGGCGGTGAAGCCGTGCCCGGCGAGCACTGCGCCGGTGTCCGCCCCGAGCCGCGGCGCCGGACCCTTGGGGCCCACCTCCGCGGTGTGGAAGCGCATCGGAACACCGACCGACCGGTATGGTCCGCGCTCCGGGTGCTCGATGGTGGGGAACAGGCCGAGCGCGTCGGCCTGGACGTCCCCGGCCACCTCGTGCAGGCCGAGCACCGGGCCCCAGATGATGCCGTGCTCGTCGAAGATCGCTCCCCATTCGTCGCGGCTGTGGGCGGCGAAGGACTCGTCGAGCCCGGCGACGATCTCGGCCATGTGGTCGAAGCGGCCTTTGACCGTGGCGAAGCGCTCGTCGGTGAGCCACTCCCGGCGCCCGACGAGCTCGCACAACGTGCGCCAGGGGCCCTCGCCCGGCGCGTTGAAGACGATCCACTTGCCGTCCCCGCACGGGTAGCGGTTGGCGGTCGGGGTGATCATCTGGTTCCGGGCCCGTCGACGTACCGGCGCGTGGTCGACCGCGGTGACGGCGTAGTCGGAGGCCTGGGTCCAGATGGCGGTCTCGAACAGGGACGTCTCGACCACCTGTCCCTCGCCGGTCCGCTCGGCCATGCGCAGCGCGGCGAGCACCGCACCGACGAGGGCGAGCCCGGTGGTGTGGTCGCCTTGGGCGGGACGCGCCATCGGGACGTCGCCGTCGTCGCCTTCGCGCATGGCGTCGTACAGACCGGAGCGCCCGAAGAAGGCGGTGACGTCGTACCCGGGGCGCCAGGCCTCGGGGCCCGTGGTGCCGTACCCGGTGAGCGTGGCGTGCACCAGCTTGGCGTTCTCCCGGAAGAGCGTCGCGGGGTCGAGCCCGAAGCGCTGCTGGCGCGGGGCCAGCAGGTTGCACAAGAACACGTCGGCGCCGCGGCACAACCGCCGGACGAGGGCGGCGCCCTCGGCGGTGTCGAGCGCGACGGCCATCGAGCGCTTGCCCCGGTTGTCGACGTCGAACTGGAAGTCGTACCCCTTCAGCGGGCCGTCGACCTTCGCCGGCCGACCCATCTCCCGCATCGGATCGCCGGTCAGCGGCTCGATCTTGATCACCGTCGCTCCGAGGTCGGCGAGGATGGCGCCGGCGCTCGGCGCGGCCATCCAGCTGTCGATCTCGATCACGGTCACGTCGTCCAGCGGCGCAGCCACGGCTCTCCTCGTTCGATGTCATCACGGTCGGTCCGATACCGGGCCGTCAGCCTCGCACAGCGCGCCGCGCCGGCGCCCACCGCCCGCTCCCCCGGCTCGGGCAGCGCCGGGCCATACCTCGGCCACCGCGCCCACCGCGACAGAAATCGTGCCGATGATGGCGTCGGGCCGCGTGCGAGCGCACCACCTGCGCCGTAACCTCGTCTTCAGCGCGGAGCGCGCAGAAGATCTCGGCGGAGAGGGAACCATGCGGCGGACGATGCGGGGTGGGCGCGCGCTGCTGGGCGCGCTCGTCGTCTTGGGGTTGGCGCGGGTCGCCGCGGCGGACGGGGCGGTCGCGCCGCCGGCCGATGTGCACCTGAGCGAGTTCCTGGCCTCCAACAGCACCGGCATCCAGGACACGGACGGCACGTTCCCGGACTGGGTGGAGCTGACCAACCCGGGCTCCACCCCCGTCGACCTCGCCGGCTGGAGCCTGAGCGACTCGGCGTCGAACCCATCGATGTGGACCTTTCCTGCGGTGACGCTGCCGGCGGGCGGCACCATCGTCGTGTTCGCCGACGGGAAGGACATCAAGACCGATCCCGCCCGGCTGCACACCAACTTCAAGCTCTCCGCGGGCGGCGAGTACCTCGGGTTGTACCGCCCGGACGGCAGCCTCGCCGGTGACTTCGCACCGCAGTACCCGGCGCAGACAGCGGATCGCTCCTACGGGATCGACAGCAACGGCGAGGCGCGGTACTTCTCCACGCCGTCGCCCGGTGTGCGCAACGGGCCGGGCGATGCCCAGGCCGTCGCCGCGGTGACCACCTCGGTCCCGCGCGGGCTGTACAGCTCGGCCCAGACCGTCACCCTCAGCACTGCGACCGCGGGTGCGGTGATCCGCTACACCACCGACGGCTCGGCCCCCTCATCGACCAACGGCACGCTCTACAGCGCTCCGCTGTCGATCGCGCGCACGACGACGCTGCGGGCGATGGCAACGGCCCCGGGGTTCAGCGCGTCGCCCGTGTCGACGACCACCTACCTGTTCGCCGCTGACGTGACGAACCAACCGGCCGGTATCCCCGGCTTTCCCGACGGCCGGCTCAAGTGGGTCGGCGGCGATCAGGCGACGAACCAGGTACCGGAGGACACCGCTATGGACCCGGCGGTGGTCGGCAACCCCGCCTACGCCGGCGAGCTCCCGGCTGCGCTGCGCTCGATCCCCACCATCGCGCTGTCGCTCCCCCTCGACACGGCGTTCGGGGCCAACGGCTTCTACGACCAGGAGGACGTGGAGCAGCCTGTCTCGGTCGAGGTGCTCTACCCCGACAACCCCGCTGCCAACGAGCAGGTCGACGCCGGCATCAAGGGCCACAGCTGGGACCGTCTGAAGCGCTCGATGCGACTCAAGTTCCGTGCGCAGTACGGAGCGGATTCGTGGACCACCGCGCTGCTGCAGCGCGACCCGGTGCTGGGGGCCACGGCCACGAGCTCGTTCGACACGCTCGTGCTGCGGGCGGGCAACAACCGGGCCTGGAGTCGGATCTGGAACCCCGACGCGACGGATTTCACCCTTGACCAACTGGTCCGCGGCACGCAGGTCGCCATCGAGGGCTATGGATCACACGGCACGTTCGCGCACGTCTACATCAACGGCGTGTACTGGGGTCTGTACAACCCCTCCGAGCGGCCCGACGACGAGTTCGCGGCGTCCTACTTCGGTGGCGCGGCCGATGACTGGTTCTACTACAAGGGCGACAACAGCGATCCCTCCCAGGGCGGTGACGAGACGCGCTGGAGCTATCTCACCACCACGCTCGCCGCCAGTGACCTCTCCTCGCCGGCGGCCTACACCGAGCTGCAGCAGTACCTTGACGTGGAGAGCTTCGCCGACTACCTGATCATGCAGTGGTGGTTCGGCATCACCGACTGGCCCGACAACAACTTCTACGCGGTGAACCGCAACCCGTCGTCCCCCCTCGGCGCGACGCCGACGCGCTTCCTCGCCTGGGACGGCGAATGGTCGATGGACCGCAAGCTCAGCGGCGGGACGCCCGGCGCGTGGGTGCACCCCGCGTTCGTGGCCGGTTCGACCTCCGATGAGATCATCCCCCGCCTCTGGCGGGCGCTGCAGACCAGCCCGCAGTTCCGGCAGCTGTTCGCGCAGCGGGTCGATGCGCTCACCGGGCCCGGCGGCGCCCTGAGCGATGCGAAGGTCCTCGAGCGCTACGACGCGCTCAACGCCTCGGTTCGTTCGGCGGTGGTGGCCGAGTCGGCCCGCTGGGGTGACTCGCTGGAGGCGTTGGGCCAGCCGCTGCGGACCCGCGATGTCGACTGGCAGCGCGAGGTCGACGCCATCCGGGGGCTGATCAACGGGAACTCGGCCAGGTTGCTCACCGCGCTGCGGGCGCAGGGCTACTACCCCGCCGGCTCCACGACGCCGAATGGGCCGGACCAGCTGCTGGTGTCCAGGAGCGCCGACCGCGGAGGCGCGGTCGCCCTCGCTGGTACGACCGTGGCGACGGGCGAGCCCATCTTCGTGTTCCTCCAGCCGGCGGCCGGCAGCGCGGTGACCAAGGTCGACTTCTGGCTCGACCGGGACCCGACCGGTACGCCCAGTCGCACCGAGGGGTTGGCGCCGTACGACCTCGGCGGCGGCTCCGTGACCACGGCGACCGCGGTCCCCGCTCTCGCCGCGGGCGCCCACACCGTGCACGCCCGCGCCACGCTCTCCGATGGGTCGACGCGGTCCACGACCGCATCGTTCACCGTTTCCGCGGTCACCGGCACCACCTCGACGACGACCTCGACGACCGCCGCTTCGACCACCTCGACGACCGCCGCTTCGACCACCTCGACGACCGCTGCTTCGACCACATCGACGTCGGGCACCACCCCGAGTACGACCACGACCGTCCCCTCCAGCGGCGACGTCCTGCAGGTCTCGCGCCGCACCGATCGTGGCGGTGCCACAGCCCTGGCGGGCGCACAGCTCGCCACCGGCGAGGCCGTCGCCGTGTTCCTGGCCACCCCGACGCCCTACCTGCGGGTGTCGTTCTACGTGGACAACCCGGCCGCCACCGGCACGCCGTTCCATGTCGAGGCGCTGGCACCGTGGGACCTCAACGGTGGGACCGTCGGCGCAGCCAGCCTCCTGCCGCAGACGACGCCGGGGACCCACTCGGTGACCGTGGTCGGGCTCAGGGCGGACAACACGGTGGTGACGACCACGGCGACCTACACCGTCGGCTCCACCGGCGGATCGTCGAGCACGACCGCCCCACCCACCTCCACGACCAGCACAACGTCGACCAGCACAACGTCGACCAGCACCACCTCGACGACGCTGCCGCCGACCACGAGCACCACGGTGGCCACGCCGACCGAGGCGCTCCGGTTCTCGACCAGCCCGACCCGCTCGGCGGCCGGCCAGCTGGCCGGCGCCAGGCTGGCTCCCTCGGTACCGGTCGCCATCTTCCTCGCCTCGCCGACGGCGTACACCAAGGTCGAGTTCTACCTCGGTGCGGGCACGACCCGGGGCGCGCTGCAACGCACCGAGCTGCTGGCCCCGTGGGACTTCAACGGGGGCAACGCCACGAGCGCCACCTTGTTCAGCCTGGCCGGACGTTCCGGCACCTACACCGTGACCGCGGTGGCGACGCTGGCCGCCGGGGGGACGACGAGCACGACGGCGACGTTCACCGTCGGCTGATTCCCGCTGGAGGATCGGCGCCAGGCGGTAGGGTTCCCGACCCATGGGACTTCGAGGAGACGCCGCCATCGTCGGCATGGCCGAGTACCGGCCGGAACGGCACTACCGCGGCGAACGCATCTTCATGTTGGAGCAATGGGCGGACCTCGCCGCGCTGGCGTTGGCCGACGCCGGCCTGCGTTCGAGCGACGTCAACGGTCTGGTGTGCGCCAACATCCGAGAGTCGGAGCAGTTCGTGCCCTCGACCATCGCCGAGTACCTCGGCTGGCGGGTGAACTTCGCCGAGCGGGTCGACCTCGGCGGCGCCACACCGGTCGGTATGGTATGGCGGGCGGCGGCGGCCATCGAGCTGGGGCTGTGCGACGTGGTGGTCTGCGCCGCCCCGGCCAGGCCCACGCCGAGCCTGCCGCCGGACCAGCCCCGGGCGTGGTCCCCGTTCGGCGCGTCGTCGAACATCATGGGCTCCCCGCAGGCCGAGTTCGACATCCCCTACGGCAACATCGCCCAGAACTGCGGCTATGCCATGATCGCCAACCGCTATGCCGCCGAGTACGGCTACGACCCGCGGGCCACGGCCAAGATCGCCGCCGACCAACGGACCAACGCCTGCGCCAACCCCGACGCAGTGTTCTTCGGCCAGCCGATCACCATCGACGACGTGCTCGCCTCGAAGATGGTGGCCGACCCGTTGCACGTGCTGGAGATCGTGATGCCCTGCGCCGGCGGCGCAGCGGTGGTCGTCGCCTCCAAGGAGGTGGCGCGGCGCACGAAGCACCGGCCGGTGTACGTCACCGGCTTCGGTGAGCACCTGATGCACAAGACGCCGACGTACTCCCCCGACCTGTTGCACACCCCGATCGGCCCTGCTGCCGAGCAGGCGTTCGGCATGGCGGGCATCGATCGGTCCGCCATCGATGCGGTGCAGCTCTATGACTGCTACACGATCACCGTGCTGCTCTCCATCGAGGACTCGGGCTTCTGCGCCAAGGGCGAGGGCATGTCCTTCGTCGCCGAGCACGATCTGACCTATCGGGGCGACTTCCCGGTCAACACCCACGGCGGGCAGTTGAGCTTCGGCCAGACCGGCCTGGCCGGCGGGTTCACCCAGGTGAGCGAGGCGGTGCGCCAGATCCGCGGCGACGCCGGCGAGCACCAGGTGCCCGGGTGCGACACCGTCTACTGCTCGGGCACCGGCGGCATCATGTCCGAACAGACCGCGCTGATCGTGCAGGGGGGCTGAGCACCATGGCCGAGCTCAACGGCAAGCCGCGCCCGGCGCCGATCCCCACCACCAAACCGTTCTGGGACGCGCTCAGCGAGGACCGCATCCACTTGCAGCACTGCGCCGACTGCGGCAGCTGGGTGTACTACCCGCGCCGCCGCTGCCCGTCGTGCCTGTCCGCCGCGCTGGACTGGCAGGAGGTGTCGGGCCGCGGTCACCTCTACTCGTGGACGATCGGCCGCCAACCCACGCACCCGGCCTTCGGTGACGAGGGACCGCAGCGCCTCATCGTCGTCGAGCTCGAGGAGGGCGTGCGGCTCACCACCACGCTGGTCGACGGTGACGACGCCGATCTCGTGGTCGGGCGGGCCGTCGAGCCCGTGTTCGACCACGGCGCCGACGGGATGACCCTGTTGCGCTTCCGGCCCACCCGGGACTGAACCGGCACCGCCGGATCACCGTCGGCCCCTACAGCTTCGATTCGTCGATGTTGTAGAGGTCGATGGTGTTCGACCACACCATCTTCTCGACGTCGGCCTCCGGCACGCCGGTGAAGATGCGCTCGAGGATCGCCTGCGAGTTGGGCCAGATCGAGTCGTGGTGCGGATAGTCGTTGCCCCACAGCATCGTGTCCACGCCGATGAGGTCGCGCGTGCGCACCCCGACCTCGTCGTCCTCGAAGGTCACCGAGAAGTTGCGGCGGAAGTACTCCGACGGCTTCATCGTCAGGTAGTCCACCGCCTCCGCCGGCGTGCGGTAGGTCGCATGGTCGAGTCGCTGCAAGAAGTGCGCGATCCAGCCGGTCTCGAACTCCGACAGCACGAAGCGCAGGTTCGGGAACCGCTCGCAGACCCCACCGCAGATCAGATCGACGGCGGTGTTCGCCGCCGCCATGTGCAGGAACGTGTACCCCTTGATCGACCAGGCCGGTTGCCCCCAATGCGCCGCCAGGCCGCCGTCGAAGGTCGAGCCGGTGAACACGTGCATGGTGAGCGGTACGCCCAGGGCCTCCGCCTCCGCCCAGAACGGATCGAAGTCGGGATGACGGTAGGAGCGCTCGGGCGGGACGTGGGAGGGGATGGCGAAGCCACGCACCCCCTTCGGCGCGGTCCGCTTCATCTCGGCGAGCGCGGCGTCGATGTCGGGCAGGCCGAGGCAGCCGATCCCGACGAGCCGCTCGGGTGCGACCGAGCAGTAGTCCACCACCCAGTCGTTGTGCCGTTCGAACACCGCGGCGAGCAGGTCGCGGTCCGGGATGGCGAAGGTGAACAGGTTGATCGACGGGTACATCACCTCGCCCACGATCCCGTCGACGGCTTGCTCGTCGAGCCGGGCGTGCGGGTCGAGCACACCCGGGTTGAGCCCTGCGTACCCCCGGGCGATGCGCTCCTGGGTGGCCGGGTCGTCCAGGCGGTGGCCGGCGATGCCCAACCGACCGACCGGTATGGGCGGTGAGCCGGGCAGCAGCACGAACTCACCGGGCCGGCCGTCGTGGCCGTTGACGATGCGCGGCGCCCGGTCCCCGAAGCGGGCCTCGAGGCCGGAGAACACCTCCGGCGGCTCGACCACATGGCTGTCGCACGAGTAGTACCGCATCGCTCCCCTTGGCTGGTCGCTCCCGACGTGGATGGCCGCGAGCCTCTTGGAACCGCGACCGGCCGCAACAGGGGCGGAGGTCACAAGGCGACCTCGCCATCCGGCAGGCGACGACGCCAACGGGTACGGTCTGCCGGCGAGCAGCAGGAGGATCAGCGGTGAGTGCAGCAGGGCGCGAGGAGCGCATCCTCGACGAGGTCACCGTGGACCAGCCCCGCTCCCCCGTCCCCGCCCGGGCCTGGCGGGCTCTTGCCGTCGGCAGCCTCGGCTTCTCGCTGATGTCGTTCAACACCACGGCCACCAACCTCGCCTTCGGTGACATCTCCGCCGACTTCGCCGGGACGAGCGCCGCCGCGCTGAGCTGGGTGGCGTCGATCTTCTTCATCGGCATGGCCAGCCTGCTGCTCGTTGCCGGCCGCCTCGCCGATCGCATCGGCCGCCGGCGCATGTTCCGCGCCGGCCTGGTCACCTTCGCCGTCGGCTCGGCGCTCTCCGCCGTCGCTCCGGGGGTGTACGTCCTCATCGCCGCCCGTCTCGTCACCGCCGCCGGCGGGGCGATGATCCTGCCCAGCTCGCTGGCGGTGGTGCTGCCGGAGTTCCCGAAGGACCGCCACTTCAGCGCCATCGCCTTCTGGAGCGCGACCGGGCCGCTGGCCTCCGCCCTGGCCCCGGGGTTGTCGGCGTTGATCCTGGCGGCGAGCGGCTGGCGGGTGCTGTTCCTGCTGAGCACCCCGGTGGCGCTGGTCGCGCTGGCCGGCACCTTCGGCTCGCTGGCCGAGTCGAAGGCGACTGCGACGGCCGGCAGCCTCGACCTGGTCGGCGTGGTGGTGGGCACCGCGGCGATCGCCTGCCTGGTGTTCGGGGCGAGCTTCGGGTCCGACCAGGGCTGGACGAGCGGCGTGATCATCGGCGCGTTCCTCGCCGCGGCGGTGCTGCTGCCGGTCTTCGTGCAGCGCTGCCGCACCCATCCGCAGCCGTTGCTCAACCTGAAGGTGTTCACGCTGCCCGCCGTGACGGTGGCCAACATCGCCAACTTCCTGCTCAACTTCGCCGGGCTCGCCACCTGGTTGGTGTGGCCGCTGTTCCTCGCCCGGGTCTGGGGCTATTCGAAGCTGGAGACCGGCCTGGCCCTGCTGCCGGGGCCGATCATCAGCGGCTTCGTCACCGCGCTGGGCGGCCGCCTCTCGGAGCGGTTCGGCCACGAGCGCATCGTCCGCTACGGCGCGTTCATCGCCACCATGGCGGTGGTGTGGCCGCTGTTCTTCCTGAGGGAGGAACCGAACTACCTCGCGGTCGGTCCGGCGCTGGGTCTGTTCGGGATGGGGTGGTCGCTGACCCATCCCCCGCTCAACAGCGGGGTGGTGAACCGGGTCGGCGCCGACCTCTACGGCGAGGTGAACGCCTCGTTCAACACGGTGCGAAACATCGCCGGGGCGCTCGGCATCGCGGTGGCGGTCACCATCATCGGCAAGGAGACCGGCCCCGAGCCGCTCACCGTCTACCGGAGCGTGTTCGCGGTGTTCGCCATCTCGGTGGCGCTGTGCTGGGCGGTCCTCGCCCTGGTGTACCCCCGGGTCAGCAGCCTCCGCGCCGATCTCGCCGACTGAGACAGCGCCGGCGGCGGGGTCGGGGTCGGCGGGGTCGGCGAAGGTTTCGGATTTCCGTTAGATTCGAGGGGATCCAGTTCTCAGGGGGACCAGTGGCCGATACCAAGACCTTGACCGCGGAAGACGAGCGACAGTTCCAGGAGGCGATCGCCGTCGCCAACATCCCGACGTTGCTCATGGTGCTGGTGCAGCTCACCGGCGAGACCCACTGGCTGGACGCGCCGTACGCGCCGTCTCGCCAGACCGGCATGGGCGACAACGACACGGGCGGGCTCACCGAAGAGCACCAGCGAGAGGTGCGCGAAGCGGCCCTCGAGGCGATCCTGGCCTGGAAGGCCGGCCGCCCGGTGGCCATGCCCGAGCCGTCCGAGGAGATGCTGGTCCGCATGCTCGGCGTCGCCATGTCCGAGCACGTGCCCGATGAGTACGGGGCGTTCACCGCGGCACAGCTCGGCCAGACCAAGTTCCTCGACCACGAGCCGTTCGACGTGCCGGAGGGCTTCAAGGTCATCATCATCGGCGCCGGCGTCTCGGGGCTGTGCGCCGGCATCAACCTGCAGATGGCCAACGTCCCGTTCGAGATCATCGAACGCCACCCGACGGTCGGCGGCGTGTGGTGGGAGAACAAGTACCCCGGTGCCGGCGTGGACACCCCGAACCACCTGTACTCGTTCTCGTTCGCGTCCTACGACTGGCAGAACTACTTCTGCCTGCGCGACGAGTTGTTCGGCTACCTCGAGCACGTGGCCGACGAGTTCGACATGCGCCGCCACATCTCCTTCGACACCACCGTGACCGACATCCACTACGACGAGCAGCGCCAGACCTGGACCGTCAACACCAGGGACAAGGCGGGCAACGTCGACAGCCGGGTGGCCAACGTGGTGATCAGCGCCGCCGGTCTGTTCAACCCGCCGATCGAACCGGACATCGAGGGCCTGTCGAGCTGGCAGGGCGAGAAGTGGCACACCGCTCGCTGGCCCGACGACGCATCGGTGAAGGGCAAGAAGGTCGCCATCATCGGCAACGGGGCGAGCTGCATGCAGACCGCCCCGGAGATCCAGCACGACGTCGAGTCGCTGACGATCTACCAGCGCTCGCTGCACTGGGCCGCCCCGTTCGACGCGTTCCGCAAGGCCGTGCCCGATCCGATGCGGTTCCTGTTCCGCGAGTGCGAGCTCTACCGCAACTGGTACCGGGTGCGCCTGGGCTGGACGTTCAACGACCGCATCCACTCGGCGTTGCACAAGGACCCGAACTGGGAGCATCCGGAGCGCTCGCTCAACGCGCAGAACGACGCCCACCGGGCGTACTTCACGAAGTACATCAAGGACGAGCTGGGCGACAAGGCCGACGAGCTGTTCGACAAGGTGCTGCCCACCTACCCGCCGTTCGGCAAGCGGATGCTGATGGACAACGGCTGGTACCGGATGCTGCGCAACCCGAAGGTCTCCCTGGTGGACGACCGCATCGCCCGCATCGAGGGCAACAAGGTGATCACCGAGGACGGCACCGCCCGCGAGGCCGACGTGCTGGTGATGGCCACCGGGTTCGACGTGTTGCACCTGATCAACACCTACGAGACCTACGGCCGGGGCGGCAAGAGCCTGCGCCAGAAGTGGGACGACGACAACGCCATGGCCTACATGGGCACCGTCGTGCCCGAGTTCCCGAACTTCTTCATCCTCTACGGCCCGAACCTCCAGCCGGGCCACGGCGGCAGCCTCATCTTCGTGGTGGAGATGCAGGTCCGCTACATCATGGACATGATCGCCAAGATGTCCAAGCAGGGCATCGGCGCGGTCGAGGTCCGGGAGGACGTGTGGGAGGGCTACAACGACAACGTCGCCCGTGAACACGAGGACATGGTCTGGACCCATCCGGGCATGACCACCTACTACCGCAACGCCCGCGGTCGCATCACGATCAACTCGCCGTACCGCAACGTGGACTTCTTCGACATGACGAAGGAGGTCGACCTCGACGAGTACGTGGTCGAGCCGCAGCGCGAACGCGAGCTCGTCGCCGACTGACCCACCATACCCACCGGTACCGTACGGATAGGTACGGTACCGGTAGGTGCTCGGCCGCATGGTCCGCAGCGCCGGGGCGATCCCTCGGGGATCGCCC
>JADLEF010000200.1 GCA_020846295.1 Acidimicrobiales bacterium
CGCCCGCACCCGCGCTTCGAGCACAGCCCGAGTCTCGGAATCCAACACGATCGGCGCAGCCTTGAACATCACACCCTCCCAGACACCCCCAACTTACACGCGTGTGATTAGCGACCCGCTGCACTAGGCGGCGGGGACGAACTCGAGGCTGCGGCCGAGCCCGCTGTCGAGGCGGAGGCGACCGGCCTCGACGCGGTACATCGGGTTGCTGTCGAGCACCTTGACGACGAACTGCTCGACCCGCAGCGCGTCGCCGTCGCACCCCCGCTGGGTGAGCAGCAACGGCTGGGTCATGCGCAGCGCCCCGTCCTGTACCGCCACGCTGGCCCCGCCGCGGTTGCAGCCGGTGTCGACCGTCAGCTCGCTCCCTTCGATGCGGAGGCTCCCTCGCACGCCGTCGGGCAGCGGGCCGCTGCTCTCGCCCTCGACCAGGGTGGTGAGCTGCCAGTCGATCCCCGTGAGTCCGGCCGCGTCGGCCGCGCTGCTCGACGTCGTGGCGGCGCTGCTCGCCGTCGCCGCCACGGGGGCGGTGGTCGCCGCGCCGGCATCGGCGCCGTCGGCGTCGTCGCCGCCCTGGCCGCACGATCCGGCCAGCGCGGCGGCGCCGAGCGCCAGCGCGAACACCGATCGGCGGGCGATCGGACGGGGACGCTTCGCTTCGACGATGGTCATACCGGTTGGACGGTACGGCGTGGACGGCTGGTTCCCGCCCGACCAAAGTGGGGAACGCGCTCAGCGCCCGCCGGCGTAGCCCTGCATGCCGCGCGGGTTGGCCGCGGCGCGGAGGAACCCCTCGGCAGGGCTGAGCACGGCGGAGATGCTGCCTTCGGACCACGGGTGGGCGGCGACGACGCGGTGGCCACGCCCGCGCAGGTCCTCCAGCACCGCCTCGCCGAAGCGCTCCTCCACGATCAGCCGCTGCGGGTAGGCCGGCCGGGGCCAGAAGCTGTCCGGCCAGTGGGCGCTGCGGAAGGCGGGCGCGTCGATCGCCTCCTGCAGGTTGGCGCCGCCGTGCACGTGGCGGAGGAAGAACTGGAGCTGCCACTGGTCCTGGCCGTCGCCGCCGGGGGTGCCGAACGCCAGCGCGGTGCGCCCTGCGTCGCGGGTGGCGAGGCTGGGGGTGAGCGTGGTGCGGGGCCGCTTGCCCGGCGCCAGGGCGGACGGGTGGGCTTCGTCCAGCCAGAACATCTGGGCTCGACTACCGAGCGGGAAGCCCAGCGCCGGGATGTGGGGCGAGGACTGCAGCCAGCCGCCGCTGGGGGTGGCGGACACGACGTTGCCCCACCGGTCGGCGACGTCGAGGTGGCAGGTGTCGCCCCGCACCGGGCCGGAGCCGGCCGCTTCGCCGCTGACGCGGCCCGCCCACTCCCGGGCGACCTCCTGGCGGGCGACGGCGGCGGCGTAGTCGAGCGGGTGGCCGAAGCCGGCGATGGTGCCGGGCCGGTACTCGCCGGACGCGGTGGTGGGATCGATCTGCGCGGCGCGACCGGCGTTGTAGGCCGGCGAGAGCAGCACGTCGAGGGGGACCTGATCGGTGATCGGGTCGCCGTAGAACGTGTCGCGGTCGGCGTAGGTGAGCTTCATCGCCTCCGCCACGAGGTGGACGAAGTCCGCTCCGTACGGGTCGACGTCCTCGATGCCGAGCTGTTCGAGCAGGGCCAGGCCCTGCAGCAGCACCGGGCCCTGGGACCAGGGCCCGCACTTGTGCACGGTCCAACCCCCATGATCGAACGATGCGGGCGCCTCGTAGCCGGGGCGATAGGCCGCCATGTCCGAGGCGCGCAGCACGCCGGCGTGCTGGTGGCCCACCCCGTCGCTCGCCGGGGTGCGCACGAAGGCGTCGATGGTCTCGGCCACGAACCCCTCGCTCCACTCGACGATCGCACGCTCGATCTGTTCCTGACGGTCCGCCAGGCCCGAGCCGGCCGCGATCAACCGCTCCCAGGTCTGCACCAGCTCGGGGTTGCGCCACCGCTCGCCCTGCACCGGCGCCGTACCGTTCGGCATCCAGTAGGCCACCGAGGTCGGCCAGTTGCCGGTGAACAGCGGGCGCGACCCGGCCACCGCCGCGCCGGTGGCCGCCGCGATGGGCCAGCCGTCGCGGGCGTAGGTGATGGCCGGCGCCAGCGCGTCGGCCAGCGTCCAGGTGCCGTGGTCGCGAAGCAGGGTGAGCCACGCCGGTGTCGCCCCGGGCACCACCGCGGCGAGCAGGCCGCTCCGCGGGATGAGGTCGAGCCCTTCGCCGCGGTAGTGCGCGATGGTCGCACCGGCCGGCGCCGGACCCTGACCGCACAGCACCTGCACCGGGCCACCCGGCCCGGCCCGCAGCATGATGGGCACGTCACCTGCGGGCCCGTTGTTGTGCGGCTCCACGACGTGCAGCACGAAGGCGGCGGCCACCGCCGCGTCGAACGCGTTGCCGCCCCGTTCGAGGACCGCCACCGCCGTGCCGGTGGCCAGCCAGTGGGTGCTGGCGGCGAGGCCGTGGCTGCCGAGCAGCTCGGGTCGGGTGGTGAAGGTGGGCGCCATGGGCGCCGAGCATCGCACACCTCCGGCCTGTTCATCTTCACGAAACAGGCACGAAACGTCGCGCCCATATCGTCCGTTCCGCCATGGATGTCGAAATGGTGCGCTGGCCTTCGCGACGACAACGCAGGGATCAACTGGCCGCGGCGCGACTGCCCCGGTTGCTGTTGGTCGAGCCGGACGCTCCGGCGCCGGTGGCCGTCGATCCGCTCGAGGACTGGGTGCGGCTACCGGTCGACCGCAACGATCTGCAGGCGCGCATCGACGCGCTGTCGGCCCGGGGCCGCGACGCCGGGTTGAGCGCCCCCCGGCTCGATGAGTGGGGTGTGCTGCGCTTCGGTGGTCGGCAGGTCACGCTGCCGCCGTTGGAGGCCCGGCTCGCGGTGGTGCTGGTGGAGTCCTACAAGGGTGTGGTGCGCCGCGACGACCTCACCCGGGCCGGCTGGCCGGGCGACAACCCCGGCCGGAATGCGCTCGATGTCCACATCCTGCGCCTTCGGCGGCGGGTCGAGCCGCTGGGGCTCTCCATCCGCACGGTACGTTCCCGGGGGTATCTGCTCGAGCCGGCGACGGCGTTGAGCCGGGTCTCCGGCATGGAAGGATGACCGACCGACGAGCTGCGCACACGGACGACGATTCGCCACGACGAACTACGGATAGGAGAGCTGGATGCTCCACATGGTGACCGCGGTGATCAAGCCGCACATGCTGGAATCGGTCAAGGATGCACTGCGAGGCGCCGGCGTGGCCGGCCTCACCGTCACCGAGGTGAAGGGGTTCGGGCGGCAGGGAGGCCACACCGAGACCTACCGGGGTGCCGAGTACCAGATCGATTTCGTGCCGAAGGTCAAGATCGAGATCCTGTGCGAGACCGGTGAGGCGGAGAAGATCGCCGAGCTGATCGCCACCTCGGCCCGCACCGGCAAGATCGGGGACGGCAAGATCTGGATCGCCCCGGTCGATCGCGCGGTGAGGATCCGCACCGGCGAGATGGGCGTCGACGCCGTCTGAGCGGCATCGAGGCCCAGCCGGGGTAGGACATCGGTCCCCTCCAGCCGGTCGCAGGACCGGCCGAGTTCAAGCCGGTGCGCGGTCTCGTCAGATCACCCCATCTCTCGCTGTCCAACCGGCCGCCCCGCCGGCGTCGTGCAGGCGCCGGCGGGGCGGCCTGGCTGGTTTTCGTCGGCAACGTGACCCTGGTGACGTTGACCGCACTGGCCATCACCCGGGTGGCGGAACTGCTGTTCTAGCGCCGTTCCGCCGTCGCCGGCCGGCCGCCGGCCGCCGCCGCGACATCGGTACCGTCGGCGCGCTCACTACGCTGCGGGCACCGTCGACCCACCTCGGAGGGTCGCGGCTTCCACGATGCGGCGGGTGGACAGAACAGTGGGGTGCGACGCCATGCGCAAGCGCAACAGACGAGCGGCGGCCGCGGGTGCCGCCGCCCTGACCTTGGTGGCACTGGTGCCCGCCGCCGAGGCGCAGGCCCAACCGAGCGGTAGCTTCCCGTCCTCGGAGCGGGTGGTCGATGTCGGAGCGGATCGACCGCCGGTCAGGGGCGACTTCGACGGGGACGGTCGTGGGGACCTGATCTTCGACTCGGGCAACCCCGACGCTGACGGCATCTGGTACGGCCGGGCCGACGGCAACGTCGATGCCGCGGTGCTCGGCGCGGGGTACGGCTACCGGCCGATCGTCGGTGACTACAACGGGGACAACGTCGACGACGTGTTCTGGTACGACCTCGGCAAGCCTGCGCCGGGCATCGTCTGGTACGGCCGCCGCACCCGGGGGTTCTCCCCGGTGCTGGCCCCGACCACGCCCGCCGATGCCACCGCGGTGGTGAGCGACCTCAACGGCGACAACGCCGACGACCTCTTCTTCTACAACCCGACCGGCGAGGACTCGCTGTTCACGTCCACCGGGACATCGTTCGTCACCGAGACGGCGTACGTGGCCGGTGAGTACGGCATGGTCGCCGGCGATTTCGACGCCAACGGGGCCGGCGACGTGGTGCTCTACGACCCGGCGGTGGGCGACGCCATCCTGTGGTGGGGCGGCCGGACCGGGCGCATCGGCGGCATCACCTACATCGGCACCGGGTTCCAGTTCCGCGGCGGTGACTTCAACGGCGACGGCGCGGCGGACCTGCTGTGGTACCGCCAGGGCGACGGGTCCGACGCGGTGCTCTACGGACGCCGCGACCGCAGCTTCCTGGGCGCCCCGGTGCAGGCCGGAGGCGACTTCACCCCGGTGGTGGGCGACTTCGACGGGGACCGCCGCGACGACGTGCTCTTCTACCAACCGGATCGCGCCGAGGACCTGATCTGGTTCTTCCGGCCGGCGTCGATCGACGGGCTCGACGTGTCCTCCACGGTGAGCGGCACCCCGACGGTGCTCGACGTCAACGGCGACGGTGCCGACGACACGCTGTTCCACACCCCGGGCTCGGGCTTCGCCACCTGGTGGTTCGGCGGGTTCCGGGCCGGCGACGGTTCGCCCACGCTCAACGTGTCCACACTGGTGGGTGGGCTCGACCACGTGTGGGAGATCGCCTTCACCCCCGACGGGGCCATGCTCTACACCGAGCGGCCGGGACGTCTCTCGGTCCGCATGCCCGACGGTACGGTACGGCAGCTGTCGGCGGACCTCGGGGACCTGTTCGTGGGCAGCGAGACGGGTCTCATGGGCCTCGCGGTCGATCCGAACTTCGCGTCCAACCGGCGCATCTACACGTGCCAGGGAGCGAGCGGTCAGATCAAGGTCGTGGCGTGGACGCTCGACACCGGGCTCACCGTCGCCACCCGGGTCAACGACCCGCTCGTGGGCGGACTGCCCATCACCTCCGGCCGCCACGGGGGCTGCCGTCTGCGGTTCGACGCCACCGGTTCGCTGCTCATCGGCACCGGCGACGCGGCGGCCGGCGCCAACCCGCAGGACCTCGCCTCGCTGGGCGGAAAGGTCCTGCGGGTGGATCCCGCCAACGGTGCGGCGGCGGCCGGCAACCCCTTCGCCGGCAACGGCAACGCCAACACCCGACTGATCTACAGCTACGGGCACCGCAACGTGCAGGGCCTCGCCGTACGACCCGGTACGGGCCAGATCTTCGAGGTCGAGCACGGACCGGATCGCGACGACGAGGTGAACCTGATCACCGCGGGGGCGAACTACGGCTGGAACCCGGTGCCGGGGTACAACGAAGCGGTGCCGATGACCGCGGCGGGGGCCACCTCGGCCCGCTGGTCCTCCGGCTCGCCGACGGTGGCGCCGTCCGGTGCGACGTTCCTGAGCGGCAGCCAGTGGCGTTCCTACAACGGGGCGCTGGCAGTGGCGACGCTGAAGGGCTCGGCGCTGCGGGTGCAGTTCTACGACGCCGCCGGCAACCTCGGCGGCGAGGTCGTGCCCGCTGCGTTGAACGGGGCCTACGGGCGGCTGCGAGCCGTGACGCAGGGACCGGACGGGGCGTTGTACATCGGCACCTCCAACGGCGGAACCGACCGCATCCTGCGGGTCACGCCGAGCTGACCGGTCGGAGTGGCGAGCGGTACACACCGCTCGCCACCAGCTCCGCGATGCGGGCGACGACGTCGGCCAGGTCGTCGGGGTAGGTGACGCCGATCCAGGCGGCGTCGGTCCGTTCGACGGCCACCGACGCCCGTCCGGCCGTCACCGCCGCGCTGATCACCGTCGGGAGCTGGAACTCGGCCTTGGGGTCCTCGCCCCGCTCGGCGAGGAAGCGGTCCCACGCGTCACCGAGCTCGGCGAACACCGACGGCCGCAGGCCCCACAGATTCATCGACACCGGCGTGGTGTCAGGCAGCGTCAAACCGCTGTCGTGGGACACGATCGTCCCGTCGGCGATGCGTTCGATGGCGAGGTTCTCCACGATCCGCACCAACATGCCGTCCTCCCCGGCGGTGCACACCCCCCTCGACACGGTGCCGGATGCCGACAGCGTGCGGGCCAGCTCGTAGGCCACGAGGTAGTGGCGGTCCGCCGGGTCCTCGGCCCGCCGCAGCGCGTCGGCCAGCCGCTGCAAGGACGCCGCGCCGTAGAAGTCGTCGGCGTTGACCACCGCGAACGGGCCCCGCACCGCGTCGCGGGCGGCGAGCACGGCGTGGCCCGTACCCCACGGTCTGGTCCGCGACGGGCCGAACTCGTCCTGGAACACCAGCCGGAAGTCCAGCCCGCTGCCGTGGGTGGCCCGCAGGTGTTCGCTCACCAACGACTCGAGGTCCCGGCGCACGATGAGCACGATGTCCTCGAAGCCGGCGCGGCGGGCGTCGTGGATGGTGTAGTCGAGGATCGCCTCCCCCGAGGGTCCGACTTCGGCGAGCTGCTTGGTCCCGCCGAAGCGTGAACCGAGACCGGCGGCGAGGACGACGAGCGCGAGTTCAGGCACAGCTACGAAAGGATACGGCCCCTCGGGGCCGTCCGGACCGCAGCGGCCGAACCGAGGATCAATCCAGGCCGAGCCACCGCCGGTACACGGCGGCGCAGCGCTCGAGCTCGCTGAGCTCCACGTACTCCACCGCGGTGTGGGCGTTGTCGATCGATCCGGGGCCGAACACCACCATCTGCTTGGCGAAGCCGTCGTAGCGCAGGGCGTTGGTGCCGTAGGGCGCCACCTCCGGCCGGGTTCCGGCCCATGCGGCGAGCTGCTGCACGAAGGGGGACTCCGGCGGCTGGTAGAAGGCGGGGGAGCCCATGTAGGCCCGGGTGATCTCGACCGGGAGCGGGCAGGCCCGTTCGACGAGCTCGATCAGCTCGTTGGCCACCGTCTCGTTGTCCTCGCCGGGCACGATGCGGCGCCCGACGCTGAGGGTGCAGCTGTCCGGCACGACGTTGCCGCCGGTGCCGCCGTTGATGACCGACACGGTCAGGGTGCCGTTGCCGACGGCGGTGGTGGGCGTGAGCGCCTGCAGCCGGTGGTGCTCCGCATCGAGGGCCATGATGAGCTTGGCCGCGGCGACGACGGCGTTGCGGCCGAGGTGCGGTTGGGCTGAGTGGGCGGCGAGGCCGCGCACCACGATGTCGAGCGACACGCCGCCCTTGTGGCCGTGGATCGGGGCGCACATCGTCGGTTCGGCCACGATGACCTCGTCGGGCTCGAGGCCGCGGGCGGTCGCCCACTCGCGGAAGCCGATGGCGCCGAGCAGCCCACCGGCCTCCTCGGAGATCGAGCCGACGACCAACAGGTTGGGCGCCGGTCGGCGGCCGTCGTTGCGGGCCTGCTCGAGCACGGCCAGCATCACGCCCATCGACGCCTTGGTGTCCACCGAACCGCGGCCGTAGACCCGACCGTCAGCGATGCGGCCATCGAAGGGGTCGCCCTCGCAGTGCTCGACGGTGACGGTGTCGGTGTGCACGTCGAGCACGCACCAGCGGTCTTCGGTGCCCTCCCAGATGCCGTAGACGTTGGGCCTGCCCTCGAACACCTCGACGGTGTCCACCAGGTCGGCGCCCAGCCGGCGGAACTGCTCGGCCAGCATCTCGGCCAGGCGGGTCTCGCCCACCACGCCGGCGCGCGGCCCGGCGTGCAGCGGGTTGACGCTGGGGATCTGGACCAATCGGCTGACCCACGAGGCCAGGTGCTCGGTGGTCAGGTGCTCGTGCGCCGCGGGTTGGTTCGCCACCGGTTCGTTCGCCACCGTCATCGGGCGAGTCTTCCATGCCCGCGCCGGCTGTGCTGTGCCGCCTGGCATGCGACTGTACGACGAGACGGCGCGACCCCCGTCGAGGCCGCTCGGGTGGGCGGTACCCTCGCGGCATGAGCGAGATCCTGGCCACCTTCCGAGCCCGCACCCCCGGCTCCGCCGCCCGGCAGGATCGCGCCGCGGCGGTGATGCCGGGCGGGGACACCCGGACCACGACCTACCACCCGCCCTACCCGTTGACGATGGCGTCGGGCGAAGGGCCGTGGCTGACCGATGTGGACGGCAACCGCTACATCGATCTGTTGGGCAACTACACGTCGCTGGTGCACGGCAACGCCTACCCGCCGATCGTCGATGCGGTGCAAGGCCAGCTGGCCCGCGGCACGGCGTGGCCGGCCCGCAACGACGCCCAGGTCGAGCTGGCCGAGCTGCTCGCCGAGCGGGTCGGCTCGGTGGAACAGGTGCGCTTCTGCAACTCGGGGACCGAGGCGACGATGTTGTGCGCCTACATCGCCAGGGCGGTCACCGGTCGCCGCAAGGTGCTCATGGCCCGCTACGGCTACCACGGTTCGCTGGAGGAGTACGAGGTCGGGACGCTGGGCCACGGCGGACCGGACACGGTGCTCGCCCGCCACGGGGACGTCGAGGACTTCGGTCAGGTGCTGACCGAGCGGGGCGGCGAGATCGCCTGCGTCATCCTCGAGCCGGTGATGGGCTCGGGCGGTCTGGCCGTCGCCGCTCCGGGCGCGCTCGCCGCCATCGCCGAGCGGGCCCGGGCCGCCGGTGCGCTGTTCGTCGCAGACGAGGTGATCACGTTGCGGCTCGCCACCGGTGGGGCCCAGGCGCTGCACGGCGTGACGCCGGACCTGACCGCCATGGGCAAGATCATCGGGGGCGGCTTCCCCGTCGGCGCGGTGGGCGGCCGGGCGGACCTGCTCGCGGTGACCGACCCGCGCGCGCCACGGTTGATCCATTCGGGCACCTTCAACGGCAACCCGATCACCGCCACCGCCGGCCTGGTGTCGGTGCGGGAGCTGACCGCCGAGCGCATCGCCACCATGGATCGCCTGGCCGAGCGTCTCGGGGGCCGGCTCATCGCCGCGGCCGAGGCGTGCGGGCTGCCCTTCTCGTTGCGACGGCAGGGCTCGCTGCTGCAGTGCTTCTGCCGGGGCGAGGAGCCGGAGGCCAACGCCACCCGCGACGACCAGGACCTGTCGACCGCGCTGCACCTGGCCGCGCTGAACGAGGGCGTGTTCTTCGCCGGGCGTGGGCTGTTGGTGCTCAACACCGTGCTCGACGAGGCGTTGGTCGACGAGGTGGCCGACCGGCTCGGCGCGGCGATGGCCTCGGTGATGGCCGAGCAGGCGGTGGCGGTCGACTGACCGCGCTGCATCCCGAGGAGTACGGGAGCGGCGCGGATCGGGGCGGCGGTCGACGGGGCGGGACCGGTGCCGGGCCGCTGTCACAGGGTGTGCGTAGATTGAGCGGGTGGAGTTGGGGATGGCAGACCCCGGGGCCGTACGGCCGCGCCTGATCAGCGACGCCGGCGCCTTGGCGCCGTTCGCCGCTGCGGTGGCCGATGCCGTCGCGCTCGCGGTGGACACCGAGACCCACATCGGGACCGGTCGGCTGCGCGTCGTCTCGGTGGCCACGCGCGACGCCGCCGGGATCGAGCGCGCCTGGGTGGTCGACGCGCGAGACGTGGACCCGGCTGCGCTGGCCCCGCTGCTCGCCGGCCGCATCGCCGCCGGGTGGAACGCCAACTTCGACGCCGCCGTGCTCGATGCCGCGGTGTTCGACCCGGCCGGCACGCCGCAGTCGCGGCGGCTGCGCTGGTTCGACGCCATGTTCGCCGATGCGCTGCTGCACCAGGGCCGCAGCGGGTTCGGCTTCTACCACGGCCTGGCCTGGGCCGCCCGTCA
>JADLEF010000201.1 GCA_020846295.1 Acidimicrobiales bacterium
AACCGCTGGAAACCAGCCCTCAACGCCTTTACACTCGCCTTCCCGGGACGTATCGTCCCCACCAGCAAGTAACCGAGATTCACTCAAACAGAGAAGAACCAGTTACACCGAAAACGAGACAGTCCCCGGGCTAGGCCTGGGTGGTCGGTGTCACGTGTCGATCGGTTCGATCGCCCGCCTGCTGCTGGTCGATGCGGGTGCGAAGGGGCGTATCGAGGTGGTCATGACGGTTCCTTTCCCGGACGTTGGTCGCTGGCGGCGGCGCGGCGCCCGATCTTCGGGTTGCGTTGGAGACGTTCGTCATCGGGCCACCGGTGCACGATGACGCTGCCGTGCCTGTGACGGCTGTCGACGCGTCGGTAGGCGTCGGCTGTGCGGTCGAGGTCGTAGCTGCTGTCGTGAACGACGGTGAGTTCGTCGTTGGCGAGGAGATCGAGGAGGAAGTCGATGTCCTGCACGCGTTCGGGGAGCCGAGCCCGCCACAACGTCCTTGCGGCGGCGGATGTTGTCCCACAGGCTCGCCACCAGCAGCACCAGCACGCCGTCTTCAGCGAGGAGGCGCCGACCCACGTCGACGGTGAGGTTCCCGACGCAGTCGAGCACCTTGTCGTAGCGGGTGCCGATCGCGGCGAGGTCGTCGCCGTCGTGGGCGACGACGTGGTCGGCGCCGAGAGCCGTGACCAGGTCCGTGTTGGCGTCGCTCGTCACGGCGGTGACGATCGCTCCGAAGTGTTTCGCGAGTTGCACCGCGTTGGACCCGACCGCGCCGGACGCGCCGTTGACGAGCACGGTGTCGCCGGCGGCGACCGACGCCGTGTCACGCAGGAAGTGCAACGCCGTCGTGCCACCGAAGAGCACGCCCACTGCGTCCTCGAGCGTCACACCCTCCGGCACACGAGCCACGCGGTCGGCCCGCGCGACGACGAACTGGGCGTGGGTTCCCAGCTTCGTACCGGTCATGCCGCACACCGCCTCGCCCGGCGCGAAGCGTTCAGCCTTGGCGCCAGCCTCTTCCACGACCCCGGCGAAGGTGCTCCCCAGGATCCGGCGACGCGGCCGGGTGAAACCGAACACGAGGCGAACGAACGGCCCGAACCCCGCAGGGAACCGGGCGCCTCGGATGCGAACCGGTGCTCACGCTCGACCGGGCGGGATCGAGCACGATCAACCAGATCCGCTCCCATCTGCGACGACCGATACTCGACGTACACGTCGCTCATGGCGTCACCTCGCAGCGCGATCGTGCATCCGAATCTCCGCCTGGAACGAGGGCCGTAGGTCACTAACCGGCGCTTCTCCCCACCTGCGGACACCGCAACGGCGTCGCTGAGCGTTGCGGACCGTTGTCGCCACGCCCGACTGTTCCCGTAGGCGCGCCGTGACCATCGCCACCCCGGTTGCGTCCGCGCGGCCCTCCTCCAACGCATCGTCATGCCATACCGTACGGTCTGGAGGGGCGGTCGGAGGGGTGCAGGAGGTGCGGTGTCATGCGGGCAGCACGCGCCATTGGGGTGTTCGCCGCCGCTGCGCTCGGCGCGCTCGGCGCGCCGGTTCCTGCCGCCGCACAGGCGGCAACGGCGGATGGGTCCATCGCGGACGTGGTCGTACCGGACTGGCGGCCGACACCGTCGACCGTGCAGTTCTGGCTGGTGGTGGTGAACGCCGGGCCGGACGCCGCCGCATCGACGCTGCGCGTCGCGCTGCCCGATGGGGTGGACGCCGTCGCCGGGACCGCGCAGCAGTGGACCGCCGGACCGGACCAGGGCGCCGGTGCATCCTGCGCGGTGGCCGCCGCGCCGTACCAGGTGGTCTGCAGCCTGGGCACCGTCCCGGCGGGCGGCGCGGCGGGGGTGAACGTCATCATCGCCAACCGCGCGCTGCCCGCGGGCAGCGGGGCGCAGCTCGCGGCGTCGGTGTCCACCGACGCCGCCGACCCGGTCCCGGCCAACAACGCCGCGGTGGTGCCGGTCACCTTCACCGGCGGGCCCCTCGGTGCGGGCCCCGCCGACCTGCACACCTCCCTGCAGCCGTGGGAGCCGTGGGGATCGTCGGTGTCGGAGGTCCTGGCCACGATCGCCAACGACGGGGCGACGCCCGCCGAAGGGGTGCGGGTCGTCGCCCGCGTGCCCGAAGGTGTCGGTGTCCGGGCCCGGTTCGGCTCGCTGGAGAGCGAGTCCGGCGTCGGTGGGGGCGCGTTGCCGCCGTGCGAGCCTTCCGCCGACCGGCGCACGGTGACCTGCACGCTGGTCGAGCCGCTGCGCATCGATCAGCGCGTCCACCTCTCGTTGCTGGTGGTCAACACCGGCCTGGCCGCCGGGTCCACCACCTCGCTGCGCGTCGAGGCGTCCTGGACCGGGACCGATGCCGACCCCGCCGACGACACAGCCGACGTGTCGATCGGCTTCGCAGGTGGTCCCGTCGCCTTCGACGCCGCCGACGTCTCGGTGGTCAACAACGCGCTCCCGCCGGGCTGGACCCAACCCGTCGACGGCGTGGCCAACGCCGCAGTGGTGGTCAGCTCGCGCGGACCCGCCCCGGCGAGCGACGTGGAGCTGACCATCGAGGCGCCGGCCGGTGTCCGGCTCGCGGCCACCGACGACGCACCGTTCACCGAGCCCGCGACCTGCGCTGCGGTGCAGCCCGACCTGCTGCGGTGCCGCGTGGAGGGCGTGATGGAACGCTCCGCGCCGCGGTACGTCCCGTTCGCCGCCATCAACGTCGGCCTGCCGGCCGGCGCCTCCGCCGAGCTGCGGGCGACCGTGCGCCACGGTGAAGCCGATCCGGACACCTCGAACGACGCCGTCGCGATCCCCGTCACCTTCAACGGTGCGCCCGTGCCCACCGATCCCGATCGACCGAGCGCCGACCTCGTTGCGGACAATGGCGACGCCGCCGAGGTGGCGTTCGAGGAGCCGATGGTGGCGTTCTCGTGGTCCATCGCCTCGCGCGGACCCGACCGCGGCGGTCCCCTGTCGGTCGTCGTGCAACTCGGCCCCGGCCTGACCTATCGGCGCGGCTACCTCGACGCCTTCCGCGCCACCTGCGCGGCGGGCACTGAAGCGGCCACCGTCGTCTGCACGGCGGAGGCGGCGCCGCCTCCCGGGCGCCCGATGGCCCTGCACCTGTTCGCCGCCTTCGACGGGTCCCCGCCGCGGGCGCGGTACGAGGCGGAGGCGTTCGTCGCCGGCGCCCTGTTCGACCCGAACACCGCGAACAACCGGGCGAGGGCGCGGCTCACCCTCAGCGCGGACGGCGCCGAGCCGTCGGTGACGGTGGCCGGCACCAGCGTCACCGCCGCCGCCCCGCTGCCGGCCACCGGTGGGTCGGCGGACCGGCTCCCGGTCCTCGGTGCGGCGGCGATCGCCGCCGGGCTCGCCCTCGCCGGTGTGGCGATCAGCCGCCGCCGCCCGAGCGGCGCCCGACCCGCCTGAGGCCGACGTCGATTGGGGCGTTCACGGTCGGTGAGGCTCGGGCAGCCGGTCTGCCTGTGTGGTTACGGTTCAAGTTCGGGTCTGTCGCGGGCCACAGCGTCGATTACTCGGGCTGCTGCGGCGAACAGCTGCTGGGCATCGCCCGGCCTTCAGTGCCTTCTCGCCTGCTTGTTGGGCCAGGAACCCCGGCGATCCGCAGGGCGACGGTCCCGTCTGCGAGCAGGACTCGTGCGGCCGCGAGGTCTTGAGTAGCGAGCGCGAACCAGCGTTGCGCCGGGGAGGGTTCTTCAGGCGGCGCGGCGGTCATACGCGGTGATGCCGAATTGGGCCGGTTCGTACTCGGTGCTGCCAGGCTGCTGGGCGTTGCGTTCGAGATCGGCGACGCTGGTGACCAACAGGTCGTGGGGGGCGGCGGAGAGGTCAGACCCGGTCGCGCAGGATCTCGACGCCCCGGATCACCGCCCGCTCGGCCTGCTCGGCGAGCTGTGCGTCGGTCGCGCTGGAGATCGGATGGGCGATCACCACGAACGGGTAGTCGGGCACGCCCTGGACCGCGGCCATCATCTGAGCGGCCGACACGAACGCCTCGGTCATCACGGCCACGGCGGGAACACCGGCCCGTTCAGCGGTCACGGCGTCGTGCAAACTGCACGACGAGCAGCTGCCTCAATCACCCACCGCGGAGAACACGGCGTCGTAGCCGAGCAGCTCCGCCATCAGCTCGGCTTCGCACGGGGCGCTGAGGTTGCGCTTGGTGCGGCGCACCACCTCCGCGGCGCGATGCTGCTCGAGCAGCATCCGCTCCACGTGGTCGTAGAAGCGGGACACGCCGACCTTGCCGTTGGAGAGCAGCGCGATCCGCCGGCCCTCCAGACCGGGGAGCGGTGCGGCCAGCTCGAAGCCGACCGGGGCGTTCTCGAAGGTCGGGTCGAGCACCCGGATGCGGTGCTGGATGATGCCGGGCTGCACGGTCACGGTTCCCCCTCTAGCAGTTGTCGCAGACGCCGATGGCGCGGGTGACGGCCCGGGACTTGTGGCCGAGCCACGGCGGGATGACAGCACCGAAACCGCCGGCGGGCCCCCCGGCGCCGATCACCAGCAGCGCGCTGGGGTCGGGCAGCGCGGGGTGCTCGCGGTCAGCGTTGGAGTCGTAGACCTTGGCCCCCTTGCCCACAGCCCGCCAGTCGCCGCGGGTGATGCGGGCCCGCTCGAAGATCCGCTGGCGCAGGTCGTCCTTGGTCCAGCCGGCGTCGGCGAAGACCTGGCGGAGCTGCGTGGGCACGACGACGGCGTAGTTACCCGGCCAGAACGAGTAGGTGTTGAGGTTGTTGCGGATGTCGGCGGCGAAGGTCTCGGCGATGTCGGCCGGGTCGGTCGTCCACTCGTTCAGGAGCTGGCGGGGGCCCATCGCCGCGAACACGGTCACCGAGCCGGGGGCGTCGGGAGCGGCGCCGCGCTCCTGGCCCAGCGGCGCCCAGCCCTCGGGCAGGCCCTCCTCGTCCTCGGCGATGCAGTAGCTGTACTTGCCCGGGTGGCCGAGCGTGGACCGGTCGATCTCGCCGGGGCGCACGCCGAGCACGTTGATGAGAAAGAGCCGCACGGCCCGGCCGATCACCCCCGAGGCGCGGTCGGTGTTGCCGAGCACGTTGAACGTGGCATCCATGCCGAGCTCCCGGCGGACCGGCCCGTTGACCACCACCAGCACGGCGCAGCCGCCGGTGGAGGAGGTGGCGCCGTGCACGAGGAACTCGGGTTCGAGCATCGCCTCGACCGCGGCGACCACCACCGGGAAATGCACGGGCAGGCAGCCCGCCATCACCGCGTTGACCGCCACCTTCTCGGCCAGGATCGGCCGGTTGCGCACCGGCTCCACGCCGAGCACCTGGTCGGGCACGTGACCCGTCCAGTCCAGGCAGGCCTGCACCGCCTCGGGCGTGGGAGGCATGACCGGCAGCCCGTCGGTCCAACCCCGCGAGTGGAAGTGCTCCTGGACGGCGAAGAGGTCGTCGAGCTCGTAGACCGCGGAACGCAGCCCAGCCGTCGAACCTGCCGTCACACCAGCGAGGACGTCAGCCACGGCGGCACCCTACCAGGGCGGGCCGTGCCAGGGTCCGGCCATGCTCCTCAACGACAAGGTCGCCATCGTCACGGGCGCCGCCTCGTGCATCGGCCGGGCGAGCGCCCTGCCCGGCTCGACATCGATGGGCATCGACTCGCCCGTCACCACCGACACGTCGAGGCTGGAGCGTGAGGGCACCGACATCCCAGGCGGGCCAGAAGACCATCCTGACGCATTCCGGCACCCTCAAGGACGAGAATCGGCGACTTCGTTGGAGAAAATGTTAGAGATTCGCCGATCCGACCCCAGGAACGACGAAGGCCCAGGTCTGTGCCTGCGCTACGTCCAGGTCCAGGCCGAGGGGTCCCATGCTTGTGCCCGCACCGGCGGTTCAAGGATCGGCGCCCAAAGTTGCGTCAGCGCTGAGTAGGCGACGTCGAGGTCGGCCCACGGGATCGCGTGATCACGCACGATGCTCGTCCACGCTCGCTCCCATTGCTGTGGAGGGCGCGGCAGGACGGTGGGCGGCGATGTTGCTCGGAGCTCGAACGTGGCGTGGACCGCGTCTGAGAGTTCGTCGCTCGCCGGCAGGGGCAGCGAGCGGGCCATGACGAGCATGTCGTAGAGGTCCTTCGTCCGGCTCGACGGCCTGGCTTGAGCGTCGATGCGCACGTAGGCGTGCAGCTTCTCTGCCAGGTGGAACGGGACGGGGACCGCCCCAATGGTGGGCGGCTCGATCCCCGCGAGATCCAGCAACGGCCGGAGGGTGAGACGATCGACCGGCCGGGGGTCGACGACACCACCCTCAACGTCCTCGCCGGCTGGCAGGCGTTCCAGACGGCGGAGTTCGCTGCGGTCTGGCATCAACAACCACGACCGGTGGGTGTTCACCGACGGCGACGGCCGTCCCGTCCACCCCCACGCCGTCTACCAAGCGTTCCGACGGGATCGTTCCCAACGCAGGGGTGCCGACCATCCGGTTCCACGATCTCCGTCACACCCACGGCAGTCTCCTCATCAAGGACGGGATCCCCGTGAAGGTTGTCTCCGAACGCCTCGGCCACGCCAACATCGCGCTCACCATGCAGACCTACCAGCACATCCTGCCCGGTATGCAAGCCGACGCCGCAACCGAACGGCTCGCCAAGCCGCTTCCCCCGCCCACGAGCGGCACGGGAGAACCACGGGAGAACGTACGGAGGAAGACCGCCTAACCCGGAGGAACACCCGGAAAACGAACGAAGCCCCGGGCCGCTGGCCAGGGGCTTCGTCACCTATCTAGTGGCGGGGGCGGGATTTGAACCCGCGACCTTCGGGTTATGAGTCGGATTGACCACTCGACAGAGTCCGAGGTCAGGGCTGATATGACCTGGTCAGAAACCAGATTTGGCAGTCCGCTGCTGCCCGCGGGTGACCACCGCTTACCGCAGTGCTGTGAGATTTTCTGTGAGATTTTCCGGGCGACCAACCCTCGTGCCCACGGACCGATCAGCGTCCTGGGCGACCGCTGAGCGTGATGGCGCCCGGTGATGAGCGATTGGTGGTCTCGCCTGCTCTATGCCCAGGTCCAGGCCGATGGGTCCCATGCTTGTACCCGCACCGGCGGTTCCAGGATCGGCGCCCAAAGCTGCGTCAGCGCGGAGTAGGCGACGTCGAGATTGGCCCACGGGATCGCGTGATCGCGCACGAAGCTCGTCCACGCTCGCACCCATTGCTGTGGAGGGCGCGGCAGCACGGCGGGCAGCGATGTTGCTCGGAGCTCGAACGTGGCCTGGACCGCGTCTGAGAGTTCGTCGCTGGCCGGCAGGGGCAGCGAGCGGGCCATGACGAGCATGTCGTAGAGGTCCTTCGTGCGGCTCGACGGCCTGGCCTGAGCGTAGATCCGCACGTAGGCGTGCAGCTTCTCCGCCAGGTGGAACGGGACGGGGACCGCGGCGATGGTTGGCGGCTCGATCCCCGCGAAGTCCAGCAACGGCCGCAGCGTGAGACGATCGACCGGCCGGGGGTCGTTGGGCGAGACGTTCACGTCGAGCACGAACTGTTCGAACAGTCGCCCGTCGAGCAACGCCCGCACCGAGAAGCGCCAGCCACCCTCATCGGTTTCCGCCGCGATCCTGGCGCCGGGCCCGATCTCGAACTCGAACCCGTCGGCCAGGTCCAACTCCGCGGCATCATCGAGCGCGTCGGCGAGCAGCGCGGCGTCCAGCCGCCAGGTGGTGTCGGCGTCCTTCGTCGCTCTGGCGTGCTGATCAAGGCGAACCAACAAGACCTGTGCGCCTTTGAGGACCCAGCCCTCCGCCTGGTCCGTCGCAGCCAGGCGGGCCAACATGCGCTGCGTGGCGACCTCCTTGCGGAGCCGATCCAACGGAACCCGGTCCTCTAAAGCCGCCCGACGGAGCCGGGCTTCGAGCGCAACCCGGAACGCAGTCGCACTGCCATAGGACCCAATCACCTGCCCGCCCCGAGTTGGGATCGCAACGCCGCCGCCCGACGGCGGCTGAGCACCCCTAGCAGCTCCGCCTGTGCGATAAGCGAGACGACGTTCTCCGTGCTCTCACCATCGGCACCCAGATCCCCAAGCGTGCGTTCGATGGTCGTGACCGGAACCCCCTCCCGGGCAGTGACATCACGGGGAGGAACATCCGCGCGGTGCACCACCACCCCGGAGCGGTGCTTGCGGAGCCGACGAGGGACCGTCAGATGGACCGCAGGCGGCATGGCATCGCCGAGGCCGTGCACCGCCAGCGCGGTCCCGTGGCTCGCCACTGCGTCCGGGCCTGCCCACAAGCACGCCTCGATCACGTCCTCGAACGCTGTCGCCGGGAAATCGCAAAGCCGATACACACCATGAGCGGAACGCTGCACCACCCCCGACGCCGCGAAACGGGCCAACTGCTGACGCGCCACCCCAGCCTCAACCGCCTCCGCCGCCCGGAACCAACCGTTCCGCCGCTCAGCCACCCCAAACAACACACTCCGACTCGACGGCACAAAAGTCATCATACCGATGACAAACACGCCACCTCGATGCCGCCCTGGCTTGCGGGGCTATCCGGAAGCTCGGGCCGTGAGCGAACCCCGCAGAAGCCTCGGCTCGCCTCGGGTCCGAGCCACCACCGATCACCGCTCTCGGCGAGGCGCACTACCGTCTTGGACGTGGATGCACCGCTGTCGATCCCCGAGCTGATGCAAGCCGTTGACGCAACATCCAGCGGAAGCGGCGAACGGCTCGCCGCGTTGATCCGACTGGCCGAACATCCGTGCGCGTGGCACGCGATCGTCGCAACCGAGGTGTGGGCCGAGATCAGCGACCTCCACCGACAACGCCAAGACTGGGACCTGGCGATCGCCGCGTGGGAACAGACGATTCGCCTCGGCTATCGAAGCGCCCCGCACCCCCGCGCCCAGATCGCAGAACTGCTCGTGCTCGCCGGACGCCGCGACGAGGGCGACGCCCTGTACGCCCAACTCCACGATCGCTACCCACACGACGTTTGGCTTCCCAACAGCGCCGCCCTCACCTACCTCGACGTCGCCGACTGGACAACAGCGCTGCAGTGGACCGACATCGCCCTCGAACTCACCATCAACAACGGCGACCAGGCGCAGCTGATCGGCCAACTATCCGACATGCGCAGCCGCGCCCTCACCGCAATGGGCCGCGCCGGCGATGACGACCTCGGCCGGCGGATCGCCACCTTCGTGGCGCCCCCACGTACACGCTCAACGAGCCTCGGCGAAAGCTGGGGCGAAGTCGAACCGCATCTCGAACGCTGCGAGAACTGCGGTGCACAACCCGAACAGATCGGCTGGATCCCCACCGACACAGCGCAGGACTTCTGGGCACCCCGAACGCCCAGCACAAACACCCCGCCATCCGTGACCACGAAGGTCCCCCGCAACCCCGAGTTCCGGGACTGTCTCGTTTTCGGTGTAACTGGTTCTTCTCTGTTTGAGTGAATCTCGGTTACTTGCTGGTGGGGACGATACGTCCCGGGAAGGCGAGTGTAAAGGCGTTGAGGGCTGGTTTCCAGCGGTTGGTCCAGCGTTGCCGTCCTCGGCCGGTGGGATCGAGGCTCATCAGGGCGAGGTACACGCATTTCAGGGCGGCAGTCTCGTTCGGGAAATGCCCTCTTGCTTTCACGGCCTTGCGGATCCGAGCGTTGATCGACTCGATGGCGTTTGTCGTATAGATCACGGCGCGGACTTCGGGGTCGAAGCTGAGGAAGGGCACGAACTCTGCCCAGGCGTTCTCCCACAGCTTCACGATCGCTGGGTAGCGGTCTTCCCAATCGCCGGCGAACTCCGCGAGGCGTTCCATCGCGGCGGCCTCGGTCGGGGCGGTGTAGACCGCCTTGAGGCCCTTCGCGATGGCGGGCCAGTCCTTGCGGGAGGCGTAACGGAAGCTGTTGCGCAGCAGGTGCACGATGCAGGTCTGCACGATTGCTTGGGGCCACACCGCCCCGACAGCGTCGGGCAGGCCAGTCAGCCCGTCGCAGACCACGATGCACACGTCTGCGGTGCCGCGGTTGCGGATCTCGGTGAGGACGTGATGCCAGTATTTGGCGCCTTCACCGCCCTCACCAGCCCACAGGCCCAGAATGTCGCGTTCACCGTCGACGCTGACCCCGACGGCCACGTAGATCGGCCGGTTGGCGACTTGGCCCTCGCGGACCTTGACGAAGATGGCGTCGATGAACACCACCGGATACACCCGGTCCAGCGGCCGGTTCTGCCACTCGACCATCGTTTCGAGCACCCGGTCCGTGATCCGGGTGATGGTCTCCTTCGACACCTTCGTCTGATAGATCTCCTCGAGGTGAGCGGAGATCTCCCCATGGGTGAGACCCTTGGCGGACAGCGACAACACCATCTGATCCACCCCACCCAGCCGGCGTTTGCGTTTCGGGACGATCACCGGCTCGAAGGTCCCTGCCCGGTCCCGGGGCACGTCCAACGCGATCGGACCGATCTCAGTGATCACCGTCTTCGTCCGGGTCCCGTTACGGCTGTTGCCACTGTGATGGCCGGCCGGGTCATACGGCGCATACCCCACATGCTCAGTGAGCTCAGCTTCCAGACCGGCCTCGAGGACCCTTTTCGTCAACTCGGCCAGCAGCCCGCCAGGACCGACGAGCTCGACCCCCTCAGAACGTGCCCGTTCCAACAACTCGACCGCCAACAACTCCGCCGGCACCCCGGCGACATCGACCTTGCCCATCACAACTCCTCCCAGCCCGAAGGCTAGATCCAAGGAGTTACACCGTTGTCGTTACAGTCCC
>JADLEF010000202.1 GCA_020846295.1 Acidimicrobiales bacterium
CGCTCGCTTCGCAGGGCTGACGCTCGCTTCGCAGGGCTGACGCTCGCTTCGCAGGGCTGACGCTCGCTTCGCAGGGCTGACGCTCGCTGCGCCGGGCTACGGTGGCGCCCATGCGCACCGGCGTGACCCTCGCCTCGAAGGCGCCCGCCGCCGACCGATGACCGCTCCGCCGGCCCGGGCCGGTCGCGGCATCGATCCCCGGGTGCAGCGCTCCCGCCAGGTGGTGCTGGCTGCCGCGCTCGAGCTGATGGTGGAGCGCGGCATGTTCGCCACCACCATCGACGCCGTCGCCGAGCGTTCGAAGGTGGCCAAGACCACCATCTACCGGCAGTGGCCGAACCGCGACGCGCTGGTGGCCGACGTGTGGGCCGCCATCCCGCCGCCTTCGGTGCCGCCGCTCACCGGCGAGCTCGACGCCGACGTGCTCGCCGCGGCCGGTGCCATCCACGACCGGCTGCGCACGCCGCCGATGTCGGTGCTCTGCCCCGATCTGCTGACCGCAGCGGCTCGGGATCCCGCGCTGGCGGCCCTGCAGGACCGCGTCCTGCAGGCCCGTCGCCGTCCGCTCTCCGAGATCGTGTCCCGGGCGGCGCTGGACGGCCGCCTGCCGCCCGGCACCGACGCCGCGCTGGTGGCTGCGCTCATCGTCGGGGCGATCGTCTATCGGCGGTTGGTGCGGCCGGGCCCCCCGGAACCCGGCGACGAGGACGGCGCAGGACCGGACGATCGGGCCGTGGTGCGACGCCTCGTGCTGGCCGTCCTGGCCTCGGCCCGGGCGGGGTTGCTCACCACGTCAGACGTATTCTGCGAGCCATCGGGATAGATCTCTCCAAATGGCTCGGGTCCGGTCCATCGGTGGCGCGTGGCCGCGTGCGACCGCCCTTCCCTGCCGGTGGGTGGCCCAAGTTCACGCAGCGCGGTGACCGCGTGCCCGACCGCCTCTCTGGTGGGCGACGCACCCGACAGGGGACACAACTCGATCACGTCAGCGGAGCCGGCCACTTTCTGCCATGCGCCGCGCCCCTGTGCGCACGCTTGGTGATCTTGAAGCCGACAACATGCGCAAATTCTAGAGCGATTGCACTAGAGTCGGCCGGGTGGTTGGTGCTGGGATCGGTGTACTGGTCGTCGATGACCACGCGGTGGTGGGTCAAGCCTTTGCCGCCTTGCTGCGCGATGAGCCCGACATTCGTCTGATCGGGTTGGCGACCTCGGTCGAGGTCGCCCTGACGCGAGTCGGTCAGGACCGGCCCGACGTCGTCCTGCTCGATCAGCGGCTGTCCGACGGCACCGGCCTCGATGCCGCCCGCGAGATACGTGAACGCTGGCCGGCGACGCAGTGCATCATGGTCACCGCGGTCAAGGACCCGGATCTCGTCAGCTCGGCGCTGGAAGCCGGCTGCAGCAGCTTCGTACCGAAGGACAGCGATGCCAGCGAACTGCTGCGCGCCGTGCGCGCTGCGGCCAGCGGCGACTCCTACCTCAGCGGCGAGGTGCTGAGCCTGCTGTCGCACGCCGCGCCCCGCCCGCCGGCGCCGTTCGAACTGTCCCGTCGGGAGCGGCAGGTCCTGCAGCTCACCGCCGACGGAGCTTCGGTGGAGGACATCGCCCGCCAGCTCTACCTCTCGGCCCACACCGTGCGCAACCACCTGCGTCACGCCATGGCCCGCGTCGGGGTGCACACGAAGCTCGAAGCGGTGGTGGCGGCGGCTCGCGCCGGTGTCATCCGCCTGGGGGAACCCGGGGACTGATCGGTGTCGGAGCCGGCCCCATCAAGCCCCGCTGACCCGACGGGTCGTGCCGCGGCGGGCGAGACCATCGAGGATGGCGAGACCATCGAGCACCGCCTGACCCGGCTGGTGCTCGGCGCCGCCGGTCGCCTGCCCCTGCGGGCGGTCGCCCCTGCAGTCGAGGCCGCGGTGGCGGCCCGACTGGTCGGTGCGGTCATCGCGGTGGAGGTGGTGCAGGCGCCGCTCGAGCTCGGCCTCGCCGCCGGTCCCGCCCTGCCCGACGCGATGCGGCGAGCGGCCTACCCCGCTTCGGCCATACCGAACGGTCCGCTCATCGGGGCGTCGGCGGCCCACCATCGACGGCCCCGAGCCGAGTGGGAGCTGCCGCCGGGGTCGCTCGCCTACTCGTTCGGGCTGCGCGCCGCCGCCGCGCCGGCGCTGTGGCACGGGCAGGTCGTCGGCGCGATCAGCGCCTACTGGGCGACGCCACCGCGGCTCGCCGAGCGCCTGACGGCGGAGCGGCTGCTGGTCGACGTCGCCGGGACGTGGGCGTCTGCGCTCGGAGCGCTGCACGTGGGCCGGGCGGCGGTGCTGCAGTCGCGCCGCTGGCGCCAGGAGCTCGCCGGCGAGATCCACGACGACGCGCTGCAATCGCTCATCGGCGCCGACCTGAGGCTCCAGCGCCTGGCCGGCCGGCTCGAGGATCCCGTGCAGGCCGATCTACTGCGCGAGGCGCGCTCCTCCAACGCCGATGCGCTGCAGGACGTGCGCCGGTTGCTGCACCGGCTCCGCGGGGCGGAGACCGGCGAGCTGCGCAGCGCCGGCGAGATCCTGCGGCGCGTGGCCACGACCATGCTCGACGGTACGGTCCACGGCGGGCGCCCGGGTGAGTTGGCCTGGACGCTGCTCGCCGATGGCGATCTGCCACTCGGACCGCAGACGAGGGAGCTGTTCGCCGAGCTGAGCGCCGATGCCCTCGATGCGGTGCTGCGGGCCGTGCGGCCCACGTCGGTCGAGCTCGGTGTCCGGACCGACGGGATCTGCGTCGTCGCCGATGTGGATGTCGTCGCGCCCGGTGAGGGCGCAGCGCGCGCCGCGCTCGAGTCCGCGGCGCACACCCTGGCGCCGGTCCTCGCCGTCACCGGTGGCGAGGCGGTGCTCGACGATCGCCGCGGAGCCCGACCGGTGCTCAGCGTGTCCTGCCCCATGCTGGGCTGAACCGAGCCCGGTTCGGGGGAACGGGGCCGGTGGGCCACCGGCGGTGGTTGACATCGCCCGTGCGGGGGATTCACTCCGAAGAGGACGAACGTCCCGTCGGACGCTGCGTATCTTCGCGCCGAAAGTGGTGCGACCACCCCGTTTCTAGCGTCGGAGGTAGGCGATGGCCTGCTCTCACCGGGCAGACTGCCCACTGTTCCCCAATCTGAACTCGAGTCTCTCCGGTTGGCGCACCCACTACTGCGACACGGAGGACGCGTGGCTCAGCTGCGCCCGCTACACCCGTAGCCTGGCGGGCAAGCCCGTTCCGGTGGCGCTGCTGCCCAACGGCAAGATGGCCCAGATCCTCGAGCCGGGAGCCAAGGCCGGTCCGCGCCGCACCGCCGGCTCGGCGCCACGGACCGCGGTCAGCGGTGGTCGGACCGGCAGCGTGCTGCTCGCCGAGCGCCCCGCCGACGGCCGACGCTCCTGGTGGGCCCGCCTCTTCGGCGTGCGGTCCGCCCGATGAGCGCGTTCTGGCCCGCGTGGCTGGGCGGCCTGGGACTGGCCACCGTCACCATCGGCTACCACCTCAGCACCGGTCGCACCGTCGGCGTCTCGGGCGCCTGGGATCGCATCCTGCACTGGCGAGAGGAGCGCGAGGTCGAGCAGCAGAACGAGCTGTTCGACGAGGGCGCCTTCGCCGCCGCGCTCGAAGCGGCCGCCATGGAGGAGTTCGGCGAGGGCACGGTCTCGACCGCGGTCCTGGTGGACCACGATGACCCGCCCCCGGCCGCGACACCGAGCGGGCCCGTGCCGCTCGTCGCCCAGGCCGCGGTCCTGCTGTCGGTGTTCTTCGGCGGCCTGCTCGCCGCCCTGATCTCGGGTCGTTTCGAGCTGCGCGCCGACATGGGTCCCGACTTCGCCGCCATCGTCACCTCGGGATGGCTGATGTGGCCGATCCTCTTCGTCGGCGGCATCCTCGTCGGCTTCGGCACCCGCCTCGCCGGGGGGTGCAGCTCGGGCCACGGGCTCAGCGGCTGCGGTCGTCTCCAACTGCCGAGCATCGTCGCCACCGCCACGTTCTTCGGCACCGCCGTCGTCGTGTCGACCCTGCTGTGGAAGGTGATCTGATGAACCGGCTCCAGAAGGCCGTCGCGCTGAACGTCGTGTTCGGGACGATGCTCGGCTTCACCGTCAGCAACATCGGCTTCGGCGACTACGGTCAGCTGAACCGCATGTTCACCTTCCAGGACCTGCGGATGTTCTTCGCCTTCGTGATCGGCGTGTGCCTGTCGGCGGCGGGGTTCTTCGTCCTCGCCGGCCACCGGCCCAAGCGCATGCCGATCCACAAGGGCATCGTCCCCGGCGGGATCATGTTCGGTGCAGGTTGGGCGATCTCGGGCGGTTGCCCGGCCATCCCGATCATCCAGGTGGCCGGGGGTTACCTCCCGGCGCTCGTCACCATCGGCGGCGTGATCGTGGGCATGCGCCTGTGCCGCTCGTTCAACGCCCGCTACTTCCACCTCGATCGGGGCTCCTGCGGTCTGTGACCAGCTCCCGCAGCCGGGCGAGGAGCACCTCCACCGCGGGATCGTTGTGCCCGCCGTGGGGAAGGATCACATCGGCATACCGCTTGGTAGGTTCGATGAACTGCAGGTGGCTCGGCCGCACCGAGTCCAGGTACTGCTCGATGACGCTCTCGGTGGTGCGGCCGCGTTCGGCCACGTCGCGCTGCAACCGCCGGATGAAGCGCACGTCCGCGTCGGTGTCCACGTAGACCTTCAGGTCGAAGTTCGCCCGCAGCGCCGGTTCGTACAGCGCGAGGATCCCCTCCACGATGATCACCGGCGCGGCCGGCACCAGGTGCCACTGCGCCGAGCGGGTGAGCGCGGCGAAGTCGTAGACCGGGACGGGTACCGCCTCGCCCCGGCGCAGCCGGCGCAGGTGCTCGAGCAGGAGCGGCCAGTCGAACGCGTCGGGATGGTCGTAGTTGACCGCCAGCCGCTGCGGTGTCGTCAACGCCGCCTGATCGAGGTAGTAGGCGTCCAGCGTCAGCAGGGCGACGCCGTCGGCCCCGAGGAGGTCGGCCAGGCGGCGGGCCACCGTGGTCTTGCCCGAACCGGTCCCGCCGGCCACGCCCACCGCGAACGACCCGAGGGACGGCTGGTCAGCTACCGCCACCAGCGCCACCGTTGCCGATGCTGCGCAGACCTGCCCAGGCGAGCTGTGACACCTGGTCGGCCAGCGTTTCGGGATCGATCTGACGGCCCTCGGCCAGCCAGTGCCGGCAGGCTCCCTCGGCCAGGCCGACCACGGCGTGGCCCAACAGCGTGCGCTCCTCGGTCGAGAGGTCGGTGACATCCATCCGCTCGGCGGTGGACGCCGCCACCGCCGCCTCGACCGCCCGAGCCGCAGCGCTGAACTCGGCATCGAGGCGGCTGCCGCCCCCGAACAGCAGCGAGAACGCGTCGGTGTTCTCGTCCACGAAGCGGAAGTAGGCGCGCAGCCCTGCCGTCACCTGCTCGCGGGGGCTCGACGCCTCGGCGGTGACCTTCTCGATGCTCTGGCGCAACCGGTCGCCGACGTCGTTCAGCGCTGCCAGGTACAGGTCCCGTTTTGAACGGAAGTGCTGGTAGAGGACCGGCTTGGTCACACCGGCCGCCTCGGCCACGTCGTTCATCGACGTGGCGTGGAACCCCTTGGTGGAAAACACCCCGATCGCCACATCGAGCAGTTGCCGCCGACGCACGGCGGCGGGAAGACGGGCGCCCACGCCGGGGACTCTACCGAGTGGCCGACGACGCCCGGGTGGTGGAGCACCGCCGCCGGGACGCCGCACCGGGCCCGTTCAGCTGGAGCGGCCTGCGGCGCGCTCGGCTTGTGCGGCCCGCCGTTCGTCCCGCTCGGCCGCCCGCACGCCGTACCCGAACACGATGGCGGGGGCCAACACGAGCGACCCGACGACCAGCGCCACCGTGATCACGGTGGTGATCAGCGAGGTGTACCGGACGACGTACCCGATGACGAACAGCACGATGGCCAGCAGGTACAGGCCGTAGCCGACGCGCTTGGCGGTCGACACCCAGCGGGCGATGTTGCTGCGCCGATCGGCGACAGGATCCGGGAGCGACACGGCCTGCACGCTACCGCGTCCGGCGTGGCCGGGACGATGCCGCGTCCCGCAGGAGCGGGTGACGGGACGGCACCACTTTCGCCGCGCCGGGCGGCGAAGGCTAGGGTGCGCGCTCGTTCGCAGGTGCACCGATGACGGTGCGGGGTCGTTTTCGGGGGAACCGTGGCCGAGGTCAAGGCAGAGATCGCCGCCAACGTCTGGCAGGTCGTGGTCGAGGTGGGGGCAACGGTGGCCGAGGGGGACGAGCTCATCATCCTCGAGTCCATGAAGATGGAGATCCCGGTGACCGCTCCGTGCGACGGCACGGTCGCGGAGCTGCGGGTCAAGCCGGAGGACCAGGTCCAAGAAGGCGACGTCCTCGCCGTCATCAGCTGACCGGGCCGCGCTCAGCGGCCCGACAACCGTGCGCTGCCGGTGAGCGGGCGCAACGCCTCGTCGTAGACCGAGCACACCACGGTCCGATCCGTGCGCTCGTTGTCGGTCCACGTCGATTCCGTGGGTCGCAGCACCGCGATGCGCAGCCTTGACGTCGCGTACTCGAGGCCGACGAACGGTTCGAAGCGCTCCAGACACAGGCCGGCGGCCCGTCGCTGCATCGCGGTCTCGCCCGGGAACGCCGCAGCCGCCGGTTCCTCGAGGGTCAGCACGGCGAAGACCTCGCCGTCGTGGGGGAGCGCGCAGTCCGGCACCACGATCAGCTGGTGTAGCACCGCGGTCGGCTCGGCCTCTGGTTGGGTCGTCGTCGCGCCCGATGTCGCCGTGCCGGCGGCGGTGGTTGCCGGGGCGGTGGTCGTCGGGGCGGCGGCCGTCGGCGTGGTGCTCGCCGCCGCGGCGTCGGTGCCGGTCGGCCCGTCGACCTCCGGCGGAGGCGGGGTCACCAGGATCTCGTTGAAGCACTGCCCCTCGGCCAGCGTGCCGTCGGAGGGCCGGTTGTTGGCCGGCGGCCCGATGCGCTCGTCGCGCGGGTTGCCGTTGGCGCCGGTCGCGGTCTGCGGCCTCGTCGGATCGATCGTCGTGGACGTGGTGTCGGCGGAGGTGGCCACGGTGGTGACCGCGGCGTCGTCCGCATCGCCGCCGCGGCACCCGGTGGCCAACAGGCCGGCGGCGAGCACGGCGGACACGGCGATCAGCGCCGGGGAGGGTCGCACGATCGTCGCTCAGTAGGCCGGCAACAGCCGGTCGACGCTGGCGAAGCACAGGAACATCGTGATCGCCACCAGCGGGCTCGACGCCGCGTACACCGCCCACCGTCGAGTCCAGCGACGACCGCGCGAGACGTCGAGGCGATGGCCGATCAGCCATGCCACGAGCGCCACGGCGAGGCAGGCCAGTCCCCACCCGATGGCTCCCGGCCAGCCACCGGGGTCGCCGGCGAGGTGGTTCGCCTCCGGGTCCACGCCCGAGGATGTCGTCGTGGGGGCGGCGGTGGTGCTCGTCGTCGTGGCGGCGGTCGTGTCCGCCGGCGCCGGCGCGACCGCGCTGCTCGACGGCGGGACCGCGGTCACGGGCGGCACCGTGGTCGGGGTGACGTCGATGGTGCGCCGATCGGTCGGCCGGGGCACCGTCGCCACCGGTTCGCCCTGCAGTTCGGCCCACACGATGATCCGCTGCGCCGCCGAGAACTTCGGATGGCAGGCGGAGAGGGTGAGCCGGTTGTCGCCGAAGTCATCGACCACCTCC
>JADLEF010000203.1 GCA_020846295.1 Acidimicrobiales bacterium
CCCCCGGCTGGGCGGCACGTCGAGCGGGCTGCGGTGCAGTTCGACCGGCAGCACCGCGGCGTCGACCGCGTGGATGGCGGCGAAGGCGGCGCCGAGCTGGGCGCCGATGCGCGGGCCCAGGTCGGCGTCCGCGGCGATGCGGCGCAGGATGTTGCGGGGCAGCGAATCGCCCTCGATGCGGCTGGAGATGAAGAACGGCTCGCCGAACCAGCTGCCGTCGGTGCACACCTCGTACACGTGCGCGACCGGTGCGCCGGCCGCCTCGGCCAGCCGCAGGGCGGCGGTCTCGAACTCCACGCCGAGGATGACCGTGCCGGCTGGCGGGTAGATGGTCAGCACCAGGCGGTGGCGCTCGTCACCGTCGAGGGCGTCGAAGAGGATGTTGCCCCGCCGGGCGCCGACGGAGGTCTCCTGGAGGTCGACCGCCTCGATGGGACGCCCCCACCGCTCGGTGAGGTAACGGCCGGCGGCGGCGGCGATGGCGTCGAGATCCCGGCGAGCCATCACGGCACCTCGACGGCCATGTCGTAGCGCTCGTAGCCGGGCTTGTTGACGGCCAGCTTGTCCAGCGTGGCCCGCTCGAGCGCGTCGCGGGCGGCGAGGAGGAAGGCCCGGTCCGGCAGCTCCGCACCGAGCAGCCGCTGCTGCAGGGCGCCGTGCAGGTGCAGCAACGACGCGTCGAGATCCTCTTCGCCGGCCGGGGCGCCGCCGCCGGGCTCGCCGAGCAGGGCGGTCAGCTCGGCCTGCTCGCGGCGGGCGGGGCCGGTTCCGGCCTGCACCTCGCGACCGAGGATGGCGACGAGGTTGGCAGCCACCAGCGTGTGGTAGCGAAGGTTGCCCTGCATCAGCGGCAGGACGTCCTGGTCGAGGTACTCGCCGATGGTGGCGAGCAGCTCAGCGGCGCTGGGTCGGTCTTGCACGACGCCGACCCTAATCAATCGACGGGCATCGTTCCCCAGAGCCCGAGGCTCACGTCGCGGCGATCGGCTCGCTGCGTAACGTGGTCGGAACGGTGAGCCGGCTGGCGGGGTGGGTCACCGGATCGCCAGGACCCTGCCGATCGGAACCCGACCCTCCCCGGGCGAGCTGGGACAAAGGGTTACGGTGCGCGCTGGGCACACAACTCCCGGAGGCCGTTGATGGGTTGGTTCGCAGCGCAGTTGCTCCTGTACCTGGTCGCCGCGTTTCTGATCGGCCTGCTCACCGGCTACCTGCTGTGGATCTGGGGGTGGAAGCCTCGCGCCCGCCGGCAACCCGATGCGTCGATCGTCGCCGCTGCTGCGACGGGTGCCGGTGGGACCGCCGTGGCGGCCGAGCCTGCCGGCTCCGCCGTCGCCGACGGTGGTGTCGCCGACGATGAGATCGCAGCGCAGTTGCAGGAGCGGATCGAGGAGCTCGAGGCCGGTCTGGTCGAACGCTACGTCGCCCTGGCCGCCGCCGAGGAGGACCTGGCGGCGCGCACCAAGGAGCTGGACATGCGCCGCAACGAGCTCGTGGCCGCGGTGTCTCGGGCCGACTCGCTCGAGGCCGAGCTCATCGATGCCCAGGCGTCGGCGGCCCGCACCGTCGACACGGACGCAGACGCAGACGCCGACGGCGGCGCGGTGGCCGAGAGCGCCGACGCCGACCAGCGGGCCGCACTCGCCGAGCAGGCGGCCGCGGCGACGCGGCTGCGCACCACCAACGAGCTGCTGACCGCGGTGCTGGCCGAACGGGACCTCGAGCTCGCCGAGGCCCGAACCGAACGCGCCGACCTCGATGTGGCGCTCGCAGCCGCCCACGACGACCTCGAGGCAGCGCGCCAGGACCTCGCCACAGCGCGGCACGACCTCGCCACCGTGCGGGCCGAGTACGCCACCGTGCAGGCCGAACGCGACGCGGCCCGGAGCGAGACCGCTGCGGCCCACGCCGAGCTGGCCGCCGCCACGGCCCGCTTGGACCTGGCGGCGACCGAGCTCGAGGCGGCGCGATCCGACCTCGCCGAGGCCCGCCGGGTTCCGAGCGCGGCACCGGCGGGCCGCAGGCCGCCGCGGCCGGAGCAGCTGGAGCGGCTGGAGCGCATCGAGGGCATCGGCCCCAAGATCGGCGCCGCCCTGCGCACCGCGGGCATCGACTCGTTTGCCACGCTGGCCGCCCGTCAGGACGACGAGCTGCGCCGCGCCCTGGAGGCCGCAGGGCTGCGCTTCGCCCCCAGCCTGCCCACCTGGCGGGCGCAGGCCGCGCTGCTGGCCGAAGGGGACGAGGCGGGCTTCGCGGCGTTGCTCGAACAGCTCGTGGCCGGCCGCGAGCGCCGCCCACGGGCGCGGAAGGCGGCAGGCTCGACGAGCGGCGCCGGCCGCGCTGAGGTGGCGGGCGGCACGGATGGGCCCGGTGGCACGGATGGGCCCGGTGGTGCTGTCACCGATGGGCCGCAGCGGGAGGTCGGACGCTGATGCCATCGGGTTCGACGTTGGGGGCGATCGACGATCGTCGCCGCACCCCCCACCCCGGGCCGGGGGCGGGGACGCGAGGGCCGTCGCGGCGCTGGCTGGCCGCGCTGCCCCCACTGATCGGCCTCCCCCTGTTGTTCGCGTTGGGCATGGGCCCCGCCCGCCAAGGGATCGAGGACTCGCTCGAGGCGCGGGCGGAGCGGGCGCTGCTCACCGCCGGCCTGGGCGGCCTGGAGGCGAGCGCCGAGGGCCGGGACCTCACCGTCACCGGTGCGCTGGCCGACGCCGAGCAGATGGCCGACGTGCAACGCATCGTCGAGGCGGTCGGCGGCGTCCGGCGGGCGTCGCTCTCGCTGTCCACCCAAACCGGTCCCGGTGGGCGCGGCGGACTGACCATCGCACTGCTCAACGGCATCGACGTCGATGTGCTGCGCGCCGGCGGCAAGCTCGTGCTGCGCGGCGACGTGGGCTCGGAGGAGACCCGCCGGGCGTTGATGTCCGCCGCCGCCGACTCGGCCGGGCCGGCCTCGGTGCTTGACCAGCTGACCCTGAGCAGCGAGATGCCCCAGCCTCAGCCTGCCGCCGACGCCAGGGCCCAGGCCAGCCTCCGGACGTTGCTGGCCGCGTTCGCCTCGGGGGCGGCCACCAGCACCACCCTGCACCTCGGCCCCGACGACGTGGTCCTGCGCGGTGCGGTCGCCACGACCGAGCAGCGCAACGCGCTGGGCGAGGCCGCGCTGGCCGCGGCCGGCCCCGGGGTGGTGGTGCGCAACGAGCTGACCGCCGAGGATGCCGCGCCCGAGGCCAAGCCGCCGGCCGGCGCTGCGACGACGGTGCCGAACCCGACCGTTCCCACGGGAGACGCTCCCACCACCAGCGCTCCCACCACCAGCGCTTCCGCAGCCGTGCCGAGCCCGGAGACGGCGGTCCCGGTCACGACGGCGGTCCCGGTCACGACGGCGGTCCCGGTCACGACGCCGCCGACCGTGCCCGTGCCGCAGCACTTCACGCTGTACTTCGCCAGCGAATCGACGACGCCGGACGGTCCGTCACAGGCCGTGCTGGCCCAGGCCCTGGCCGCCGCGCAGGCCACCCCGCCCGGCACCACGGTCACGGTGACCGGCTTCGCCGATCCCTACGGGGACGCCGTCTACAACCTGTCGTTGTCCCGGCGGCGGGCCGAGAGCGTGGCCGACAACCTGCTGGCCGGCGCCGCGCACCTGACCTACGTGGTCACCGCCGAGGGCGTCGACGGTTCGGTCGGCGAGTCCGACAGCGAGAACGCCCGCCGGGTCGAGGTCACCATCGGCTGACCCGGCGTGCGGGCCCGCCGCTCAGCCGACGAAGACGACCTCGTGTTCGACGAGGTCGTCGAGCCGGCCCGACGCGTCCCATGAGAAGGCCGGGTATCGACACGCGACCGCACCGGCCAGCGGGTTCGGGGTCAGCCGGATCCTCACCGCGTCGAGCCAGCGCGCCTCGAACGTGGTGTCGCCGTAGGCGAAGCCGTCGCGATGGAACGACCAGGTGACCTGCCCCGGGGTGTTGCAGCAGGCGAACAGCGACAGCGCGTCGAGCAGCCGCAGCAGGGCCGTGTCCCCGGCGGCACGGCGGCGCTGGTCGGGGCTGAGCTGGGGGGCCAGACGCTCCTGGCGGGCCGCCTCATGTGCGACGTAGGCCAGCGAGCGCTCGTCGTCGAGGTAGCCGGCGAGGCGCTGGTGGTGGGCGCTGCAGAGGTAGCCGGCGTAGGGCGACCCCGTTTCGATCAGGTCGATCCCCGCCCGGCAGGCGGCGTACTTCTGCTCGAGGGGATGGTCCAGGAACGAGTGCGGGCTGCCGTCCTCGGCCAGCCGGGCGGCATGGTCGAGGCCGATCCAGGCGATGTCGTGGTAGGCCACCGCGAAGCGGACCTCGTCGTCCAGAGCGCCGTCGAACTGCCAGGCCTCCGCCAGCGCGCCGCTGATCCACGCGTGGTCATGCTGTCGAATGCACTCCATGCGGCCGTTCTCATCACGTCTGGTGATCATTCGGTGAGAACCTCGCAAGGTTGTGCACAACGCCGGACGAGCTGTGGGCCCCGCACGTCGTGATCGCCGGTCGCCTCGTAGGCTAGTGACTGTGTCGATCTCTCCACCGGGGTTGCCCACCCTGGATCCCGCTCCGTCGCCTCGGGTCGACGTCATGGCTGCGGAGCTGAGCTCCTCCAGGTCATCGACGCCCCCACCCCATCCGACCGTCGGCGTGGTGATGCCCGCGCACAACGCCGCGTCGTTCCTCGATCAGGCGTTGGCCAGCATCGCCGGGCAGACCTACCGGCCGAGCCGGATCGTGGTCGTGGACGACGCCTCCGGCGATGACACGGCGGACATCGCCGAGTCCTGGGCGGACCGGCTGCCGTTGACCGTGTTGCGGCTGGTGGACAACGTGGGCAGCGGCGAGGCCCGCAGGCGCGGCATCGCCCTGCTGGACACCGAACTGCTCGCCCCGCTCGATGCCGACGACGTGTGGATGCCCGATCACCTGGAGCACCTGGTCGGCTTGTGGCGCCAGCGCCCGTCGGTGGTGTCCGCCCGGGCGGAGGTGTGGCGTCCGGGCCAGCCCCGCGTGGACTACCACAAGGCGCTCGGCCTGCGGATCCCCAAGGACAACCAGCTGCCGGCCCTGCTGGCGGACAACTTCGTCTTCTTCGGGTCCGTGTTCTCCCGCGAGGAGTACGAGCGGGTGGGGGGTTTCGGGCGTCATCGCGGCTGGGAGGACTGGGATCTGTGGGTCCGCATGGCGGCCAACCACGTGCCGATCACGGTGGCGGAGTTTCCCACGGTGCTCTACCGCCGCCACGCGCAGAACCTCACGCAGGACGTCACCGCGTTCGACCGCGGTTTGCTGGATCGCATCGAGGAGCTGCGTGCTGCGCACCCGGAGTGGCTGGCGACCCACGAATGGGATGCGGTGGTGCGCCACCGGCGGGCCATGCTGCACCTCAACCGGGCCACCGCGCTGTTGCAGCGGCACAACCGGGCTGGGATCGTCGAGCTGCTGCGAGCCGTCGCCACCGGGCGGGGGCGCATGATCGGCCAGATCGCCCGTCAGGGCATCTACCGCACCATCGCCAAGGGTCCCCGCTTCCGCTGACGCCCGCTGGCTGCACCGCCCGGCGCACGCCGGCGCCGTTCGGCGTGTCGAGCGACACCCGTCGGCCGCGGCGCGCTGGTCCGATGCCACCGCTAGCGTGCCGCCGTGCCTCCTGCTGACGCCTCGCCGTACCTCGCCGGTCTGCCGAAGCTCGAATTGCACGTCCACCTCGAGGGGTCGCTGCGACCGGCCACCCGGGCCCGGCTGGCCGAACGTCACGGGATCGAGTTGCCCACCGTCGGCCAGGGCGTCGCCTTCCGGGACTTCGACGGGTTCATCGCAGCCTTCATCGCCGGCATGCGGCTGCTGCGCGACGAGTCGGACCTCGTCACCGCGGTGGAGGCCCTCGCCGCCGATCTGGCGGCGTCGCAGGTGCGCTACGCCGAGGTGACGACGACGGCGTGGGCGTGGCTGCACGAGAAGCGTTGCCATCCGCACGCTTACCGTGACGCACTGGCCGAGGGGCGGCGCCTCGCCGCGGTCGACCACGGCGTGGAGCTGCGCTGGGTGATCGACATACCGCGCGGGTTCGAGGCACCGGATGCTCAACTCACGGTGGGCCTGCTCGATTCGCCGCAGTGCCCCGAAGCGGTGGTGGGCATCGGGTTGGGCGGCCCGGAGATCGGCTATCCGGCGTCGTGGTACCGCGACAGCTTCGAACGGGCCCGCGCCGCCGGCTTCGCTGCCCTGCCGCACGGCGGGGAGACGGCCGGCGCCGCGTACGTGCGCGAGTGCGTCGACGTGCTGCGGGCCGATCGCGTGGGTCACGGCGTGATGGCCGTCGAGGATCCGGCGGTGCTGGCGCTGCTCGTCGAGCGGGGCGTCACGTTGGAGGTGTGCCCGACCTCGAACGTGCTGCTCGGCGTGGCGGCGGACATCGAGTCCCATCCGCTGGGCCGCCTCCGCGACGCGGGCGTGGCGGTGACCCTCGCCACCGACGACCCCGGCTACTTCGACAACACGGTCACCGGCGAGCTGGCGCTGGCCCAACGTCACCACGGCTTCAGCGACGCCGACCTGCACGCCATGCAGCTGCACGCCGTGGCGGTCTGCCTCGCCGATGACGCGACGAAGGCCCGCCTGCGCCGCGAGCTCGCCGAGCACGCACCGCAGACGGGCCCGACGAACGCGGCCCCGGCCTAGCTCAGGTGTCGAGGTAGTAGTCGATGCCGAGGTGGGTGATCTGGTCCTCGCCCATCATCCAACGCAGCGTGTTCTTCAGCTTGGTGAGCTGGATGAAGAGATCGTGCTCGGGGTACAGACCCGCTGCCACCTGGGGCGACTTGTAGTAGAAGCTCAGCCATTCCTGGATGCCGCCCATCCCGGCTCGTTGCGCGAGGTCGGAGAACAGCACGAGGTCCAGGGCCAGCGGGGCGGCCAGGATCGAATCCCGGCACAGGAAGTCGACCTTGATCTGCATCGGGTAGCCGAGCCACCCGAAGATGTCGATGTTGTCCCAGCCCTCTTTGTTGTCACCGCGGGGCGGGTAGTAGTTGATGCGGACCTTGTGGTAGACGTCGCCGTAGAGCGACGGGTACCGCTCCGGCTCCAGGATGTGCTCCAACACCCCGAGCTTCGATTCCTCTTTGGTCTTGAAGCTCTCGGGATCGTCGAGCACCTCGCCGTCGCGGTTGCCCAGGCTGTTGGTGGAGTACCAGCCGGCCACGCCGAGCATGCGGGCCTTGAACATCGGCGCCAGCACCGTCTTGAGCAGCGTCTGACCGGTCTTGAAGTCCTTGCCCGAGATCGGCACCTTGTGCTCGGTGGCGTACTGGGTGAGGGCGGGGATGTCGACGGTGAGGTTCGGTGCGCCGTTGGCGAAGGCCACACCTTCCTGCAACGCGGCGTAGGCGTAGAGCATCGAAGGGGCGATCGTCGGATCGTTGGCGTCGATGGCCTTCTCGAAGGACTCGAGGTCCTGGTGCGCGGCGCCGGGCTCGATGAAGATCTCGGTGGAGCCGCACCAGATCATCACGATGCGATCGACCTGGTTCGCATCGCGGAACGAGCCGATGTCCTCGCGGATCTGCTCGAGCATCGCCCGCTTGGAGACCTGGCCCATGGTGTTGGGCCCGTCGAGTCGCTTCACGTACTGGGCGTCGAAGGCGGCCTTCATGGGCCGCACGGACCGCAACGCCTCCGAGACGGACTCGAGGTGGCGGGGCCCGTCGAGCACGCCGGCCCGCTGGGCGGCGACGTAGGCGTCGTCGGGGAAGGGATCCCACGCCCCGAAGACGATGTCGTCGAGCGAGGCCAGCGGGGCGAAATCCTTGATGAGCGGCACCCGGCCGTCGGTGCGGCGACCGAGGCGGATCGTGCCCATCTGGGTGAGCGACCCGATGGGCTCGCTCACGCCGCGCTTGGAGAGCTCGACACCGGCGATCAGGGTGCTGGCCACGGCGCCGAGGCCGACGGTGAGCACACCGAGCCTCCCGGAAGCGGGGGCGATGGTGGGCGAGGGAACGGTCATGTCATGTTCTTTCATCCGTGGACGCCACCACGGCCGCGTGGACGCGCGCGGCCCGGCATCCGGCCTCGAACGTTACTGGCTCGGCCATGGCCAGCCGCGAGCGCACGCCGCGCCCGGCGTGCGATGCGACCCCGCGTCCCGGGTGGTTCTATGCTGCGGCCCCGCAGGTCAGCCCCACCCTGGTCAGGGAGCCGAACGAGCATCGACGGTCAGCCGGTCATCCAGTTCGAGCAGGTGACGAAGCGCTTCGGCTCCTTCGTCGCCGTGCACGAGGCGTCGTTCGCCATCGGCGAAGGCGAGTTCTTCTCCTTGCTGGGCCCATCGGGCTGCGGCAAGACCACCACGCTTCGCATGGTCGCCGGGTTCGAGCGGCCTTCCAGCGGCCGCATCCTGCTCGACGGTCGGGACGTGTCCCGGGTGCCGCCGTACAAGCGCAACGTCAACACCGTGTTCCAGCAGTACGCGCTGTTCCCCCACCTTTCCGTGTTCGACAACGTGGCGTTCGGGCTGCGATCGGCCAAGGTGGCGGCGGCGGAGATCCGGCGTCGGGTGGGCGAGATGCTCGACCTCGTGCACTTGCCCGAGGTGGCGGCGCGTCGGCCGAACCAGCTCTCCGGCGGCCAGCAGCAGCGCATCGCGTTGGCCCGCGCCCTGGTGAACCGGCCCCGCGCCCTGCTGCTGGACGAACCGCTCGGTGCGCTCGATCTCAAGCTGCGCGAGTCCATGCAGGCCGAACTGAAGCGCATCCAGCGTGAGCTGGGCTCGACGTTCGTGTACGTGACCCACGACCAGGCGGAGGCGCTGACCATGTCGGACCGCATCGCCGTCATGCACGCAGGCCGCACCGAGCAGATCGACACGCCGCCGGCCATCTACCACCGGCCGGCCAGCCCGTTCGTGGCCGCGTTCATCGGCAACGCCAACCTGCTCGAGGGGCGCGTCGCCGGGCGCGACCAGCAGCGCGTCACCGTGGATGTCGCCGGCGCCGGGCGCTTCGCCGTCGTCGACGAGCGCGATGGCCTGCCCGCCGGCACCGCGGTCCAGTTCATGGTTCGGCCCGAGGCGATGGTCGTGACCCGGCAGGAGCCCCACGGCGTCGGTGGCTCCGTGGCCGTGACGGTGACCGAGGTCGCGTTCACCGGGCCCGTGCTGCGCTGCACCGGGCGCACCGCGCAGGGCGCCGAGCTCAGCGCCGAGATCGGTCCCCACGGCCTGTCGGTCGCCCCGCACGTCGGCGAGCAGGTGTGGCTGTCATGGGCGGAGGGTGCGGCCGGCATCGTGCCGCACGACGGCCGCACCGCAGTCCCGGCGCGGCCCAGCCCTTCCGAACCCGTCCCGTCGTCCGGTACCCCCGGAGAGAGGATCTGAGCGATGGCTCGCACCGCCCCCCTGTGGACCCGCCGCCGGTTCCTGCGCAACAGCGCAGCCCTTCTGGGAGGTGTCGGCGTGATGCCGGGCCTGCTCACCGCCTGCGGCGGCGACGACAGCGCATCGCCCGCGGCGAGGTCCTCGGCCGATGGCAGCGGCTCCACCACGCTCACCGTCGACTCGTGGCCGATCTACATCGACGACGATCCGGCGGAGGGCACCGTGGCCCGGTTCGAGGCGGCCACCGGGATCTCGTTGACCTGGAACGAGACCATCAACGACAACAACGAGTACTTCGCCAAGATCCAGCCTGTTCTGTCCGACGGGAAGACGATCGGCGCGGACATCATCAGCCCGACCTACTGGTTGGTACCTCGGCTGGTGCAGCTCGGCTGGTTGGAGCCGCTGCCCATCGACGCCATCCCCAACCGGGCCAACCTCCTGCCCTCGCTGAAGAACCCGTCGTGGGACCCCGGCGGCGAGTACAGCCTGCCGTGGCAGACCGGCATCACCGGCATCGCCTACAACAGGAAGGTCACCGGCAAGGTGATCGGCTCCATGGCGGACTTCTTCGCGCCGGCGCTGTCGGGGAAGGTGGGCGTGCTCACCGAGATGCGCGACACGATCGGCCTGCTGATGCTGGCCGACGGCCAGGATCCCGCGAGCGCCACCTTCGAGCGGGCGGAGTCCGCCTTCGCCAGGCTGCAGGAGGCGAAGGAGAGCGGCCACATCCGCCGCTTCACCGGGCAGGACTACCTCGACGATCTGGTGGCGGGGAACTTCGCCGCCTGCGTGGCGTGGTCGGGAGACGTGGCGCAGCTGGCGTTGGACAACCCCGACATCGGCTTCGCCATCCCCGAGGAGGGCGGCATGCGCTTCGCCGACTGCATGGTGATCCCCAAGGGCGCCGCCAACATCGACAACGCCGCCCGGTTCATGGACTTCGTGTACAACCCGGCCAACGCGGCCCGGATCACGGCCGCGGTGCAGTACATCTCGCCGGTGCAGGGTGTGGACGAGGCGCTGCGCCAACTCGGTGGGGAAGCGGCCGCGCTCGCCGACTCGACGGTGTTGTTCCCCGACGCGGCGACGACGTCGCGGCTGCACGTGTTCGGCTCGTTGTCCGAGGAGGACGAGGCCCGCTTCGACGAGGCGTTCTCGGCCATCGCGAGCGTCTGAGGATGGCGGGACCGAACCCCGGGTCGCGCCGCGGCCGCTTCGCGCCGTACGCGCTGATCTCGCCCGGGCTGCTGTGGCTCCTGCTGTTCTTCCTCGTGCCGCTGGCCAGCCTGGCCCGCATGTCGCTGTCGACGAAGCAGAGTCGCTTCGACTTCGACCCTTCCTTCACCTGGGACTGGGGCAACTACGCCGACGTGTTCCAGAAGTACGGCGTCCAGCTGGGCCGCAGCTTCCTGTTCGCGGCGGCGGCGACGGTGCTGTGCCTGCTCATCGGCTACCCGATGGCGTACTGGGTCGCCTTCCGGGCCGGCCGTTGGCGCAACGTACTGATCGGCATGGTGGTGGTGCCGTTCTTCACCTCGTTCCTGCTGCGCACCGTGTCGTGGACGGTGGTGCTGGCGGACGACGGGCTGGTGCTGCGGGTGTTGCGCTCGGCTGGCGTGGTAGGGGTGCTGCGCTCGATCGGCCTGACCGATGGCGACCGCCTGCTCGACACGCCGCTGGCCGTGATCGGCGGGCTGACCTACAACTTCCTGCCGTTCATGGTCCTGCCCATCTACGTGAGCCTGGAGAAGATCGACACCCGGCTGGTGGACGCGGCGAACGACCTGTACGCGACCGGGTCGGCGGCGTTCCGGCGGGTGGTCCTGCCGCTGTCGCTGCCCGGGGTGTTCGCCGGCAGCCTGCTGACCTTCATCCCTGCGTCGGGGGACTTCGTGAACGCGTTCTTCCTCGGCGGGACGCGCAGCCGCATGATCGGCAACGTGGTGCAGGACCGCTTCCTGGTGCAGCTCGACTATCCGGGGGCGGCGGCGATCTCGCTGGTGTTGATGGCGATCATCACGTCGGCGGTGCTGCTCTACGCGAAGCTGCTGGGCACCGAGGAGCTGGCGTGAGGGCACGGGCGGGCCGCCTGGCGCTCGGCGGGGCGGCGCTGGCCGGGTTCGTGTACCTCTTCGTGCCGATCGCGCTGATCGTTGCGTTCAGCTTCAACGAGCCGGCCGGCCGGTTCAACCTGGTGTGGCAGCGCTTCACGCTGGACAACTGGCTGCACCCGCTGGCCCGTTCCGACATCAACGAGACGGTGCTGCTGAGCGTGGAGGTGGCGTTGGTCGCCACCGCGGCGGCGGCGGTGATGGGCACGCTGGTGGCGTTGGCCCTGGCGCGCTACCGCTTCCGCGGTGGGGCGCTGATCAACCTGCTGCTGGTGCTGCCGCTGACGACGCCGGAGATCGTCATGGGCTCGTCGTTGGCGCTGCTGTTCATCGACCGTGGGGTGGCCCGGGGGTTCTGGACGGTCGCCATCGCCCACACGATGTTCTGCGTGAGCTTCGTGGCGATCACCGTGAAGGCGCGCATACGCGGGCTCGACTGGACGTTGGAGGACGCGGCGATGGATCTGGGGGCGGGGCCGTGGCGCACCTTCAGCCGGATCACGTTTCCGTTGATCCTTCCCGGGGTGCTGGCCGCCGCCCTGCTGAGCTTCTCACTGTCGATCGACGACTTCATCATCACGTCGTTCGTGTCCGGCGAAGGCGATGTGACGTTCCCGAAGTACGTCTACGGGGCGTTCCAGCGCGAGCTGGCCCCGCAGGTGCACGTGGTCTCGACCGCCCTGCTGCTCCTCAGCATCGGCGCGCTCGGCCTGTCCGTGCTCTACCAACGCCGCCGCACCTGACCACACCCGCGACCCGATCCACGACCATCGGATCCACCCCGAGCCAGAACAGCCCGGCGTGCGCGGGAGGAGGATGGGGTTGGGGCCCCATCCGGGCACGGCGAAGCCGCCAGCTAGTACCGCGAAGCGTCCAGGCCGAAGATGCGGGCGGCGTTGAGGCCGAGGATCTTGGCCCGGCTGTCATCGCTGAGGTGGCCCATGGTGCGCTCGATGGCCTCGGCCGAGTGCGGCCAGGAGCCTTCGTGGTGCGGGTAGTCGTTGGCCCACAACAGGTTGTCGACCAGGCCGAGCTCCTCGGCCTGGGCCAGACCGTGGCGGTCCTCCTGGAACGAGGCGAAGCAGTGGCGGCGGAAGTACTCGCTGGGCAGCTCGGGGATCACCGGCCGCACCCAGAAGTGGTGGGCCTTGTAGGCGTAGTCCATCGTCTCGAGCAGCCACGGGATGAAGCCGATGCCGCTCTCGATCAGCCCGGCGCGGATGCCCGGGAACCGTTCGAACACGCCGGAGGTGATCATCTGGACGAGCGGTTC
>JADLEF010000204.1 GCA_020846295.1 Acidimicrobiales bacterium
TTCCAGATGAACGGCGGGCACCTCGACGCGGCCCAGTACAACGTGTTCCTGAACCCGGTCACCGGCGGCGACTACGAGAACTGGCAGTTTACCGGGGTCTGGTTCGCCGCCACGAAATCGAACATCGACCTCAACGTGGACAACGGCGGCACGATCACCAACTTCCTGGTGGTCGGCGGCTACATGTCGAACGCGACGGTCGGCGCGGTCGCGGTCACGCGCGGCATTACGGGATTCCAACTCGACGGCGTGACCATTGTGGCAGACCAGACGACCGACGCATCGTACGCGGCGGTCGAGTTCTACACGGCCGGGGGGGCCAGTCCGTCCAAGGTGCGCGTTGTCGGCTGCGATATCACGGCCGGCTCAACGGCGGCGGCGTGCGTCAGGATATCGAGCGGCACGACGCGGTTCGTGCTGGCTTTCAACATCCTGACCGGGTCCACTGACGCGGACGGCCTGGTGATTAACGGCGCACTCTCGTCCAAGCGCGTGGTCGGTGACCACGTCCTGCCGGGGTAAGGGGGGGACGCATGCCGCCACTGATCGGTCCCGCGTCGAGCGTCACCCCCACGGCCACCGGCGTCACCCGCGAGGCGTACCGCCGCCGGCTGGCCGACGAGCTGGGCAGCCTCGCCGTGCTGACCGTCAGCAGTACTGCCAGCACGGCGGTCACGCCCGACGCCGCCCGGCAGGTGCTGGTCACGGCGCTGGCCGTCGATCAGGTGCCCGAGTCGAACTTCGACGGCTACTACGTCTACGCGGCGGACGGCGCGCAGGCCGGGGAGACCCGGCGGGTGCTCGAAGGCTCGTTTGACGGGCCGATAGGGAGCCTGCTGCTGGACCGGCCGTTCTCGGCGCCGCTGGCCTCGGGGTCGGAAGTGGAACTGACCAGCCCGCTCGGTGGCGGGCGCTACCTCGCGATCAAGGGGCTGAACGAGTGCATCAACGAGGCGCTGGCTCGCATCTGGACGGTCGGTCGGATCAGCGTCACCGGCAACGGCACCTACGAGTACAGCATGGCCGCGTACCCCTGGCTGACCGACCCGGACCAGATCCGCGCCATCGACGACGGGCTGTACTTCGGGTCGAACCGCCCGGTGGACCGCTCGCCGCTGCCGTACCGCGTCGTCCAGAACGGCGCGTCGAAGACGCTGGTTACGTCCTACAAGTACTCGACCGCCGACACGTTCTACGTCGAGGTGTTCGTGCGGGGCGATAGGCTCGTCTCTGACGGGACCACCTGGGCCTACCAGACGACGCCGGGCCTCCAGAACGACTCCTATCAGGCGGCGGTGCCCGAGGACACGGTCGTCGCGTTCGCGATGGTGAAGGCGTTGCAGGCGCACCGCCGGGTGCTGCTGGCCGACGCCCGGATGGACCGGCAAACCCGCCGCGAACTGGTCGCGGAGAACGAGCGCCGCACCCTGACCTACGCCCGCCTGGCGGCCCGGATCAGGCGCGAGCAGTTCCCCCAGCCGGTCCCCGAGCCGCAGCGCGGCCTTGCGATTGCCCCGGCCTGGGGCGGGTGGCCGAACTAGATGGCCGCGTTGCAGACCTACGACTTCGAGGTGCTGCTGGCGGACGGCACGACCTGGATGGGCCTGATGCTGGCCCGGCCGCGCGGCGAGGACGGCACGCCCGTCGAGGGCGCACCGCTGACGCTTTCGGAGGCCATTGCGGCCTTCGAGAACGACCTGGCGCTCTCGAAGCGGCTGACGGCGAACGTGCAGGAGGACTGGTTCGGCGGGGTCGGGATTGCGTACAACGTCGCGCCCGGCGTCTACACCCGCACGCCCGGCTACGCGCTGCCGGCCGGCGACGACACCGAGGTCTACACCTCGCTGGCCGGCACCTCGCACACGCCGCTGCCGGCCATTCGCGAGTTCAACGGCGACTCACGCGGCGACGCCATCTGGATCGCGCAGACCGGCGACGGCGGGGCGAACACGGCCCGCATCCTCCGCTACGTCTCGGCCACGAACACGCTGTCCACCGACCACAGCCTCGGCGCCGGCACCCAGTATTTTCGTGGGTTGGAGGTGTTCGACAACGGGTCGGGCACCAAGGTGCTGTTCGCGTCGTCCTCGAACGCGCCGTACTGGATCACCAACGCGCCCGGCACGGTCGGGTATATGCACAAGCTCGAAGGCGGCGTCTGGACGCAGTCGGCGGCGATGTCCGGCCGCAACGCGCTGACGAAGGTGTTCTGGGTCGATCAGGAGGGCATCGGCGCGTGGAGGCTGGTGGCGATTGACGGGCCGTCCACCATCGCCTACACCGTGCCGGGCGCCGACCCGATGGACCCGGCCGACTGGATCGAGGGCGTCAAGGTCGATTCCGAGCGGCTGCTCTCGCTGACCGCCGCGAAGTCCCACGTTTTTCTAGGTGGCGTGGACGGCATCTACGACCTGAACGAGCTGGGCGAAACACCGAACTACGCGCCGCACCTCGCGCAGATGCGTAGCCCCTGGAACGGCGCGGTCACGCAGTACCACGACGGCTACGTCTATTTCTCGACCGGCTCCGGCCTGGAGCGGGTACGGGTCGACCAGGGGCCGGTCGTGGAGGAGAACCCCGGCCAGTGCTCGCCCGGCTGGGGCACCCGCGCGGAGCACGAGTTCCGGGGCAACACCACGGCCATGTGCACCGATCAGGGCTGGCTGGTCAACGCCACCTGGAACACGACGAGCCAGCGAGCCGCCGTGTGGTACGGCCGGGACCGGCAGGTGGTCGGGGTGGACACGGCCAACCCGCTGGTGTGGCACGGCCCGGAAGTCGTCGGCAACGCCAACTACGTGATTACGGCGATGCGGGTGTCCACGATTGGCGCCGGCACCGGGCTGCGGCTCTGGCTCGCGGCGTACCCGTCCGGCAGCACCGCCGCGCCGTGGCTCGGCTACGTCTCGGTGCCGGTCGCCGGCGCCCCGATTGACGACCTGATCTCGAGCGGCGTTCACCGCTACGCCACCGGCAGCGGCTCGGGGACGTGGAACGCGACGAGCCGACTGCACCTGCTCGACGAGGGGTTCGGGGACCGGGTATCGAAGAAAATCCTGCACAAGCACGGATTCGAGACGCGGGGGCCGCTGTCCTCGACCACGAAGTTGACCTTCGAGACGCGGGCCGACGCGGCGCCCGGCAGCACCACCTGGACGACCAGCGACGACGTGACAACCTCGCCGCAGCAGGAGATCACGCCGGCCGCGGTGGTCAGTGGCTACCGGATCGGCCGGCGCATCTCGTTCGTCAACCCGAGCGGCACGGCCACGCCGCCGGTCGTCGGGGTGCTCGACGCCGTGCGGACGACCGCGTGGCTGGTGCAGCCGGACGTGACGGTGCGGGTGCTGGACGTGGAGTACGGCGACGGGGTCGCGGACGCCCACGGCGGCACCCAGCACGCCGAGATGCTGGACCCGGACACGATCACCCAGCACCTGATCGATCTGACGCGAGCGGCGCCGACGACGATTCGCGACCGGCAAGGCAAAAGATACACCGCACGCTTCGAGCAGGTGCTCGACCGCGAAGAGACGCTGGGGTCTGGCACCTGGGGCAAGACGGTCAAGGCGCGCATTGAAGTTGATATCGTGGCGGCCCTCTGATGGCGAGCCAGATCCTGCGGCGTATCGTGGCGAGCGCCGGGCTTGACGAGGTCATCCGGCGGGTCAACGCCGTGATCGACGCGCTCAACGGCAACCGGCCGGGGCGGGTCAACCTCGACGGCGACGACGGCGCGGAGCTGAACCCGATCGGCGGGGCCAGCATCTCGACCGGCAACCACGCCCTGCGGGTGCGGGCGGCCAGCGGCGAGCACGTCCTGGTCCGCAA
>JADLEF010000205.1 GCA_020846295.1 Acidimicrobiales bacterium
ATGATCACGTTGGGCTCGCCCAACACCATGAAGACCTACGACAAGCTCAACGAGCGCTGCATCCCGCAGCCGCTGGTGATGACCGGTCACCCGGCCTGGGGCGACCCGGTCAACCATCCGTGGACCACCGGCGAGCAGATGGCCTACAACACCGAAGCGGTGCTGTGGGGGGCGTTCATCGAGGATCACGCCGATGAGCTGAAGGCCAAGGACGGCAAGATCACCGTGTCGGCCCTGGTGATGAACAACGACTTCGGCAAGGCCTACGACGGTGGGTTCAAGGCCTGGCTCGACCAGAGCCCGATCAAGGCCGACGTCGAGTACGCCACCGAGGTCATCGAGCCGTCCGCGCCGACCATCACCGACCCGATGACGACGCTGGCGTCGAAGAGCCCGGAGGTGTTCATCGCCATGACGGCGGGGACCTCTTGCACGCAGTCGATCACGGAGGCGGCCCAGAACGGCCTGAAGGACGACGCGCTCTATCTCTTCCAGCCATCGGTGTGCAAGAGCAACGCGTTCGTCGGCAAGGACAAGGTCGGCGGCGACGGTTCGGCCAGCGACAGCTGGTGGGTCGTGGGCGGCGGGCTGAAGGCGATGGAGAGCCCGGTCTACGACGACGATCCCTGGGTGCTCGAGTCTCGCAAGCAGCTCGAGGCCGAGGGCATCGACTGGAAGACGAACCCGACCTATTTCGCCGGCAACGCCCGCTGGGGGTGGAGCACCGAGCAGGTGTTCAGGATCGCCGCCGAGCTCGATGGGGGGATCACCCGCGTGAACCTCATGGTGGCGCTGCGCAACCTCGACATGACCTCGCCGTTCCTCCTCGAAGGGGCCAGGTTCAACCTCGACGGCAACAAGGACGCCTACTTGACCGAGGCCTCCGAGTTCGGGAAGTACAACGCCGCCAAGCAGGCGTTCGAGCAGCAGGGTGAGCTCATCGAGCTCTCCGGCAAGTCCTCGAACTGTGCCTGGAGCCAGGCGACGGGCACCTGCGCCGCCTGATCATCGAGGTCGGCACGACGTGACGGCGGCCGGTGCGACTCGATCGCACCGGCCGCCCGCGCGTCGGCACGGCTGCGCCTGAGCCGACGGCGGCGCCCGCTCGGCGGGAGCGGGGTGGCCCCGAGGTTGGAACAAGGGCGAAGTGTCGCCTTCGTTGATGAGAAACATCTGCTGTCGGCATGGTCGTTTTGCGAGTAGCTCCCACGGGGCGCCTCTGGCGCAGATGGACCTGTTGGCGGCGTCGCGCTCAGAGAACGCCCACATCGCGCCGATGCATCACCCGACCGAGAGGGAGCGTGGACCAGATGCGTGTCCGAATGATGATCGGTACCGGCGTGCTGTGCGGCTGCACCGCGCTCCTGCTGGCGTTCGTCCTGCTGGCCGTGCGCGCCGCGGACCGCCACGGCGGCGAGCTCGACGGGCTGTTGCACGTCTCGCATGCGCAGCACGAGCTCGGCGTGGCCTCGGGCGAGTTCTGGCGTGAGGCAGCCATCGGCGAGCCGAGCGCCGATGGGTCGGCCGGCCGCGCGACGGCCGTGGCCGAGCGCCACCAGGTCATGGTGGAGCGGGCCGAATCCCTGGCCGCGGAGGCCGAGGCGCGGCGTGAGCCCGAGATCGGCGCCGCCGCCCGGGCACTCGTCGACGCGCTGGCGGCGAGCGATCCGCTGGCGGTGGCCGCCTCCGGAACGATGGCGGAGGTCGAGGCAGCCGACGAGGCCCTCGACGCGGTGGTCGACGAGCGCGCCGAGGCGGTGGCGGCGAGCACCGCGTCGGCCGCGCGCCGGGCGGAGCTGGGCGTGCTCGGGGGTGGCGTCGTCCTGCTCGGCACCCTGCTCGCCGGGGCGTGGGCGTTCTGCGCGATGATCAGCCGCCGGGCCAACAGAGCGGTCGACGGGCTCGAGGGGGCGAGGTCGGAGCTCGACACGCTCGCGGTGCGACTGCACGCCACGGCGGACACCAACGCCGAGCAGTCCGAGGTCGTCGCCGGCGCCGCGTCGGTCGTCGGCGCGAGCGTTCGGGAGGTTGCGGTGTCGGTGGAACAGCTCGGCTCCGCCATCGAGGAGATCGCTCGTACCGCCGCCACGGCCCGCAACGTTGCCGCCCAGGCGGTGGACGAGGCGGCGGACACCAACGGCACCGTCACCCGGCTGGGCCAGTCCAGTGCCGAGATCGGCGAGGTGGTGCAACTCATCGCCTCGGTGGCGGAGCAGACCAACCTGCTGGCGCTCAACGCCACGATCGAGGCGGCCCGGGCGGGGGAGATGGGTCGGGGCTTCGCCGTGGTCGCCGCCGAGGTCAAGGAACTGGCCACCCAGACGTCGTCGGCCACCACCGAGATCGCGGGACGCATCGCCGCCATCCAGGCCGACAGCCGTCAGGCGGTCGATGCGATCGGCCGCATCGTCGCCACCGTGGACGACGTGTCGCAGCTGCAGCACACCATCGCCGCCGCGGTGGAGGAGCAGGCCGTGTCGGTCAACGAGGTCGCCCGCAGCATGGAGCACGCGTCGGCCAGCACCGATCAGATCATCCACAGCATCGAGGACGTCGCCGCCAACAGCAAGACGACGACCGACGCGGTGGACAAGCTGCACCAGTCCGTCGGTGGGCTCGGGGCCACCGCAGCCTGCCTCCACCAGCTGACCGGCCGCCGCGGCGAGGAGCGCGAGGCCACGCGGGCCTGAGTCGCAGCCGTCGCTCAGCGTTGGCGAGGTTGGTACAGCGCCTCCGACAGCGCGTCGAGCACCGAGGTCGCGCTCAGCAGCCGGGCCCGATCGTCGTCGTCGATGTTGCCGAGCACCTCGGCCAGCAGCCCGTAGCGGTCCCTGCGCCAGTCCTGCACGTAGGTGGCCGCTGATTCGGTCAGCCGCAGGCTCGTCACCCTGCGGTCGCCGTGGACGGTCTCTCGCAGCACGAAGCCCTGCAGCGTCAGCCGGCGGATCAGCGTGCTGACGGTGTTCGGTGCTGCGCCGAGCTGCTTGGCCGCCTCGTGCACGGGCAGCCCGGGGCTGTCGGCGATGACCGACAGCAGCTCGACCTCGGCCGGGGAGAGCTCGGCGCCGATGCGCTGACGGGCGGAGCGCTGCAGCGCCCGGCGGAATCGGGTGATGGCGGTGCCGATGTCGGTGGCGAGCCCGGCGAGGTCCGCTCCCGCCGCCGGGTCCGGGGCAGCCGCCGTCTCGGACTCGGACTCGTCGCTCGGTCCGGGCGGATCGTTGCTGATCGGCTGCATAGGCGCGGCAGCGTAACGGAGCCCCGGTCGCCGCGGAAGAATACGACATATGTGTTCCGGCGACCGCCGTATTTCGTCGCATTGAGAGGTGAGCGGCCGCAGGAATGGAGCTATCCGCTGCGATGTGCGGCGTCGCGTCCGCCATGGCCGGCACGGGCGGTCGGGACGCGAGGCTCCGAACGACTGGTACGCTCGTCGCCTCGCGCTGCGCCAACCCGGCCGGCCGGGTTGCAAGCTGCGGTGGCAGCGGGAGCGGAACCAGTTGGACGAGATCGATGTGGACGGGCGCCCCGATCCGGAGGCCGAGCTCGTGATCATCCGCGTGGATGAGGCCCGCCTCATCCTCCACGCGCTCGCCGCCTTCGAGCGGCTGCTGCGGCACGGTGGCCTGACCCAGGCGCAGCTGCCCCTGCTGCTGCCACCGGGCGCCGGACCGGCCGACCCGAGGGCCGACAGCGTCATGGCCGAGGTGGTGGTCGAGTGCGGCGAGCCGCTGCGCCGCCAGGTGCTCTGACCTCCCCGAGGATGAGGAACGCGGCCCGGCGGCCGGTCGACGGCGCGCTGCGCTGCTAGCATGAGCCCAGCAGTGACAGTTGGTCGCTGCGAGAACCCTCCGGGTTGTGTGCCGCCCGCGTTTCGACGCGACCTTTGATCTTGTCTGCCCAGCGGCTCGGGCAACAGCGAAGGTCGTTATGTCAACAGAGTCTCCCCGCCCGCGCCGCGCCCGCCGTCGTGGTCACGGCGGCACGGGCGCGTCCGTCGCGTCCAACGTCAACCGCACCGCGACCGCCCCCGCTACCGCGATGGCGACCGCACCCGTGCTCATCCCCCTCGTGCAGGACGCGGTCGAGGACGGCACGTTCGCCGGCCTGGGTCTGCCCGCCTCGCTGTGCGCCGTCATCGCTCGCCAGGGGCTGACCTCGCCGCTGCCGATCCAGACCGCCACCATCAGCGACGCCCTCGCCGGGCGCGACGTGCTCGGCCAGGCCGCCACCGGTTCGGGCAAGACGCTCGCCTTCTCCCTGCCGCTGGTGACGCGGCTCGCCGCGCAGGCGCAGACCGGTCCCCGGCGTCCCCGGGCCCTGGTCGTGGCACCTACCCGCGAGTTGGCCAGCCAGATCGATGCGGTGATCAAGCCGCTGGCCGCCGCGGTCGGCATGCGCACCGCCACCGTCTTCGGCGGCGTCGGCGCCGGCCCCCAGATCAGCGCCTTGCGCGCCGGGACCGAGATCATCATCGGATGCCCGGGCCGGCTGCTCGACCTCTACGAGCACCGGGCGCTCGACCTGCGCGGCATCGAGGTGAGCGTGATCGACGAGGCGGACCACCTTGCGGACATCGGCTTCCTGCCCGCGGTCACCAAGCTGCTCGAGGCGACCCCGCAGACCGGACAGCGGCTGCTGTTCTCGGCGACGCTGTCGGGTCCTGTCGATGTCCTGGTTCGCCGGTTCCTGCACGATCCGGTGTCGCACACCGTCAGCGAAGGCGCCGCGCCGGACATGGAGCACCAGGTGATGGTGGTCGACGCCACCCTGCGCCTCGGCGCCCTGCTGCAGAAGGTCGGCAAGAACCGCGCCGTGATCTTCACCCGGACCAAGCACCGGGCCCGTCAGCTCACCCGGACCCTCAACACCCAGGGCCTGCACGCCGTGGAACTGCACGGGAACCTCTCGCAGGGGGCGCGCAGCGCCAACCTGCGGGCCTTCTCGACCGGCGCGGCCCAGGTCCTCGTCGCCACCGACATCGCCGCACGCGGCATCCACGTGGACGAGGTGCCGCTGGTCGTGCACGCCGATCCGCCGTTGGAGCACCGCGCCTACCTGCATCGCTCGGGCCGCACCGCCCGCGCCGGCGCAGCGGGGACGGTGGTGACCCTGGCCATGCCGGAGCAGATCGACGACGTGAAGGCGCTGCTGCGCCGGGCGGAGCTCACCGCGACCTGGATGGATCACCACGGCACCACGCTCGCACCGGCGCTGAGCGCAGCGCGCAGTGGCGTTCGCAGCGGTAGCGGTAGCGGCAGCCCCGCACCGGCGGGCGGCCGTCCTCGCCGTTCCGGTCCGCCCCGTCGGACGCGCCGCGGCTGAGCCCATGACCAACTCGACCACACGCCGTACCGCATCGTATGGGGGCCGCCGTCCGGTCAAGTCCTACGGGGACGACCGGGTCTGTGAGACCCTGGCCTGCGCCACCAAGCTCTCTCGCTACAACAGCACCAGCCACTGCGTGCTGCACCAGCGCCAGGACGGCTGAACCGCCGTCGCTCAGCCCGTGATGCGGGCGACGGCGGCGAAGTGCAACACCGCTGCGATGACCGTGCACACGTGCCAGATCTCGTGGTACCCGAACACCCGGGGCCACGGATCGGGCCGGTGCCGCAGCAGCACCGGTACACCCCCGGTGTAGGCGGCTCCGCCCAGCAGGAGCAGCAGCAGTTCGGGGCCGCGCAACGACGTGAACAGCACCGGCGCCACCGCGACCGCCGCCCACCCGAGCACCAGGTAGAGGGCGGTGGAGATCCGACCGGCGCGGTGGAACGACACCAGCTTGGTCACGATGCCGAGCACTGCCCCGGCACCGACCACGGCCAGCAGGGGCACGCCCCAACGCGGTGGCAGCGCCACCAGGCACAGCGGCACGTACGTCCCGCTGATCAGGACGAAGATCATGGCGTGGTCCAGGCGCTGCATCACCGCCCGAGTCCGCTCGCCACGGCTCAGGACGTGGTAGCCGGCGGAGGTGCCGAAGGTGATCAACAGGCTGGCGGCGTAGATGGCGCACGCCACCCTGGCCATCGGTTCACCGGCTCGGGCGATCAGCACCGCCCCGGCTGGCACCACGCTCAAGAAGGCCAGCAGGTGCAGGTGACCCCGCAGCAGCGGGGAGGCGCCGTCGGAGCTCACCCCGCGACGCTAGCGACGAGCCGACCCAACGGCTCGGAACCGCACCGAAAACGCGAAAAAACCACCGGGAGAACCGGTGGTTTCTCGCTCAGGATGGCTCAGATCAGGCGAACGCTCTGCGCTTCCTGGCCCTTGCGGCCCTGGGCCAGCTCGAACTCGACGGTCTGACCCTGCTCCAGGCTGCGGTAACCGTTGCCCACAATGTTGGAGTAGTGGACGAACACGTCCTCGCCACCTTCGCGTGAAATGAACCCGAAGCCCTTCTCAGCGTTGAAGAACTTCACAGTACCTGTAATCATTTTGCTCTTCTCATCGTGCGCCAGAACCCTTGTGGATCTGGTGCAACCACCACCCTAGCCGACGAACGAGGGACAACCAGCAGAAATCTTTGCTATCGCCCCTATTGGGGAGGTGGGATCGTCCTCGGCGTCACCTCGAGGTCAGCTTCGCGCGGACCATCACGCCGGCGGGTGGCCCGGTCCCCTCGCTGGGTGAGTCCGTGTGTCGAGGCAGGTGGCGGTCGGCCCTCGACGAGCCAGGGCACGCTCCCGCCCGCTACCGGTCGGTCTCGCCCCGGATGAGCCCGTCGGCGAAGCTCCGGAGGCGCTCCAGCGATGGATCGTCCACCTCCACGCGGCCACGGGTCGCCAGCGACGCCTTGAGCCGCTCGTACGCGTCGGCCTCCAGCCCGCAACGGAGGCACTGCTCGAGGTGCTCGTGGATGCCGTCGTCACGCCCGTCGTGGAGCTCTCCGTCAAGGTACTGCTGGAGCAGCTTGCCCACCTGGGCGCAGTCGAGCGGGCCCCGTCGGCGCCAGAACATCAGCTTCATCGTGCGCCTCCAGGGTCGAGACCGGCACGTTCGAGGTGGTTGCGGAGGCGCCGGCGCGCGCGGTGCAGGCGACTCATGACCGTACCGATAGGTATGTCCAGCTCGGCGGCGGCCTCGGCGTAGCTCAGGCCGCGGATGTCCACCAGCTCCACCATGACCCGGAACGGCGAGGGCAGGGCGAACAGGGCTGCCTCCACCTCGGCATCGAACTGCTCGTCGAACAGCGCCGACTGGGCGTCGGCGCCGTCGACGGCCTCGCTGTTCGCCGCCGCGTCGGGATCGCGCAGCAGCTCGGGCCGGCGGCGGCGATGCCGGTTGATGTGGGTGTTGCGCATGATGGTCAGCAGCCACGAGCGCGGGTGGCGGCCATCGAAGGTCTCGATCGAGCGGTAGGCCCGCAGCAGCGTGTCCTGCACGAGGTCCTCCGCTTCGGCATCGTGGCGGGTCAGCGCCCGCGCCACCCGCAGCAGCACCGGCAGCTCCGGTACGACGAAGCGCTCGAACGCCTCCTCGGCGCGCTGCCGGTCGGTCACGAACGGCCGGAACCCGGTGACCGGCGGGTCTCATTCCCGGGGGATCGACGGGTGCTGTGCGGAGCCATCGGACCGAAACCGTAGTGGCCCACCGCTGGCTCGGCCCGCTCCGGCTCCGGCCGATCGCCCGATCAGGAGCCGATGAGCTCGAGCAGCTCGTCCTCGTCGATCCGCCCTTGCCAGCGGGACAGCTCCGTCCCGTCGCCGGCGTAGAGGATGGCGGCGGGCTGGCTGCGGATGCCGAGCTCGACCCACGACTGGAAGCTCTCGTCCCACAGCATCGTGAAGGTGATCCCGCCCTTGGTGGTGAAGTCCCTGGCCAGTGCGAGGTCGTCCTGGGTGCCGAGGCCAACGACGCGGAGCCGGTCGGTGTGTTCCCGAGCGAACTGCTCGAGGCCGGGAGATTCTGCCCGGCAGGTGGTTCAAGAGGGGGCCCACATCCACACCAGCAGTGGCCGGTCGGCCGGCAGCAACTCGGCGAGGGCCACCGGAGCGCCGGGGCTGACATCGGTCACATCGAGCGCCGGCAGCGGGTTGTCGCCCGTCAGCGTCGCCGCAGCGGCGCCGGCGGGCGCGGTGGCTGGCGGGACGGCAGTGTCGCCGCTGGCGGTCGAGGCCGAGCTCGGTTGGGTCGCGCTGGTCGCGCTGCCGCCGGTCGCAGCGGGCCCGCCGGTCGCAGCCGAGCTGCCGGACCCGGCGGACTCGCCGGCGGCGCCCCCACACGCGGCGAGCGCAAGCGCCGAGCCCGCGAGCAGCGCCAGCAACGGGATCGGGGTCCGCCGTCGCAGGGCGTTCACCGTTCGGGTCCGCCGGCGGTCGACGTGGGATCGGGGCGCGTGGGCGGAGGGCGCGTCGTTGGCTGCCATGGCCGGGGAACCCGGCGACGGCGCCGTCCTATTCCGCCTAGTCACCGGTGATGGGAACGAGCCGGCTGCGGCGCTTTTCCGTGTAGTGGACGATGCCGGCCACGGCGGCGGCCGCGCCGAGCAGGATCAGCACGCGCGGGTAGTACAGGATCGGATCGAACAGCGTGTCCACCCGGGGCCGGAGCTCGAAGACCCGCTCCAGCGCCCAGCCCAGTGCAGCGAGGGCGAGCAGCAGCGAAGCGACCCGCATGATGGTGAGGTAGTAGCGGGTCCGGCGCAGCAGGTAGAGCGTGGGAAAGGTCAGCAGGATGATCGCCGTCTGGCCGAGCTCCACCCCGAGGTTGAACCCCAGCAACGTCCACACCCGCTGGTCGCGGGCCAGGCCGAGCTCGTCGAGCAGACCGGCGAAGCCCAGCCCGTGGAACAACCCGAAGCCGAACGCCAGCATCCACTCCCGGTTGGCGAGCACCGGTCGCAGGTTGTGCAGCGCGGCGAGCACGATCGAGATGGCGATGATCGACTCCACCAGCTTGCTGTTGATGTTGAGCAGGCCCAGCGCCGCGAGGGTCAGCGTGATGGAGTGCGCGACGGTGAAGGCGGACGCCACCTTCATGACCCGCAGCAGGCTGGCGCTGAACCTCGGTGCCGGCTGCCAGACGCCCGAACCGAACAGCAGGACGGAGGGCAGCAGCAGCACCAGGATGAACATCACGTGGTCAGCGCCGGTGCGGATGTGCTCGATACCCAGGCTGATGGTGCCTCGCATGCCCTGCAGCCAGGAACCCTCGTCGAGGTTCACCGCGGCGCTGGTGTTGTTCTCGTCGAAGACCGACAGGTGGTTCGCCTCGTTGGCGATGACACCGTTCTTCCAGTCACGTCCGATGATGAGGAGCGCGGACCGCTCGTCGTCGCCGTCGAAGAACGCGTCGTAGTTGACGACGAACTCCCGAGGCGGCCCGCCGTCGAAGGTGCCGGTGCTGAAGTGGTGCACGACATAGCTGCCCTGCGACAGCTCGAGGTACTCGAACTCCTCGAAGGTCAGCTCGGCGGGGCCGGTGGGGAACTCGATGGAGAAGTGCTCCCGGGTGTACGCCTCGAGGATCGAGCGCTGCTCCTCGAGCTGGCTCATGGCGGTCGCCTCGTCGTCGACGATGGCCAGCTTCAGCTCGTCGTTGATGTCCTTGACGAGGTACTCGACCCGTCCTTCGATCCGGTCGGACAGCAGGTCGACGTACACGTAGCTCTGTTTGCCGGTGTGTGCTTGGGCCACCCCGCCCCACAGCAGCGACAACAGGGCGGTGAGCAACCCCATCGCCGTGAGCTTGCCCCGCCTCGTCCTCATCGCACCCATCGTCCCGCCTTGTCCGTGTACCGCATCGGCCGATCCTGTGGTGAGTTCGCGCGCCGCCGCTCGCTTGGATGCATCAGAGGCCCAGCAGGCGGGCGACGATGTTGCGTTGCACGTCCGACGTGCCGGAGGTGAACAGCCCGCCGAGCGCCTCGCGGACCTGGCGTTCGATCCCGAACTCGCTCACATACCCCTTTGCCCCGTGGACCCGAACGGCGTCCACCGCTGTGGTGAGGGCGTTCTCGGTGGCGTGCATCTTGGTCAGGGCCGATGCCATGGTGATCGATCGGCCGGCCGCGGCGAGCAGCGCCGTCTTGTACAACATCGTCCTCGCCGTCTCGTGGCGCAGCTTCATGTCGGCCAACTTGTGCGACACGGCCTGGAACTCGGCGATGCGCTGGCCGAACTGGCGACGGTCCCGGGCGAAGGCGACCGTGGTGTGCAGCAGCCGCTCCATCGCACCGAGCTCGGCCGCGAACAGGAAGGCGCGCTCGTCCTCGAGCACGGCGGAGAACATCGACGCCCCGGCGCCGATCGGGCCGAGGAGGTTTTCCTCGGGCACGGTGCATCCATCGAGGACCACGTCGCCGAAAGGCGTGGTGCGAAGACCCATCTTCTCCCGGTTCGCGCTCACCGACACGCCTGGTGTCGACGAGTCGACCAGGAAGGCGCTCACCCCCCACTGCCCGGCGGACGGGTCGGTCTTGGCGAACACCACGAAGAAGTCGGCCACCGGCGCGAAGGTGATCCAACACTTGTGACCGTGCAACACGAACCCATCGCTGCAACGTTCTGCGGTCGTTGTCAGCGCGAACGCGTCCGACCCGCTCTCGGGCTCGGACATGCAGAACGCGCCCCGTCGCTCGGCGCGGAGCAAGGGGGCGAGGTACCGCTGCTGCTGTTGCGCCGTCCCGAACCGCTGGAGCGCGTTCTGGGTCGACAGCACCTGCGCGCCGGCGGCGAACACCAGCCCGTAGTCCTCGCAGCCATAGCCGAGGCCCTCGAGGGTGAGCAGCAGCTCGGCCAGCGGGCCGCCGCCCCCTCCGAGCTCGGGGGGTGCCATGATGCCGAGCGCCCCGAACGCCGCGATGCGACGGAAGCCCTCCGCCCAGAAGGTGCAGTCCCGTTCGCGCTGGGCGAAGGTGGGATCAGCGAGGTTGCCGGCGGCCCATTCGGCTGCCGCCGCCTTGATGGGGTGGTCGACGTCGAGCAGCGCGTCGAGGGCCAGGTCCACCGTGCCGAGGCTCATCGTCCGCCTTTCGAATCCGACCTGGACTGGTTTGAACGCATCGTACCGGCGAGGATGGCATTGCGGGAACGTCTCGGTACAGTTCGGACGGCGGACGGAGGTTGGTGGCGTTGAAGAAGGACGTGTCGCGGACCACCGCGGTGCTCACGGCGGAGGACATCGCCACGATCGTGGGCCTCCGAGGGGTCGAGCACATCCTCGATGAGCTGATCGACCGGTTGCGCGATGCGCTGCTCACGTTCGACCCGGACCGGGTGCACTCACCGGCCCGCGCCGGCTTCCAGTACGAGGAGCCGGAGGTCGGGCTGCTCGAGTGGATGCCGGCCATGGAGCTGGGCCGGGTGGCGGCGGTCAAGACCGTCGGGTACCACCCGCGCAACCCCACGCGGAAGGGCCTGCCCAGCGTGATGGCGACCACGAGCGTGTACGACACCGCGACGGGCCAGCTCCTGGCGCTGCTCGACGCCACCCTGCTCACGGCGCTCCGCACCGGCGCGGCATCCGCGGTCGCCACCGACATCCTGGCCGTCGATGGACCGCTGTCGGTCGGTGTCATCGGCTGCGGCGCGCAGGCGGTGACCCAGCTGCACGCCATCAGTCGGGTGCGGCCGGTGGAGCGTGTGACCGTGCTGGACACCGATCCCGTCGTCGCCGCCAGCTACAACCGGCGCGTCGCGTTCCTCGACCGGCCGACGACGGTGGTCAACCCCGAGGGCGACACCAGGCTGCTGGCCGACGTGGATGTGCTGTGCACCTGCACGTCGGTGGATGTGGGGAAAGGGCCGGTGCTGCGCGACGGTGAGCATCGTCCGTGGTTGCACGTCAACGCGATCGGCGCGGACTTCCCGGGCAAGCAGGAGCTGCCGTTGCCGATGCTGGAGCGGGCCGTGCTCTGCCCGGACCTGCCGTCGCAGTGTCGCGTCGAGGGCGAGTCGCAGTGGGTGCAGCCCGACCGCATCGGACCCGACCTCGCCACCCTCGTCAAGCATCGGTCCTCCTACGAGCCGTACCGGTCGGTATTGACGGTGTTCGACTCGACCGGGTGGGCCCTGGAGGACCTCGTGGTGGCCGAGCTGTTCATCGAGCTCGCCTCCCGGGAGGGCATCGGCAGCACGGTGACGCTCCAGCGCACCGCTACCGACCCGTTCGACCCGTACGCGCTCATCACGCCATGATCCACCCGTTCCTGCTGTCCCAGCTGCTCGCCGCGGGCGCCGATCGCGACGCCGATGCGCCGGCCGTGCGATCGGGTGACGGCGCGCTGACCTACGGCGAGGCCGTCTCGGCCACCGAGCGCCTGGCCGCCGCGCTGCAGGCGTGCGGCGTGCGGCGCGGCGATCGTGTCGGGCTGTACGTGCACAAGTCGGTCGCCTCGTTCGTCGCCATCCACGCCATCCTGCGAAGCGGCGCGGCGTACGTCCCCATCGACCCGTTCGCGCCCGCCCGGGTCGTCGCCGGGATCGCCGAGGACTGCGGGATCGAGGTGCTGGTCTCCGAGCAGCGCCAGCGCCGGGTGCTGGCCGAGCTGCCGGCGTTGGCGCCGGGCCTGCGCAGCGTCGTCGGTGTGAGCGATCCCGTCGAGGGGCTCGCCTGCGTGTCGCCCGCCGAGGTGGCCGCGGCGGACGGGTTCGTGGCGCCGAAGGTGCTGTCGGACGACCTGGCCTACGTGATGTACACCTCGGGTTCCACCGGCGTGCCCAAGGGGCTGATGCACACCCACCGCTCCGGTCTGCGCTATGCGCAGCTGGCCGTGGACACCTACGGCGTGCGGCCACAGGACCGGCTGGCCAACTCGGCGCCGTTCCACTTCGACATCTCCACCTTCGAGCTGTTCGCCGGGCCGCTGGCGGGGGCCTCGTCGCTGATCATCCCCGAGCCGTACCTGAAGATGCCGGCCAGTCTGTCCCAGCTCGTCGCCGACGAGCGCTGCACGTTCTGGTACTCGGTGCCGTTCCTGCTCGCCGAACTGCTGCAACGGGGCGCGCTGGACCAGCGAGACCTCACCGCCCTGCGGTGGGGGCTCTTCGGCGGCGAGGTGGCGGACCCGGCGGTGATCAGCGGGCTCAGCCGCCACCTGCCCAACGCCCGGTTCTCCAACTCCTACGGGCCGGCCGAGGTGAACCAGTGCATGTTCCACCACCTGCCCGGCCCGCCGCCGCTCGGCCGCACCATCCCGATCGGTCGCAGCTGGGGTGATGCCGAGCTGCTCATCGTGGACGAGGACCGCCGGCCGGTGCCCGCCGGAGCGGTGGGAGAGCTGCTGGTGCGGACCTCGACCATGATGGCGGGGTACTGGGGGCGCCCCGACCTCGATGCCCGGGCGTTCGTGCACAGCCCGCTGCCCGGCGGGCGGCAGGCCCGCTGGTACGCCACCGGTGATCTGGTGCGAGCCGGCGCGGACGGCGAGCACGAGTTCATCGGCCGCCGTGACCACCAGATCAAGGTGCGGGGCAACCGCGTGGAGCTGGAGTCGGTGGAGTCCGTGCTGGCCGGGCTGACCGGCGTCGCCCACGCCGTGGCCGGGGTCGTCGAGGTGGAGGGGACCACCGCGCTCGTCGCAGGGGTCGTCGCCGACGATGCCGCCGGTGCGCCGGACCTGGACGTGCTGCTCCGGCAGGTGGCCGAGGTGCTGCCCCCCTACGCCGTGCCATACCGACTGGTATCCATCGACCAGCTGCCGTTGACGCCCAGCGGCAAGATCGACCGACGAGCCATCCGCGGCCAGCTGGCCGAGCGGTTGGCGACCCAAGGAGCGCGAACGTGACCGACCTGGACCAGGAGCTGCGGACCCTGATCGCCGAGGAGGTGTCCACCACCGGTGAGGCGGTCGAGGCGGACACCGACCTGTTGCTCAGCGGCATGGTCGACTCG
>JADLEF010000206.1 GCA_020846295.1 Acidimicrobiales bacterium
ACCTCCTGGCGCTCCAGCGCGTTCACCGCCCGGTTCGAGAGCGGCAGGCTCATCAACGGTGTCGTCGCCGTCACCCCGGCCGGCAACACCAAGCGAGCGGGCACGTCACCGGCGTCACCGGGGCTTGCGTCGCCGGGGCCGGCGGCAGGTTCGGGGTGCACGGTGGGGGTGGCGGGCTGGGCGGCGGCGGCGAAGGCACGGCGCCACGCCTGCAGCATCTCATCGGCGGTGTCGAAACGGTCGGCGATGTTGCGGGCCAGTGCCCGGGTGAAGAACCCGGTGAGGCCGTTGGCGATGGCCGGGTCGAACGCGGCGCGGTCGATGGTGGGCCCGGCGGTGGTCATGGCCGGGTCGGCGCCGTCGTTGCCGTAGCGAGGTCGGGTGCCGGTCACCAGCTCGTACAACGTCACCGCCGCCGCATACCGCTCGGCATGGAGGTCCCAGGCGCCGCGGCCGGGGAGCTTGAGGAACGGGTCGACATACCCCGCGGTACCGGCCTCGATGCGATCGAGGGGGGCGTCGGCCAGGCTGAAATCGAACAGCACCAGGTGCAGCTCGTCGTTCTTGCCGCGCGGCGCCACGCCGATGTTCTCCGGCTTGATGTCGCGGTGCGACACGCCCATCTGTTCGAGATAGCGCACTGCGTCGAGCAGATCGTCGCCGAAGCGTTCGGCCAGCTCGGCGCCGGGCGGTTCAGCCACCCGGGCGGCGAGGGTGTTCCGCCCGGCGTGGGACAGCACGAGCGCCACGAGACCGTCGATCTCGATCGGCCCGTCGTGCAACTCGACGATGGCCTGGTGGCGGAGCTCTTGCAGCGCCCGGCCTTCGGTGCGCAGCCGTTCGTTGTGCTGCGGATCGAGCGCCACCTTCAACACCGCAGTGCGGCCGGTGACGTTGTCGTCGACCTCCAACGCGATGGCGGTGGAACCCGACCCGAGCCGGTGCTGTACCGTGAAACGCCCGTTGCCCAGCGTGTCACCCCGGCGGGCGTCGTCGGGCGCCGGCTCGGAAACGGCCGGCATGTCGGCCAGGTTCCACTCCTCCTCGGCGATGTCGAGATAGCCGAGGAACTCGGTGACGTCGGGCAAGCGGCCGGCCGGGTCGGCCGCGGTGGCATCGGCCACCACACCGGCCAGGCCCGGGTCGAGCTCATCGTCGATCACATCGGCGGGGATGTGCCCGTGCTGCACCAGCATGCGCACTAGACCGGTCGGGGTCTCCGCCGGCGGCTGGCCGGTCAACACCAAGCAGGCCAACGCCCCGAGGCTGAACACGTCGAGCAACACCGCCCGGGCGGCGGGCTGGTCGGCCTCTGGCGCCCGGTACAACGCGGCGTCGTGCCGAGCTAACGCCTCACCGTGCACCGTCGCCAAGCTCGACGTAGCGCCCGCACCGGTCCCTGAGCCGTACGCGATCCGGGCGCCGGCATGCCAGTTCGTCACCCGAATCCGCACGTCGTCGAGGTCGCCGCGCACCAGCACCGCCGAAGGGCACAACGCCCGATGCGTCACGCCGCGCTGGTGGGCGTAGCGCACCGCCTCGGCGATCATGCGGATTACCGCCAGGCGGCCCTCCACCGTGAGCCGCTCGGCCACCGCAGGATCGGCCAGCCAACGGTGCAACGGCCGCTCGTCGGGGTCGTAGTCGAACATCAGCGCCGGGCCGCGCTCGCTCTCGGTGAACTCCACCGGCCGAAGGATCCCCGGATAGTCCAGCGCGTGGAGCAGCGTGAACTCCCGGCGGGCGGCCCGATCGGCCGTCTCGCGCTGATCGGCGGTCGGGTTGTGCTCCACCGGATAGATCCGGATGCGACGGCGCACGTCGGGCAGCGACACATGGGTCGCGGTGAAATCCTGGTATGTGACTCCGGTATCGCGGTCGGCCTCGACATCGTCGAGCAGCTCACCGAGGCGGTAGTCGCCCACCCGCTTGCGGCTGGTCCGCTCGCGGATGCCGAGCTCGGCCACCGCCTTGGCGATCGCCTCGCCCATCGGCCGGTCGATGCGCCGCGCCGGCCGACCGTTGCGGTCCGGCTCCAGCGAGGTCAGCGACGCCACGATCCCACCGATGCTGCGCCGGGCGGCGGGGAGCTCCTCGCCCGGGGCGGCGTCACGCCCGAACACCTGGAAGCGGCCGGGCGGCGACAACGTGATGCGCAGGTCCGGGTCGGACAGGAAGACGGCCTCCTGCACGTACGGCGCCCGAGCCGCAGGATGGGCGTGGCGGTAGGCACGCCAGGCGCCGGTCCGGCCCAGCAGGTCGGCCAGGTGCTTCGCCTTGCGGTTGGCCAACAGCCGCGGGTTGTCGAAGGTCTGCAACCGACCCCGGTTGGGTGGCGCCCACTGCCACGTTCCGCCGTCACCGCTGATCTCCCCGGGGTGCGACTTCACCTCGACCAGGAACAACCCGGCAGCGGTCAGGACCAGGGCATCTACCTCGTAGAGCGAGCCGTTGCGCGAGGCGAACTCGAAGTTGGACCACCCTCGATTGGGGTCCTGATCCTTCAGCTCCCGACGCAACCACGCCAGCGCCTCACGCTCGTGATCGAACGCGCTGTCCGACACCGTCGTCCACCGCTTCGAGTTCGGTTCCACCCGTGCTCGCGTCCCGTCCCTAGGGCCATCAACTCCAGGGGGAGACCCTAACGCCTGACGTAGTCGCCCACGCGCTGAACGCTTGATTTCTGCCGACGAATGCGCGAGCGGTTAGGCCGATCGGCCCATAGGCAGCACGCGAACACGGTCGGCGGACCGCGACGGCGGGGGCAAGGACCCCTCAGATGGACAACCACTGACCGCCACCACCGAGAGTGATCCAGCGCGCCCCGTGGCCTACGCCATAAGCAAACGTAGTTCCGCGCCGGGGTCCGGCCGGACGAAGGTGGGGGCATCCACCGTCGTCACTAGTGCAGCGGGTCGCTAATCACACGCGTGTAAGTTGGGGGGTGTCGGGGAGGGTGTGATGTTCAAGGCTGCGCCGATCGTGTTGGATTCCGAGACTCGGGCTGTGCTCGAAGCGCGGGTGCGGGCGGCGAAGACCCCGCAGCGTGACGCGGTGCGTGCTCGGATCGTGCTGCT
>JADLEF010000207.1 GCA_020846295.1 Acidimicrobiales bacterium
ACCCTCGCCGACTACGGCAACTACGCCCGGTCCATCGATGCCCTGGTCAGCCACTACGGCGACGAGGGGATGTTCAAGGACTCGACGGGCAAGACCCGGAAGATGAACTAGGTCATCAAGGACGACGGCTACGACCCGGCGCGGACCATCCCGATCGTGGACGAGCTGCTCGACTCCGAGAAGGCGTTCGCCATCTGGACCCTCGGCACCGGTCCGACCATGAAGACCTACGACAAGCTGAACCAGCGCTGCGTGCCGAACCTCATCGCCATGACCGGCCACCCGGCCTGGGGCGACCCGGTGAACCACCCGTGGACCTCCGGCGCGCCGGTGCCGTCCTACACCACCGAGACCCAGCTGTGGGGCACCTTCATCGAGCAGCGGGCAGACGACTTCCCGGACAAGATCAAGGTCGCCTCGCTGGTCATGAACAACGACTTCGGCAAGGTGTACGACGCCGGCTTCAAGGCGTACCTGTCGCAGTCGCCGGTGCTCAAGGACAAGGTCGAGTACATCACCGAGACCATCGAGCCACAGGCGCCGACGATCACCGACCCGATGACGACGCTCGCCTCCAAGGAGCCCGACTTCTTCATCGCCATGGTGGCCGGCACCCCCTGCACCCAGGCGGTGACCGAGGCAGCCCAGAACGGCATGAAGGAGAACGTCGAGTACCTCTTCCAGCCGCTCACCTGCGCCGGGACCAGCTTCGTGTCCAAGGACAAGGTCGGTGGCGACGGTTCTGCGTCCGACGGCTGGTGGATCTTCAACCCCGGCATCAAGGACATCAAGGACCCGAACCTGGTGGGTGATCCCTGGATGGACTTCGCCAAGGACCTGCTGGTCAAGAAGGGGATCGACCCGCAGTCGTCCAGCTCGCTGGGCAACGGCTTCGGCTACGCCTTCCCGTTCGTGCAGTCCCTGCTCATCGCACAGGAGCTCGACGGTGGCCTGACCAGGGCCAACCTCATCGTCGCCCACCGGGCGCTCGACATGACCCCGCCGACACACCTGTGGGGCCTGCGCCTGCACATGGACGGCAACAAGGATTCGTTCATGATCGAGGGCGGCGTGTTCGCCAAGTTCGACGCCGCCGGTCAGATCTGGAAGAACGAGGGCTCGTTGATCGACCTCGACGGCAAGTCGCAGAACTGCGCCTGGGACCAGTCCGTCAGCCTCTGCACGTGACCTGACGCGACGATGCTCCGGTCGGATCGAGATCCGGCCGGAGCATCGTCTGCGTTTTCCCGGGGAGCGGTGCCCTGCCCCGCCGTGGCGCGATGGTCGGCGGGTGCCGAGGCCTGGAGGGGATTGGCCACGGCACCCGCCGGACACAGCCGGGCCTTGGAGGGGTGTCCTGCCCGACTGCGAGGGAAACGGCTGACCAGGTCAGCCGTTCTCGGTGGTGCGAGGGGTCCGGTCCAACGCCGACTCGATGCGTCGACGGGTGGTGGCCGGGGTCTGCGGGTGCACGGCCAGGAGCTGCAGGCGACGGCGGCGCGCGGAAGAGGCGGTGGAACGCATGGTGAAGGCTCCTCGGGAGGTCTGCACTGAGCCGCCTCAGCCGAGGGGCACGAGTTGGACAAGATAACGAAGCGTCGGCGCTCCGCCGCGGCGGACGGTCATGATTGTTGTCACAGCCCCGTCTCGCGCAGCCGCGCGACGCCCGCTTCGGTGGCCAGCAGCCGCATCGGCACGTCATAGCCCGCGCTCGGCAGCCGGTCGACCACCAGTGCCATCTCCGTGATGCCCACGGGCACCGCCGCCGGGAGCGAGGCCAACAGGCGGTCGTAGTAGCCCTTGCCGTACCCGACCCGATACCCGCTGCGGTCGAACACCAGCCCCGGCACCAGGACCACCCCGACATCGGCCGCGGCGACGACGGGTGCGTCGGCCCGGGGCTGGAGGAACCCGAAGCGGTGCTGTTCGAGGGGCGCGTTCCACGGGTGCAAGGTCAGCGGCCCCTTCGGCGGGGTGCGGGTGGTCGCCCACCGATGCGGCCCTCCCGCCGCGACGAGCGGATCGAGGGACAGCTCGTCGCCCATCGCCCGATACAGCAGCACCGTCGTCGGTGGCCGCTCGGCCAGCCAACGGGCCACGCCGGCCCGGACCGCCTCCACCACCCGGCCGCGACCCACCGCCTCGGCGGCCGCCGCCCGGCGCACGGCGAGCGCCCAGCGCCGCCACGCCTCCTTGCCATCGGCCGGTCCGGGCAATGGGTTCTTGACCTCATCCGCACCGCATGCCATGCTTTGCAGCGTATGCCCATGCAGACTGCTGTCCGGGAACTCCTTCTTCTCGAGTAGGCGAGCGCCACCCATATGGGCGCTCGCCTCGACCTCCTGTGCCACCCGGCCGGGAGGTCGCTTTGGTTTTCGCCCACCGCTCGCCCCGGACCACACCCTGCAGTCGATCATCGAAGCACCCGTAGCAACCCAAGGAGCACCCGCGATGCCCGCCACCCCGGTCAAGCCGACCAAGATGCCGTTCGACCGCTACCGGCCGTACCCGCGGGTGGACCTCCCGGGTCGCACCTGGCCGAGCAAGGTCCTCACCAAGGCACCCACGTGGTGCTCGGTGGATCTGCGTGACGGCAACCAGGCGCTGATCAACCCGATGAACGTGGAGCGCAAGCGCAAGCTCTACGACCTGCTGGTCAAGATCGGGTTCAAGGAGATCGAGGTCGGCTTCCCCTCCGCCAGCCAGACCGACTTCGACTTCCTGCGGGCGCTGATCGACGAGCACCTGATCCCCGACGACGTCACCATCCAGGTGCTGACCCAGGCCCGACCGGAGCTGATCGAGCGCACCTACGAGGCCATCGAGGGTGCCCCGAAGGCGATCGTGCACCTGTACAACTCGACCTCGGAGCTGCAGCGCCGGGTGGTGTTCCGCCTCGACAAGCCCGGGATCGTCGACATCGCCACCCAGGGCGCCGAGCTGTGCCGCAAGTACGCGGCCATGCTGACCGACACCAAGATCATCTACGAGTACTCGCCGGAATCCTTCACCGGCACCGAGCTCGACTTCGCGGTGGAGATCTGCGAGGCGGTGATGGACGTGTACGAGCCGACGCCCGAGCACCCGATGATCCTCAACCTGCCCGCCACCGTGGAGCACTCGACGCCGAACATCTACGCCGACCAGATCGAGTGGTTCGGCCAGACCATCAAGAACCGCGACGCGATCCTGCTGTCGCTGCACCCCCACAACGACCGGGGCTGCGCGGTGGCCGCCGCCGAGCTGGGCCAGCTGGCCGGCGCCGACCGGGTGGAGGGCACCCTGTTCGGCAACGGGGAGCGAACCGGCAACGTGGACATCGTCACGCTGGCGTTGAATCTGTTCAGCCAGGGCATCGATCCCAAGCTCGACCTGACCGACATCGACGAGAAGAAGAAGCTGGTCGAGTACTGCAACCAGCTGCCGGTCCACCCCCGCCACCCCTACGCCGGCGACCTGGTGTACACCGCGTTCTCCGGGAGCCACCAGGACGCCATCAAGAAGGGCGTCGCCGTCCTGCCCGACGGCTACGAGATGTGGGAGGTCCCCTACCTGCCCATCGACCCGGCCCACCTGGGTCGTTCCTACGAGGCGGTCATCCGGGTGAACTCGCAGTCCGGCAAGGGCGGCGTGAGCTACATCCTCGACCACGAGTACCACCTGGACCTGCCGCGGCCCATGCAGGTCGAGTTCACCAACGTGATCCAGGGCATCACCGATGAGACCTCCGAGGAGATCACCTCCTACGAGATCTACCGTGCGTTCGACGCCCGCTACTTCACGCCGACCACCCCGCTCGAGCTGGTGTCGCACCGCTACAGCACCGACACGGCCGAGAGCGAGAAGACGGAGCTGACCGCGACGGTCCGCCACCACGGCGTGGAGCGGCAGATCACTGCGGTGGGCAACGGCCCGATCGACGCCTTCGTGTCCGCGCTGCGAGGCGATCTCGGCATGGACGTGAAGCTCACCGCCTACCACGAGCACGCCATCGAGGCGTCGTCGGATTCGTCCGCCGCGGCCTACATCGAGCTCGAGACCGGCGTCGACGGCGAGCGCTCCTGGGGCTGCGGGGTCAACCCCTCGATTGTGACGGCTTCGTTGCGGGCGGTGGTGTCGTCGGTCAACGTCGCTGCGGCGGACGGCAAACTCTGAGGGTGACAGTGCTTCGACGGGCCGGGGCCGCTGCGGCGGCCTCGGCCCTTCTCGCGTTCGTGGTCCCCCTCACCGGGCCGGTGATGGCGGCCGCGGCGCCCTTGCAGCTCCCCGTACCGGCGCCTCAGGCGCCGTGGGTCGCCGTCGGCCGCCTCGACGGCGACGGACGGGAGGACGTCGTGCGCGTCGGCCCCGGCGGGACCGGCGCCACGGTGTCGTTCGGGCGGGCCGACGGCGGCACCGACGACGTGGGCGTCGACAGCGGCGGGGCCGACGCAGTGGTCGCGCTCGACGTGGACGACGACGGCACCGACGAGCTGCTGTGGTGGGCCCGCTCGGGGACGTCGGCGAACGCACAGCTGTGGCGGCGCACCGGCAGCGGGCGCACGTGGCGCTCGCAGGAGGTCAGCGCACCGCCACCGGGCACCCGCGCCCACGTGGTCGACATCGACGGCGACGGCCGCGACGACGTGCTGTGGCACGGGCCGGTGGGCATCGACGCCCTGGACCGCTCGCGTGGCGGGAGCGGCTTCGAGCGGGAGCGCTTCGGTGCGCTGGGCCAGCTGCAACCACAGGTCGGCGACTTCGACGGCGACGACGTGGGCGACGTGCTGTGGTACGACCCGGCCGGAGGGGACGGGGCGATGTGGTGGGGCGGCGACCAGATCTCCGCCGCGCCGTTCAACATCGGCACCGGCCTGGTGTTGCCCCCGGGCCAGTGGGACGGCGACGGCGCGTTGGACCTGTTGGTCGGGGGCGAGAACGGCAACGTGCAGCTCGACGGGCACGAGAGCCGACGCTTCACCGCCGAACCGGTGCCGCCTGCGGTGGTGGCCGAGGCGGTGGTGGGCGACTTCAACGGCGACAAGCGGTCCGACCTCGTCGAGCTCGACGCCCGAGGCGGCGGGCCCGGCGGGTGGAACAACGACAGCAGCGGCTGGCTGTGGGAGCCGTGGCCCTCCCCCGCCGTACCGATTGGTACGCTGGCGGACGGCGCGTGGAACGTCGTGGCCGCCGATCTCGACGGTGACGGCACCGACGAACTGCTCTCGGTGCCGGCCACCGGCGTCGACCCGCCGGAATCGTCGGCACGGATCTGGGTGCCCGGGTATCGACGCGAGGCGATCTACCGGGAGGGCAACCCGCACGCCATCGGTGGGCTGGTCATCCGCATGCTGGGCATCACCGGTGGCCGCCGGGTCGACCCGCCGCTGAGCATGGTCCACGACGCGTGCGGCGCCGAGTGGCCGGTGCACAGCGCGATCGCCGATCGGGTGCAAGCGATGCTGAGCGACGCCGCGTCGATCAACCTCGGCATCTGCATCAACTCGAGCCACCGCAGCTACAGCGACCAGGTGTCCATCCGCTCCAGGATCTGCGCCCAGTTCGGCTTCGCGGCCAACCGGGGATGCATCTACGAGTGGCGCTCGGGACATTGGCCGTTCGTGGGTGGCAACCAGGTCGCCCGCCCCGGGTACTCGCGGCACCAGCTCGGCATCGCGATCGACGTGGGCGACCTCGAGGGCTACGCCACCGCGCCGGTCACGTCGTGGCGGTCGGCCAACGCCCACCGCTACGGGCTGTACAACCTCGGGGACCGCAGACGCCTCGGTCCAGGGTTCGTCTGGGGCGAGGGCGGGGAGCCGTGGCACCTCTCCATCGACGGTCGGTGATCCCGCACATCCGCCACGAGGTGTGCTGATCGACCTACTGCGCGCACGGATCCCGGCGCCCTATCGTCTGACCTGCACGGCGGGGAACCCACGCCTCCGTGCCAACTTCTCCCTCTGGTTCAGGAGCCCGGTGCGGGGCTCCTGAACTGGTTTTCGGCCACCCAGCTGCGCAGCAGCCCCATCGCCTCCCGCAGGTCCTCCGCCGCCCCGGCGTAGCAGAACCGCACGAACCGCTCCCCCCGCACCGGGTCGAAGTCGATGCCGGGCGTGGCGGCCACCCCCAGCTCGTCCAGCCAGCGCCGGCACAGCTCGGTGCTGGTCGCGCCGAGGTGGTGCACATCCGCGTAGGCGTAGAACGCCCCGTCCGCCGGAGCCACCTCGGTGATGCCCGCTGCGGCCAGACCGTCGAGCACGATGCGGCGGTTCTCGGCATAGCGGTGCACGTGGCCTTCGAGCTCGTCGGTCGCCTCGAACGCGGCCAGCGCGGCGTGCTGGGACAACACCGAAGGGCAGATGAACAGGTTGGCCGCCAGGCGATCCACCGGACCGACCAACGCGGGCGGCACCACCATCCACCCGAGCCGCCAGCCGGTCATCGAGAAGTACTTCGAGAAGCTGTTCAACACGATGGCCTCGTCGCTGACCGACAGCGCGGTGGGCGGCGCCGACCCGAAGGCGATGCCGTGATAGATCTCGTCGGCCACCAGCCGCACGCTGCGCTGCGAGCACCAACCGGCCAGGGCGGCCAGCTCGTCGGCCCGCAGCGCCGACCCCGTCGGGTTCGAGGGGGAGGCCACCACCAGGCCCGCCAGCCGGTCGCCGCGGCCGGCGGCCACCGCGTCGAGCAGCGCCGGCGTCGGCTGGAAGCGGGTCTCGGATCCCACCGGCACCCCCACCGGGACGCGGTCGAAGGCGAGCAGGGTGTTGCGATAGCACGGGTAGCCGGGCTCGGTCACCGCCACCCGTTCGCCGTGCTCGAACGCGGCGAGGAAGGCCAGCACGAACCCTCCGGACGCGCCGGCGGTGAGCACGATGCGGCCCGGATCGACATCGACGTCGTGCCGCTCGCCGTAGTGACGGGCGATGCGCCGGCGCAGCGCCTCGATGCCGTTGGCGGTGGTGTAGCCGAGCAGGTCGCGCTGCAGCACGTCCGCCGCCGCCTGGCGGGCGAGCGCCGGCGCCGGCGTGGAGGGCTGGCCGACCTCGAGGTGCAGCACGCGCCGGCCGGTGGCCTCGAGCGCCTGCGCGGCGCGCACGACCTCGAGGACGTGGAACGGGGGGATGTCCACGCCGGCGCGTCAGCCGTTCTGCACGAACTCGACCCAGTTGCCGTCGGGGTCCTCGACCATGCCGATGGTGACGCCGGGCCGCGCCTCGCGCACCTTGACCGCGACCTTGTACCCGGCGTCCTCGCAGGCCTGCATGATCTCGTGCAGGTTGGACACGATCATCGTGAAGTAGCGGTACCCCGAGGCCGCGGCGATGCCGCCCGGCGGGTTGGCCGCCTCCGGCACGTTGTCGAACTTCACCAGCTTCACCAGCGTGTCGCCGCAGTTGAGACGGTGCATGGTGCCGCCCCCGCCCAGCGGCATCGGGATGTCCGCCACGTGCTCGAAGCCGAGCGTGTCGCGATAGAACTTCAGCGACGCCTCGCTGTCACGGATCACGATCCCCAGATCGATGGCGTTCTTGGCCAGTTGCACACCCATCCGGCGGACCCTATCGCGGCGGGTAGCGTCGGGGGTCGTGTCCGACAGTGCGGGTTCCGGCTACCTGATCAAGCCGCTCGAGGCCACCGATCGACGCGGGGTGCTGGTGCTGCACTCCTGGTGGGGCCTCACGCCGTTCTTCCGCCGCTTCTGTGACCGGCTGTCGGAGGCCGGCTACGTGGCGCTCGCTCCCGATCTGTACGCCGGGGCCCCGCTGCCGGCCACGCCCGATGAGGCCGAGGCCGCGCTGGCCCGCCTCGACGTCAACCGGGCCGCGGCGCTGGTCCTCTCCAGCGCCCGGGCGCTGCGATCGGTCACCGACGACCCGGCGGCACCGATCGGCGTGATCGGGTTCTCGATGGGCGCGTCGTGGGCGATGTGGCTCGCCGCTCGTTCCCCCCACGAGGTCGCCGCCACCGTCGCGTTCTACGGGACGCAGAGCATCGACCTGGCCGGCGCGCACTGTGCGTTCCAGGGTCATTTCGCCGAGTTCGACGCGCTGGTGAGCGACGACGAGGTGGTCGAGCTGGAGGCCCACCTGCACCTCGTCGGCCGGCCGGTGGAGTTCCACCGCTACCCGGGTACGTCCCACTGGTTCTTCGAGGCCGACCGGGAGCTCGCCCACGACCGCGGGGCCGCCGAGTTGGCGTGGACCCGCACCGAGGACTTCCTCGCCCGTCACCTGCCCGGCGGTGCTCCGTCCGGCGGTGCCCCGTCCGGCGACGCCCCGGGGGACGACTCGCCGGGGGACGACTCGCCGGGCGAGCCGGCCGGCGAGGATCGGTCCGAGGACGCATCGAGCTGACGCCTGCACCTGGCCGAGCAACCCGGCGCGGGCCGGCCCGCTCGGCCCGCTCGGCCTGGTCGTGGCGCCGGCGGGGCGGCGCCTAGCGGGCGGGGCGTTGGGCGAGGCGCCGGGCGATGGCGGCGAGCGCCCGAAGGTCGTCGTCGGCCCGCAGCGCCCACAGGAACGCCGGGTAGGTCGCCGCGCCGACCACCGTGCCCGCCACCAGCGTGAGGAGCGGCGCGACGCTGCGATCGCCCCAGTGGAGCAACGCCTGGACCGCAGCGACCACCGTCGCCATCGCCAACGCCGCCCCCACCATACGGGGCAGCATGGTCACCTCGGAGTAGCGCAGGCGGCCGAGGCGATGGGCGAAGCGGGAGAAGGCCAGCACCGCGGTCACTGCATACCCGACGATGTAGACGACGGAAAGCCCGTTGATGGCGAACAGCGGCGTGACGAGCAGGCCCAGACCGACGACGACGCCGTTCTGCACCACGGCGAGGCGGAACGGCTCCCGCCGCTCGGACAGCGCGTAGTACGCCCGCACCACGTACTGGATCACCGAGAAGGGCAGCAGGCCGAAGCAGAACAGCCGGAAGATGACCGCCGTGGTTGCCGCGGCGTCCTCCCTGAACGGCAGGATCCGCATCAGCGGCAGCGCCATCACACCCAGCCCGGCCGAGGCCGGCGCCATCAACAGCACGATGAGGCGAAGACCCCGCAACCACTCGCGCCGCACGCCACCCTCGTCGCCGGTCTGGGCCGACTGGGCCAGCTCCGGGCCCAGCGCCGTGGTGATGGACACCACCAGCAGGCCGTACACCACGAAGAACAGCAGGTTGGCGTAGTTCCAGGCCGAGAAGTCCCCCTCGCTCGGCCGGTACCGCTTGGCCAGCGACGAGGTGACGGTGACCCCGACCTGGCTGACCAGCACGAAGCCAAGCGCGCCGCGGGCGGCGACCGCGAGGCGGGCGATCGCCGGGTCGCGCCGATCGAAGTTGGGCCGCAGCGCCACCCCGGCCCGCGCCAACGACGGCACCAGGCCCATGGCGCTCACCGCCACGCCCAACGTGGTGCCGGCACCGAGCAGCGCCAGCGTGCGGGGCTCGCCGAGCACCGCGGTGAGCGGAGCCGACGTGAGGTCCAGGCTGCTCGCCCGGCTCACCGCCAGGAACGTGCCGATCACCACGACGTTGTTCAACGCAGGCGCGAAGGCAGCCGCGGCGAAGCGGCGCCGAGCCTGCAACAGCGCCGTCACCACCGTGATCAGGCCGTAGAAGAACACCTGCGGGATGAACCAGCGCAGCAGCACCGTGGTCGCGGCGCGCTCGGCCGCCTGGTCACCTCCTCCCCCGCCCAGCGCGGCGATGGCCCACGCCAGGGCCGGCGCAGCCAGCACGCCGGCCAGCGTGATGGCGCCCAGCGCACCGACGGCGACCGACACCAGCGCGGAGGTGCCGTCGTGGTCGTCGCTGCGCAGCAGATCGACGAACAACGGGAGCAGCACGGCGGACAGCACCCCGCCGGCGAGCAGCTCGTAGACCAGGTTCGGGACGTTGTTGGCGAAGTTGTAGGCGTCGCCGAGCGGGCTGTTGCCGAGCAGGTCGATCAGCACGATGGTGCGCAGCAGACCCGTCAGGCGCGACAGCAGCACCCCGGCGCTGATCACCGCGCTCGACTTGAGGAGACCCGGCCGTTCCGCCACGACGTGAGAGCCTGGCACAGCGCGCTCGGTGGGCCGTGCATGGCCCGCTGGCCCGCACCCGACGTCGCTCGCGGACGACGAATCGCGCCGAACAGCCGCGCCGCGCAGCCGGCGATGGCGGACAGCGGGCGGCGGAGCCGACGTGCGACAGAGCCGGCGGACGCCGGGCGTGCGGCGACCAGCGCGCGGCAGACGGAGGCCCGACCAGGCACCGGTGGGCCGCGCCGAACGATCCGACGGACTGCGGGCCGACCAGGCGACAGCGATGACGGCGATGACGGCGATGACGCCTTCGCGGTCGCTGCTTCCCACCGGTACCCCGGCCTCGTTCGCTGCCGGCCCAACGGGCGGATTCGCGCGACGGACCCCCGGCAAGACGGCCCAACCATCGACGCACCGTCGCCGACGCGCCGCCCTACGTCGACAACTCACACAGTTGCACGACGAAACCCCTTACAAATCCGCCCGTTGACCCCGGATCCAGGGCAGAGCACCCGAACAGCGGAGGGGCGACCAGCACGCGCTCCGACCTGCACGTTCCCCGGGCGAATCGATATCGATTCGCCCGGGCGGGTGGACGGAGTGGGCCCCACGAGTGACGTTGCGTTACGACGAAACCGGGGCCGGAGCGGCTGGCCAGAGCGGGTGATGAAACCGGGGAGCCGGAGGCGGAAGCCGGCGCGGCGCCGGCGCGGGACCGGCGGCGATCGACGGGTCAGCGGTTCTCGTAGACCCGGGGTTCGGGGCTGAAGACGCTGGTCATCGTACGGCGGCAGTCCTGGGTGTGCGACGCCAGGAGCTGGGTGCGGTTCTCGAGGTCGATGCCCGACTGCAGCGAACCCGTCTCCAGGTTCGACCACATGACCTCCTTGGTCATCCACACCCCGAACGGTGAGTTCGCCTTGATCCGCTCGGCCATGGTCAGCGCGGTGTCCATCAACGCCTCGGGCGGCACGCACTCGGTGACCAACCCCAACTTGTCAGCCTCTGCCGCGTCGAACACCCGACCGGTCAGCAGCAGCTCCCACGCCCGCGACGCTCCGATCAGCCGCGGCAGCATCCACGACACCCCGATGTCACAGCCCGACAGGCCCAGCCGCACGAAGGCGGTGCCGAACTTCGCCGCCGTGGAGCACACGCGGATGTCCGACGCCAGCGCCAGGGCGAACCCGCCGCCGGCGCACGGCCCGTTGATGGCGGAGATCACCGGCTGGCGCAGGTCCCGCAACCGCGGCACCAGCGTGGCGATGAACTGCTGCACGGCCATGCCCTGCTGCGGCGTGCCCAGGTTCTCGGTGCCCGGGATGGTGCCGAACCCGCCGAGGTCGAGGCCCGCGCAGAAGCCTCGACCGGCGCCGGTGAGGATGACCGCTCGACAGTCCTGGTCGGCATCGATCTGCTGCAGCGCCTCGTGCAGCTCGCGCACCAGGTCGTAGGTCAGGGCGTTGAGCTTGTCGGGCCGGTTGAGCGTGATCTGGGTGACCTGCGGGGCAGGGCTCGACAGTTCGACGTTCGCCATCAGGACCATCCTCCGAAGTTGAGTTTCAGACCGGGGCAGTGCCACTCGTGGGCGTAGAGCGTGCCCTTGCCCGACGCCGTGATGTACGCCGTCGTCAGGTCGGGCCCGCCGAAGCAGATGTTGGTCACCATGAAGTCGCCTCCCGGCACCGGCACGACGGCCCGGATCGAGCCGTCGGGGGCGATGGCGGTGATCGAGCCGACCATCAGCGTCGCCACGCAGACGTTGCCCTCGCTGTCCACCGCGAGCGAGTCGAGCCGGGCGATGCCGCCGACGTTGGCCAGCAGGGTCGCGGCCACCGACGTCGAGGACACCTGCGGCCCGGTGATCCGAAGCACGCCGGGGGCGTCCAGCTCCCAGTACCAGACCCGCCCGGTGGCGGTCTCGGCGTAGTAGAGCCGGTCCTCCTCGGGCGACAGGCCGATGCCGTTCGGGGTGAGCAACGGCGCAGCGACCTGGGTGATCGACGATCCGTCGGTCGACGCGTAGTAGATCGCCCCGCGGTCCATGTCGTGATCGCGGCCCTTGCCGAGGTCGGTGAAGTAGAACCCGCCGTGGCGGTCGAAGACGATGTCGTTGGGCCCGCGCAGCTGCCGGTCGCCGCAGTGGGTGTAGAGCGTCTCCACTGCGCCGGTCTCCACGTCGACCCGCTGGATCGAACCGCCGACGTAGGAGGCGGGCTGGAAGCCGGGCAGCAGCAGGCCGCCGCGCTCGTGCCACTCGAACCCGCCGTTGTTGCAGATGTACACCTTGCCGTCGGGCCCGAGCGCGGCGCCGTTCGGGCCACCGCCGGTCTCGGCCACCACGTCGGTGGACCCGTCGGGCCGGCATCGGGTGAGGGTGCCGCGTGCGATCTCCACCAGCAGCACGTCGCCGTTCGGAAGAGCGATCGGCCCCTCCGGGAACCGAAGTCCCGTCGTCATCACCCGCATGCGCACTCCCCTGTCCCCCACCCGTCGGGTGGCCCCCGGTACGTCGCCGACCCTAATAGGGGCCATCCCCGATCCGCGAAGTCCCTTCGTCCCGCACGATGAGGACACACCGAGCGGCACCGCCCCGGCGGAACCGAACCGGACACACCCCACCGAGCGAAGGAGCACCAAGACCATGGAGACGATGGAGACCACCCGCAAGATCGCCGAGCTGAGCGCCCGTGCCGAGCGCATGCGTCGCTGGGCCCTGAGCGCCCCGGGCCCCCTGGCTGTCGCCTACCGCCGCCGGGCCAGCGAGCTCGAGTTCCTGGTCGCCATCGCCACTCCCGAGGCCGCCGAGCGCTTCGCCGCCTGAGCCGGCCCCGGGGTGGCCCGGCCACCCCTGCCGGCCCCGACCCCGGCCCCGACCAGCAGCCATCCGAAAGACACGACCAACCGACCGTCCGACCCGCACCCGCACCCGCACCCGCACCCGCACCCGATCAGATCGCCCTCCGCCTGGCCCCAGCACTCGGCGCCGTCGGTAGCGTGATCCCGTGGCGACCCCGATCGATGCGCTCGACCTTCCCACCCTCGACGCGTTCGACCCCGCCTTCGTGGCCGACCCGTTCAGGGCGATCCACGAGCTGTCCCTGCGCAGCCGCCTCGCCCGCAGCCCCTTCGGCGTGATCGTCCTGCGCTACGAGGACTGCCAGGCGGCGCTGCGCGACCCCCGCCTGCACCAGGGCATCCAACGGCTCCAGGACCTGCAGCAGATCACCGACGAACGGTTCCTGGCCCGCCGCGGCCAGTCCCTGCTCACCATCGAGGGCGACGAGCACACCCGCCTGCGCAAGCTGGTGTCCAAGGCGTTCACCCCGCGGGCGACCGACCGGCTCCGTCCGCTGATGCGCCGCACCATCGATGCGCTGCTGGACCCGGTCACCCCGCTCGGCCGGGCGGACTTCGTCGCCGACATCTCGGCGCCCTACCCCATCCCGATCGTCTGCGCGCTGCTCGGCGCACCACCGGAGGACCTCGATCGGTTCGATCGCTGGGCCGAGGACATCCTGAAGTCGCTCGGCTTCAACTTGCGCAACGACCTGCCCGCCATCCTCGCCGCCCAGGACGAGATGGACCTCTACATGGAGGCGCTCATCGAGCAGCGCCGGCGGGACCCGCAGCCAGACCTGCTCTCCGATCTCATCGCCGCAGAGGAGGCCGGGGACCGGCTCACCCACGCCGAGCTGGTCGTCATGGCCCAGACCATCATGCTCGCCGGTACGGACACCACCCGCAACCAGCTCGCCATCGCCGTGTGGCTGTTGGCGCAGCACCCCGAGCAATGGGCGTTGCTCGCGGCACGGCCCGAGCTCGCCGCCGGCGCCGCCGACGAGGCGCTGCGCTTCAACGGTGCGATCCGCTCCACCCTGCGCATCGCCACCACCGACATCGAACTGGCCGACGCCACCATACCTGCCGGTACGATGATCATCCCTTCGTTCGCCGCCGCCAACCGCGACCCTCGCCACTTCATCGAGCCGCTGCGCTTCGACATCACCCGCACCGGCGAACGGTCGCATCTCACCTTCGGCGGCGGCACCCACTACTGCCTCGGCGCCAACCTGGCCCGCGCCGAACTGTCCGAGGCGCTCGCCGTCCTCGCCCGCCGCCTACCCGACCTGGCGCTCGACGGCGACGTGACCTGGCGACCGCCCATCGGCATCCAGGGCCCGACCAGCCTGCCGATCCGCTTCACGGCGACACCCTGATCGGCTCGCCGCAGGCACGCCCGAAGCACGTCGCTCCCGTTTGCATCGGAACGGTCCATAACCTCGAATCATGACGAACTGGGCCCGCCGGGAACGACAGTGGTTGTGCGAGCTGTTCGACGAGGTCGGCCCCGACGCCCCGACGCTGTGCGGCGAGTGGACGACCAGGCAGCTCGCCGCACACCTCGTGCTGCGCGAGCGTCGGCCCGACGCAGCGCTCGGCGTGGTGGTCGGCCTCGGCCCCCTGCAGCGCCACACCGACGCGGTGCAACGGCGCCTGGCCGACAAGCCGTGGACCGAACTCGTCGGTATGGTGCGCAGCGGGCCGCCGGCCTGGTCGCCGATCAGCATCGGCCCCATCGACGAAGCGGCCAACACCGTCGAGTTCTTCGTCCACCACGAGGATGTCCGCCGCGCCGCACCGGGCTGGATCCCCCGCCGGCTCGATCCCGCCGAGGACGAGGCGCTCAGCCGGGCCGCCAAGCGGCTCAAGATGCTGATCCGCCGCAGCCCCTTCGGCCTCGAGCTGCGCCGGCCCGACGGCACCGTGCTGGCACGCAAGACCGGCGAACGCACCGTCACCGTCGAGGGGAACCCCGGCGAGCTCATCCTGTTCGCCTTCGGACGTCAGGCGCACGCCGACGTGCGCTACCAGGGGGTGGAGACCGACATCGCCGCCGTCAAGGCGGCGTCGTTCGGGATCTGACCAGCGGCCTCGCTACTGTCCCGCTCCGAACGCGCCGTCGGGCACCAGGGCCGGCACGGCGAACCAGCAGGGGGAAGACACCATGGGCAAGCTCGACGGACGGGTGGCCATCATCACCGGCGCGGCACGGGGCCAGGGCGAACGAGAGGCGCGGCTGTTCGCGTCGGAGGGCGCCAAGGTCGTGGTCACCGACGTGCTCGCCGAACAGGGCCAGCGCGTCGCAGCCGACATCGGCGGCACCTTCGTGCGCCACGACGTCACCAGCGAGGCCGACTGGGCTGCGGTCGTCGACGCCGCCAAGGCGGCCTACGGCACCATCGACATCCTCGTCAACAACGCCGGCATCTACCGCAAGGGGACCCTGCGCAACACCACCCTCGAGGAGTACCGCTTCGTCGTCGACGTCAACCAGGTGGGCGTGTTCCTTGGCATGCAGGCCGTCGCGCCGGTCATGATCGAGGCGAAGCGGGGCTCGATCGTCAACATCTCCTCGATCGCCGGCATGCTCGGCACCCCGGTCTCGTTCGCCTACGGCGCCTCGAAGTGGGCGGTGCGGGGCATGACCAAGGCCGCCGCGCTCGACCTCGGCCGGTTCAACATCCGGGTCAACTCCATCCACCCCGGCCTCATCGACACCGACATGATGACCGAGGTCACCGGCGGCGAAGAGGATCGCTTCGAGCGCATGCAGCGCACCGTGCCGCTGTCGGGCCGGATGGCCAAGCCCGAGGAGATCGCCTCCGTCGCCCTGTTCCTCGCCTCCGACGACAGCAGCTACGCCACCGGCGCCGAGTTCGTCATCGACGGCGGCGTCATCGCACAGTAGGAGTTGGCCCGGATGGGGCCCCAACCCCATCCTCCTCCGCCAAGCGGGGCCCCACCGAGGCCCCCTCGGCGGGGTGCGGGCGGAGCACGATAGGTTTGCCGGCCATGTCACGCCTTCCCGCGCATGCACCGGGCTCGCTCGATGCCGAACAGCAGCGCGTCTACGACGCCATCGCCGGCGGCAAGCGGGCCACGAGCTCGCTGGGGCTGGTCAAGTCCGACGGCAGCCTGGCCGGGCCGTTCAACGCGTGGGTCCACGCCCCCCACATCGGGGGCCGCATCCAGGCCGTCGGCGAGGCGATGCGCTTCGAGTTGACCCTGCCCAAGCGCCTCGCCGAGCTCGCCATCCTCTGCGTGGCCAAGGAGTTCTCCGCCCAGTTCGAGTGGTTCGCCCACGCCCGGCTCGCCGCCCAGGCCGGCCTCGAGGCCGACATCATCGAGGCGATCCGCAACGGTGACGAACCCCAACCGCGCGAGGAGGCCGATCTGGTGGTCTACGCGCTGGCCGTCGAGCTGCTGGGACCCGGCCACCGCATCCCCGAGGTCCTGTTCCAGCGGGCCGTCACCCTCCTCGGGCTCGACCAGGTCGTCGAACTGGTGAACCTCATCGGCTATTACTGCCTCGTGTCCTGCGTGCTCAACGCCTTCGCCGTGCCCCTCCCCGACGGGGTCACCGCACCGTTCGCGGAACCCGAGCCCGCCGTCGTCCCCAAGCGCGCCGGCGGAGCGCCGGCATGAGCGCCCGGCACGTCCTCGCCCTCACCGGCGGCATCGGCTCCGGCAAGTCCACCGCGTCGGCCCACTTCGGCCGGCTCGGCGCCATCGTCGTCGACGTCGACCGCATCGGCCGCGAGGTCGCCGAGGTCGGCGGGCCGGCCCACGCCGCGCTCGTCGCCCGCTTCGGCCCGTCCATCGTGCGCGACGGCGCCCTCGACCGCGCCGCCCTCGCCTCGCAGGTGTTCGGCCACCCCGACGCCCTGGCCGACCTCAACGCCATCTCGCACCCGGCCATCAACCGCGTCCTCGCCGCCGAGGTCGAACGGGCCGGACCCGACGACATCGTGCTGTTCGACCAGGCCGTGCTGGTCGAGAGCGCGATCCTGGGCCGCTGGGCGGACGGCGGGACACCCGGCGACGGCTACCAGCAGGTGATCGTGGTCGAGACCCCCGTCGAGCTCCGCGTCCAGCGCCTCATCGCCCAGCGCGGCATGGCCGAGGCCGACGCCCGGGCCCGGATCGCGTCGCAGGTCTCCGACGCCGAGCGGCGGGCGGTGGCCCGATGGGTCATCGACAACAGCGGCGACGAGACCCGGCTCGCGGCCGAGGTCGAACGGGTGTGGGCCGAGGTGCTGGGCTCACTGCCGCCCCGGTGAGCCCGGTGACGGGGGTCAGCGTTCTCCGGCCGGGTCGTCATCGTCGTCGGCCGCGTTGCGCCAGATGCGCACCTTCGTGACCGCGTGACCGTCGACGGCGAGGACCTGCACCGACCAACCGTCGAGGGTCACGCTGTCGCCCGCCACCGGCACCCGGCCCAGCTGCTCCATGAGCAGGCCGGCCACGGTGGCATAGCTCCCGGCGGGCAGCTCGACGCCGAGCTCGTGCAGATCGTGCACCGGGAACGCGCCGCTCAGCTCGACCGACCCGTCGTCGTTGTGTTGCACGGCGATGAGGTCGCGGTCCGCCTCGTCGTAGATCTCGCCGACGATCTCCTCGAGCACGTCCTCCAAGGTGACGATGCCCTCCACCCCGCCGTGCTCGTCGATGACGAGGGCGAGCTGCTCGCCGGCGAGGCGCATCTGCCGCAACGAGGACAGCACGTCGAGCGTCTCCGGCAGCGCCAGCACCGGCCGGGCGACCTGTTCCACCACCCCGCGGAACCCGACGAGATCACGCAGGTGCACCACACCGACGGTGCGGTCGAGATCCTGGTCCACGATCGGGGCCCGCGATCGGCGCTGCTCGGCCAGCTGGGTCAGCGCCTCCCCTGCGTCCGTACCTCTCGGTATGGAGAAGACCTCGCGCCGGGGGCGGACGATCTGGCGCAGCGACCGCTCCGACACCTCGAGCGCCCCGGCCAGCAGCTCGCGTTGGTCGTCGCTGAGCGGAGCGGACGACACGAGGTCCCGAAGGTCCTCCTCGGTCACCTCCTGGCGGGCCCGGCTCGGGTCTCCGCCGCACAGCCGCACCACCAGGTCGGTGCTCACCCCCAACAGCCACACCACCGGCCGGAACCACGAGAACATGGCGGCCAGCGGGCGGGCGGTGAGCAACGCCAGCGACTCCGAGCGCTGCAGCGCCACCCGCTTGGGCGCCAGCTCGCCGACGACCAGGGTGAAGTAGGTCAGCACCAGGGTGACGAGGACGATCGCCGCCGGACGAGCCGCACCGCCCAGGAAGCCGAGCGGCCCGGTGAGCGGCTCGGCCAGCGACACCGCTGCGGTGGCCGAAGCCAGGAACCCCGCGGCGGTGATGCCCACCTGGATCGTGGCCAGGAAACGGTTCGGGTCGCTGGTCAACTGGGCGAGGGCGCGCCCGGCCCGGCCCCGACCGGCAAGCCGGGCCACCCTGGCTTCACCCAGGGAGAGCAACGCCATCTCGCTCGCGGCGAACACCGCGTTCAACAGGACCAGCAACACCACCAGGCCGAGCTGCACGGCGATGGAGGACATAGCGACGACAGGCTACTCAGCAGTCGCCGGTCCGCCCGCGGATGGACCGACGACGGCGGCGGGTTGCACCCGAGGCGTCCGCGGCAGGCGCAGCGAGGCGAGCAGCGCCGCCTCCATCGCCGGGCCGACGTGATGGCCTGCGCCCGCCACCTCGGTACAGCCAACGCCCAGCGAGGCGGCGAGGCGATGGCCGTGGGCCGACGGCACGACGGGGTCGTCGGCGCCGTGCAGCACCCGCACCGTGAACCCCGGTGGCGCGTCGGTGGCCAGCGGGCCGGCGGCGAGCCACGCGACGCGGTGGTCATCATCGGGGTTGAAGCCGTGCTCGAACCACCGCTGCACCTCGGAGCGATGGGCGGCGCGGACCTCGGCGGAGGCATCGAGCTCGGCCACCTCGGCGGGCGAGCGTTCGGCCCGCAGCTCGCGACCGATCAGACGGACGAGATCCGAGGTCGGGGCGCTGCGGCGGCGGAGCACCAACGCCACCACCGTCGGCTCCGTCGGGCCCCGATGGCGGGGATCGGCGTACCAGCCCGATGTCCCGATGACGCTCACCCCACCGATCGGTCTGCGGGCCCGGCCCTGCCGCTGCGCGGCCCGCAGCGCGACCCACCCGCCGAGCCCGACCCCGACCAGTTCGAGCGGCGGTCCGGCCGGTGACGCTGCGCCGAGCTCGTCGCACAGCGCCAGCAGATCGTCCACGAGCACCTCGGCGTCGCCGGCCGCCCGGTCCCAGCTGCTGCGGCCCTGCCCCCGCCAGTCGAAGCGCACCACGCCCCCGCGCTCGGCCAGCGCGACGAGCAGCGCCGGCGACCAGTACTCGGCGTTGCGCCCACCGGGCGGGCACAGCACGACGGTGGGCCCCTCCGACCCATCCGACCCATCCGGCCCCCACCGCTCGTACCAGATCCGGGCCCCGTCGGGGCGCACCAGCCACGCCGTCAGCGGCGGCGGACCGGCGGCGGGACGGGCGGTCATCGAGCGCACAGTAGTGGCCGCCGTCGCCCCCGACGCGGTGGCGCCGACCGCGTGCGCCGGTGTCGCACGGGTCCCGGCGGCTACGGTGCGCCGGGTACCCGCGGGCTACGAGCAACGCCGTACGGCGAAAGGGCGACCGGCATGCGCATCGCGATCGGCATCGGTGGAGCGGCCTCCGGGCGCCGCAACGACTTCCAGGAGCAGGTCGACTTCGTCCGGGAGGCGGAGCGCCTCGGGGTGGACGTGGTGTGGTCCGCCGAGGCGTGGGGTCAGGACGCCGTCGTCCCCCTCGCCTACCTCGCGGCCCGCACCGAACGGGTGCTGCTGGGCAGCGGGATCATGCAGATCTCCGCCCGTGTCCCGTCCATGACGGCGATGACCGCGCTGACCATGGCCACCGTGTCCGACGACCGCTTCATCCTCGGCCTCGGGGCCAGCGGCCCGCAGGTGGTGGAGGGCCTCAACGGCCAGCCGTTCGCCCGGCCCCTCGAGCGGCTGAGGGAACACGTCGACATCGTCAGGCTCGCCTTCGCCGGCGAGAAGCTGGTCTACGACGGTCACCAGTACGTGCTGCCCCGCCCCGGCGGCGAGGGCAAGGCGCTGCGCCTGGCTCAGCCCGGCAACCCGAACATCCCCATCTACCTGGCCACGCTCGGCCCCGCCGCGCTGCGCTACACCGGCGCGTCGGCCGACGGCTGGGTCGGGACCTCCTTCGTGCCCGAAGCGGCCGACGTGCTGCTCGGCCCGATCGCCGAGGGCGCCGCAGCGGCCGGGCGGGATCTCACCGCGCTCGACCTGCAGGCGGGCGGCAGCGTCGCCTTCGGGGACCGAGGCGAGCTGCTCGACCGCTTCCGGCCCGGCGTCGCGTTCCCGATCGGCGCCATGGGCTCCAAGCAGCACAACTTCTACCGCGAAGCGTTCATCCGGGCCGGTTACGCCGAGGACTGCGCCGAGGTCGCCCGGCTGTGGCTCGACGGCAAGCGGGACGAGGCCATCGCCCGGGTGCCCGACGAGCTCGTCGTCCAGACCACGTTGATCGGCACCGACGCCGAGGTGGCCGAGCGCATCGCCGCCTACCGGCGATCCGGCATCACCACGCTGCGGGTCCAGCCCGAGGGCGCGGACCAGACCGCCCGGCTCGATACGTTGGCCCGGGTGATCGACCTCATCCGGGCCGACGAGCAGGCCGCGGCGGCCGACCGCCGGTGACCGTGCCGGACGGCGCCGAGGAGCTGCCGCCACCGCGTTCGCCGTTGCGCCGGCCCGCCGGCCTCGAGGGCCCGGTCGCCCTACGGGCGTGGATCGGTCTCGCTGCGCTGTGCACGATCGCCGTGGCGCTGGTCGTGCTGAGCGCGCCGGTCGGCTACCTCGAGCTGCCGCTTGCGCACCGCGCCGCTCGCGTGCGCCAACTGCTCGGCGCGTGGTCCGAGGACGACGTGCGACGGGCCCGCCTGCTGCTCGATCTCAGCTACGGGCTCATCCCGCTGATCGTCGGCCTGTTCGGCACCGCCTGCTTCTGGCGGGCCGGGGTGGAACCGAAAGGTGTGCGCCACGACGGGTTCTGGCGCCGGCCGGCACTGTTCGCGTCGCTGGCCGGCATCGCCGGGGTCTGCGCCCTCATCCAGAGCGTGCTCTACGAGCGACGGATCAGCGCCTACCGGCGCGACGGGGGCATCGGCGCCGATCCCGACTGGCAGTTCGCCTTCGCGTTCACCACCTTCCTCCTGCTGGGGTTGGTGCTGGCCAACCTGTTGACCCTGCTCCCCCAGCGCCTGCCGCCCCCCATCGGCGGCCCGCTGTTCGGCCGCTCCGAGCAGCGTCCGCAGTTCCTGCGCCCACCTGGCGGCGCCCACCCCTGGGAGCCGCCCGCATCTGGGGCGCGCCGCATCGGCATCAGCTGCTCCGGCGGCGGGTTGCGCTCCGCGTCGTTCTCGCTCGGCGCCCTGCAGGTGCTGCGCCGTCACGGCGTGCTCAGCCGCGCCCGCTACCTGGCCGCGGTGTCCGGGGGCTGCTACCTGGCGACGGGCCTGGCCACCGCCCGCCGCGCCGCTGATGCCGAGCCGACCCGCCCCGATGAGCCCGCCCCCTTCGCGGCCGGCTCGCCCGAGGAGCGCTGGCTGCGGTCCAACTCGTCGTACCTGGCGCCGGATCGCCGGACGTTGCTGGCCGGCCTCGCCCGCCTGGTCGGCGGCATCGGCGTCAACCTCATCCTCATCTGGCTGCTGCTGTTCGCGGTGGCGCGACCGGTCGGCTGGTCGATGTCCGCCGATGCCGTGCACCCCGAGCTGCGGGCACGGGAACCGATCGTGCGGCCGGTCGAGCCACCCCAGGAGCGCCGGCGGGTGCTGACGCTGCCTGCCGACGCGGCCCGACGCACCGCCTCGCAGGTGGACGAGCTCACGGAGCGCGCCGGGGCCGGCGAGGCGGTCATCGTCGGCGAGCTGAACGTGGCGTGGGACGACCTCGTCGTCGACCTGCAGGGCCGGGAGATCACCGAGCGGCGCGTCGCCCTGCCGGTCTCCGCCACCCGATCGGGCGTGATCGTGCTCGACGACGGGCGGTTGCGCATCAGCCGCCAGCCCCGCATCGCGGTGGACAACACCCCGATCGTCGAGCGGTACAACAGCGACGGCACCGATCCGGTCGCCATCGGCACGCAGCCCGCGTTCGGCTTCGACGACGACGGCATCGTCGACCAGCCGATCATCGACGCCCTCCTCGAGGGCGACCTCGACGCCGACGGGCTCGACGAGCTGACCGGCCGCATCGAGCTCGACCGGCCGCCGGAGGTACGGCTCCGCCAGGCGTTGACCGGCAGGCCACCCCTGCGGATCGAGCCGTGGATGGTGGCGGTGCCGGCCGTGTTCGGCGGCCTGGCGCTGGTCCTGTACCTCGCCCAGCTGCTGCGGCGCGACGAACGCTGGCCCCTCGGGCGGGTGCTGGGCGCGCTGAGCGGTGCCGGCCTGCTGAGCGCCGCCCTGCTGGTGGTCCTGCCCGCCGCCACCGTGGCGGTGCCGCACGCGGTGAGCGCCGTGGCCGGGATCGTCCCCGGGATGCCCTCCCGGCCGGCCGGCTCCGGCTCCGGCTGGGCGGATCTCACCCCCGGGGCGTTGGGCTTCGCGGTGGCCGTCGCGGCATCGCTGCGCACGTACCTGCAACGCCGGGGCAGCCAACCCGGCCGGCTGCTGCGCTGGCTCCGCGTCGCCGCCGCGCTGGCGGTACCGCTGGTGGCGGCGGTGCTGTTCGTGGACCTGGTGCAGCTCGCCGCGGCGAACGGCCCGTTCGGGCACCTGGCCGGCCTCGGCCTCGGCTGGGTGGCGGTGCCGGACTGGATCCGCTGGCTCGGGGTGCTCGCCGTCCTCGTCGGGCTGTGGCGCGTGGCCGACGCCCACGCCTGGTCGATGTACCCGTTCTACAAGGAGCGCCTGCAGGACGCCTACGTGCTGGAGCGGCGGGCGGACAGCGCCCGCCCGATCCCCTACCGGGAGCCGATCTGGTTCAGCGAGCACGCCGATCTCGGCGGCGACGGGCCGCAGCTGGTGGTGTGCGCGGCGGCGAACCTGTCCGACCCGGGCCGGGTGCCGCCGGGCCGGCGTTGCGTCTCGTTCACGTTCTCGGCCACCGAGGTGGGGGGCCCGCAGGTCGGGTACGTGGCCACCACCGACCTCGAGTCGACGCTCGGCCAGGCCCGCCAGCGCGACGTGACGATGGTGGCGGCGATGGCCATCTCGGGCGCCGCGGTGTCCCCGGCCATGGGCAAGCTCGGGGTGGGACCGCTGGGCCGGCTGTTCGCCGTGTTGAACCTCCGGCTCGGGGTGTGGTTGCCCCACCCGGAGTGGGTGCGCCGGTTGATCGAGGTGGAGGGGTCCCACGGCCGCTGGAAGGACCGGCCGGGCTGGCCGTACTTCGTGCGCGAGGCCCTGGGGCGCTTCCGCTTCGCCGATCGCTACCTCTACGTGTCCGACGGTGGGCACTGGGAGAACCTCGGGCTGGTGGAGCTGCTGCGACGCGGCTGCACCGACATCTACTGCGTCAGCGCGGCGGGCGACGGGCCGTCGTCGTTCGCCACCATCGCCGAGGCGATCGGCCTGGCCCGGGAAGAGCTCGGGATCGAGATCGACATCGAGCTGTCCGCGCTGCGGGCCGACCCGGTGCCCGTGCCCGTGCCCGTGGCGGTGACCGGTCGGCGGCTGCTGCGGCGCGGCCCGCAGGGCACCGAGCAGAACCGGACCTTCGCCGCCCAGCCGTACGCCATCGGCCGGGTGCTGTACCCGGGGCGGTGCCGGCACGACGGGCAGGCCGTCGAGGGGCGCTTGGTGGTGGTCGAGGCGAACCTGACCGACCGCATCCCGTGGGACGTCCAGGGCTTCGCCGAGGCGACGGAGCGCTTCCCCGACGAGTCCACCGGCGACCAGTTCTTCGACCATCGCCAGTTCGAGGCCTACCGCCGCCTGGGCGACTACCAGATGGAGGCGGCGCTGGCCGCCATCGACGAGCTCGACGCGGTCGACGCGCGCGAGCCGGCCGCCGACGCGGCGGCCGAGCCCCCCCGCCGCGACGGCGGAGACGGGCGGCGGGCGCCGCGCGGGCGCACGACCAGGCGCACCTGATCGGGCGGTGAGCGGCCGCCCGGTTGCCGGGTTGCCGCTCACTGGCAGACCGTCAGTACGCTCCGCCGCCATGGAGCCCACCGGGGAACTCGATGCCGACAACGTCGCCGCTCGGGAGCGTCTGGCCGACGCGATCCGCGCCCTGAACCACGCGCTGGTCGGTCACCTGGCACCGACCGGATCGGTGATCGCCGCCGCCGACCGCGTCGAGCAGTTGGTCGACGAACTGCGGCACGGCCCACGACGGGTGCGCGAGACATCGAGGATGGCCCAGCGGTACCTCGAGCCGCTGCCGGCGGACGGTGAGCTGCTGCTCACGTCGCCGGAGCGCCCGTTCGCCGGGCGCGCCAACCCGTACGGCATCCCGCTCGAGGTCTGGTACCGGGCCCCGTGGGTACAGACCGAGCTGGTGCTCGGGGCGGCGTACGAGGGGGCGCCGGGCCGCTCGCACGGCGGCGTGGTGGCGGCGATCTTCGATGACCTGACGGGCTTCGTGCTCTCCACCCTCGGCGTGATGGCCTACACCGGGCGGCTGACGGTCCACTACCACGCCGGTGTACCGCTCGATGTGCCGGTGGTGTTCCGGGCCCGGCTCGCGTCGAGGGACGGCCGCAAGCTGTTCGTCGAGGCGGAGGGATCCGACGGCACGACGCAGCTGGCGACCGCCGAGGCGCTCTTCATCCAGATCCCCTCCGAACGCCTCGGCCTGCCGGCGGGGTTGCGCACCGGCTGAGGTGCGCGGTACGGCGGGGGCCGCGGGCCGACCCGATCAGTGCCCGGCTGTCGTCGCCGTCGCCGGCTCGTCGTGGGAGGCGTCCGCCGGCTGGTCGTGGGAGGCATCGGCCGGATCGTCGTGGGAGGCGTCCGCCGGCTGATCGTGGGAGGCACCGGCATCGGCGCCGTGGTCGTCCGCCGTGTCGGCCCCCTCGACATCGGTCACGTCGTCGACCTCGACCACGACCTCCCGGTCGCCCTGCTCCTGCACCGGTCGCCGGCTGTCGGGGTGCTTCGCCATGAACCGGGCAACCTGCAGCTTCGACATCTGCAACGGGGTCAGCATCAGGTGCCAACGCACGTGCTCGGTGCACGGCGGCGTGGTGAGCGACCCGTTGTAGCGGACCATCGTCCGGTTCGCCGGCAGCAGCTCGAGCGGGTCGATCGGCTCCTCCCCCTCGATCGTCTCACCGGCCGAGGGCAGCTCGTCGAAGATCGGCTTGAGCGTCTCGTTCTCCGCGCCTCGTTGGATCAGCACGCCGACCACCGCCAGCTCCCCCGCCTCGCTCTTGTGGACCAGGTGGTACTCCACCGGGTAGGCGGCACCGGCCAGCAGGTGCTCGCTCGGCGCGTGGAAGTGGAACTGCACCAGCGTGAACGGCACCCCGTCGATCACCATCGCACCGGCGTCGTCGAGGTTGACCTGCACCGTGTGGCCGTTGTCGACCACCGTGTAGGCGGACAGGTGGTAGCGGAAGTCGATCACCTGCTCCGCCGGGGCGCCGGGGAACGGCGCCTCCGTGGTCGTCGTCTCCTGCGGGACGGTCGTCTCGGTGGTCGTCGTGCGCGCCGCCTTCTTCGCCGTGGTGGTCGTCGTCTCCTCGGCGATGGTGGTGGTGGTCGGCGCGGCGGCCACGAAGGGCACGCCTTCGGTGATGTCGATCGGCGACTGCTCGTCCCCGGTCGAGCACAACGACCAGTCCTCCGCCAGCTCCCCCCAGAGCTCGGGGCCTTCCTCACCCTCGTAGGTCCAGTGCGGCAGCGACCCGCCGCTCGGCACCGGCACCCGGGCCTGCTCCTCGGGGGCGTCGGGTCGGGTCGAGGTGTCCTTCGCTTCGTCACCGCCACCGCCGAACGGTCCGCAGGCGGCGAGGGACAGGACGGAGGCGGCCAGGACGGCACGGCGGACGCGCGACTTCACCTCGCAGACGTCGACGCGGCGGCGCACCGGCCTCATCGCCAACAGAGGGGAACGCCCGTGCTCCGCGGGCTACCGTGCCGCCATCACTGCGGCACACAGCACCAGGGGGAACTCATGAGCGCTCGACTCGACGGGAAGGTCGCCATCGTGACCGGGGGCGGCAACGGCCTCGGCCGGGCCAGCGCCATCCGCTTCGCCGAGGAGGGTGCGGCCGGCGTGGTGGTCGCCGACCTGCTCGAAGCGCCCGCCCGGGAGACCGTCGGCCTGGTCGAGGCGGCCGGCGGGCGAGCCGTCTTCCACCCCCTCGATGCCGCCAGCCGGGACGACAACGCCGCCATGGTGGCGCTCGCCCTCGAGCGCTTCGGTCAGGTCGATGTGCTGCTCACCGCGGCCGGGGTCAGCCATGGCGCCTACCGCAGCGGCGACGCCGACATCGCGCGCAAACGGATGATGGAGAGCGTCGACAACGCCCTCACCCCCTGGGTGCCCTTCCTCGATCTCACCGTCGAGGAACTGCAGGCGGTGCTCGACGTCAACCTGATCGGCACCATGCTGGCGGTCCAGGCGGTCGCCGCGCACCTGGTGGAGGCCGAGCGGCAGGGCTCGCTCATCACCATCGCCTCGATCATGGCCAAGTCGAACAGCGGGCCGGTCCCGTACAACGTGTCCAAGGCCGGGGTCTGGATGCTCACCAAGATCGCCGCCCGCGTCCTCGCTCCCAGGGGCATCCGGGTCAACGCCATCGGCCCCGGCTACGTGTCGACCAACATGACCGCCGCCATCAAGGAGACACCGCCGGAGTTCCTGGTGCCGTTCATGGCCCAGATCCCGATGGGCCGTTTCGGTGAACCGGTCGAGATCGCCAACACCGCGGTCTTTCTGGCGTCGGACGAATCCAGCTACTTCACTGGGGAGATCCTCCATCCGGACGGCGGGTTCTACACGGAGTGATCGGCGGACCATCAGCGCCGCGACCCTGCACGAAATCGCGCTTTGCGTGGTCTTATCGTACGGATCGCGGTTTTCCCCCGATTCTGGGTAGCGTGCACGGCGTTCTGTTGAGGGCGCAACGGCACGGGAGCACGGGAGCGACATGGTCAGCGGTTGGACATCAGGCGTTCGGCGGCTCCTGGCCGCGTGCAGCACCATGGTGCTGATGGTGGCGGGCACCCTCACCGGGGCCGGCGTCGGCGCGCTCGGCCTGGCGGGCACCGCCGCCGCGGCGGGCGGCAACCCCTTCGGGTTCGTCGACAGCGTCTACCAGAGCCCCGACGGCGTCGTGATCTCCGGCTGGACGGTCGACCCCGACACGACCGGCCCGATCGACGTGCACCTCTACCGGGACGGGCAGTTCCTCGGCGCCTGGAAGGCGGACGGTTCCCGACCCGACGTCGCCGCTGCGGTGCCCGGCGCCGGACCGCGCAGCGGCTTCACCCACGTCTTCCCCACCGCCGAGGGCAGCCACCGCTTCTGCGCCTACGCCATCAACGTCGGCGCAGGCGCGCCCTACGTCCTGCTCGGCTGCGTCCCCGTCACCGTCACCGACGCCCCCTTCGGCGCCTTCGACGTCGTGCAACGAGTGCCCGGCACCGAACTGGCGCAGGTGTACGGCTGGGCGCTCGACGCCAACGTGGCCGCGCCGATCTCGGTGCACCTGTACGCCGACAACGTGTTCGTGGGCGCGGTCGTCGCCGATCGCGACCGTTCCGATCAGGGCGCCGCCTTCCCATGGTCGGGTGGCAGGGCCGGCTTCGAGGCGACGTTCCCGCTCAGCGAGGGCGAGCACGTGGTGTGCGCCTACGCCATCGGGGCCGGGCCGGGCGCGCCCTGGGCCGGCATCGGCTGCAAGTCCATCAACTTCACGTCGACACCCATCGGCAACCTCGACACCGCCCGCGTCGGTGACAGCGCCGTCAGGGTGACCGGCTGGGCGCTCGACCCCGACGTGACCGCCCCGGTCGACATCCACCTCTACATCGACGGCTACTTCGCCGGAGCCGTCCCGGCCAACGAGACCCGCAGCGACGTCGCCGGCCTGTACCCGGCCTACGGCGCCGAGCACGGCTTCGGGGCCACCCTGTGGTTGTGGCCCGGCGCGCAGAACGTGTGCGCCTATGCCATCAACCTCGGCGCCGGACCGGGTTACGTCGGGCTCGGCTGCAAGGGCCTCGACCCGATGCCCCCGGCGGGCAGCGGCGGCGGCCGGCGCATCGTGTACGCCAACCTCTCGCAGCGGCTGTGGCTCATCGGGGCCGACGGCTTCGTCGACCGCACCTACCCGATCTCCGGCAAGTACCTCGATCCCGGACCCGGCACCTATCAGGTGTACGCGTTCCAGCGCTACGCCGACGCCGGCCACGACGGGATCACCATGGAGTACTTCGTGGCCTTCAACCCGGCCGGGCTGGGCTACGGCTTCCACACCATCCCCACCTACGCCGACGGCACGCCGCTGCAGTCCGAGAGCGAGCTGGGCTTCTTCCGCAGCGCCGGGTGCGTCCGCCAGCGCCGGTCCGACGCGGTCTACATGTGGAACTGGGCCCGTGCCGGGGACCCGGTGGTGGTCCTCGCCCGCTGATCGGGACCGGCCGCGGCCGTACTGCTCGGTACGGCCGCCGGCGGCGCCTACGCTGTGGGCCCCATGTCCTCCACGTTCGGCCACACGTTCCGGATCACGACCTTCGGTGAATCCCACGGCGCAGCCGTCGGGGTGGTCGTCGACGGGTGCCCGCCACGCCTGCCGCTGAGCCTGGCCGACATCCAGACCGACCTCGACCGTCGCCGTCCCGGGCAGAGCCGGCTGGTGACCCAACGCAACGAGGCCGACACCGCCGAACTGCTCTCCGGCGTGTTCGAGGGCCGCACCACCGGTACGCCCATCGCCCTCGTCGTGCACAACGCCGATCAGAACCCCGGCGCCTACGACCACCTGCGCGACGTGTACCGGCCGAGCCACGCCGACTACACGTTCGACGCCAAGTACGGCTTCCGGGACCATCGGGGGGGCGGCCGCTCCTCGGCGCGGGAGACCATCGGGCGCGTCGCCGGAGGTGCCGTCGCCCGCCGCCTGCTGACCGAGGTGGCCGGCATCGAGGTGTTGGGCTGGGTGTCCTCGGTGCACACCATCGACGCCGAGGTGCACGCGGCCACCGTGACCCGCGCCGACGTGGAGGCCACCCCCACCCGCTGCCCCGATCCGCGGGCCGCCGAGGCCATGGTCCACGCCATCGAGGCGGCCCGGGCCGACGGCGACTCCCTCGGCGGCGTGGTGACCTGCGTCGCCCGCAACGTACCGTCCGGTCTGGGCGAGCCGGTGTTCGACAAGCTCGACGCCCAACTCGCCGGGGCCATGTTGTCGTTGCCCGCCGCCAAGGGCTTCGAGATCGGCAGCGGCTTCGCCGGCAGTCGCCTGACCGGCCGCCAGCACAACGACCCGTTCGTCCCTGCCGCCGACCGACCGGGAGGCGTGGCGACGTCGAGCAACTTCGCCGGTGGCGTCCAGGGCGGCATCAGCAACGGCGAGGCGGTGCTGTTCCGGGTGGCGTTCAAACCGACTGCGACCATCTCCTCCCCGCAGACCACGGTGACCCGCGCTGCGGAGCCCACCACGCTGGCGGCGAAGGGTCGTCACGACCCGTGCGTGCTGCCCCGGGCCGTGCCGCTGGTCGAGGCGATGACCTGCCTCGTGCTGGCGGATCTGTGGCTTCGCCAACGCAGTGTGGACGTCCTGCCCCGCCGGCCGGACGACCGTTGAGGCGGCGCCCGGGAGCGCGACCGATCGCGTCGAGCGCGTCGCATCTCGACCCGGTCGTCGGTGGCGCAACGGCACTGGACCCACCGGTGCGATCGACCCGGTTGATCGCTCCAGCGACGATGAAGAAACGGGCCGCGGGAATTCCACGGGAAGCTGTGGTGTTGCCCGACCCACCCTCTAGGATGCCCCGGACTCAGACGGGACACCAGGATTCGGTAGCGGTCTTGCACGATCGCGATGGATGGCTGACATGACAGACGAAGACGAAGACATCGAAGCCGAATTCGACGACGACGCCCAGGACGAGGAACTTCCTGAAGAGGAGCTCGCCGAAGAGGACCTCGAAGATCTCGATGAAGAAGATCTCGATGTGCTCGACGAGGACGAGCTCACCGGGGAGATCGACGACGACGATCTCGGCACCGTTGACGCCGAGGAAGAAGAAGTGGTGGAGCCTCCGCGCCCCCGCGTCCGTACCGCCGAGGACGGCGATGAGGACGAGGACGAGGAGGAGAGCGACGACGTCGAGGCCGACCTCGACACGATCCTCAAGGACCGCCTCGCCACCCACGACGAGGACGAGGACGAGGAGGAAGCCGATGCACCGATCGTCATCACCGACGACGGCGAGCTCCCGCAGCGCAAGGAGTTCGAGTTCCCCTGCCCCTCCTGCTTCCTGCTGGTGAACGCGAAGACGGTTCGCCGCACCGGGAGCTGCCCGCAATGCGGCGATCCGATCGAGGTCCCGGCCGGGATCGGCTGAACCCCATGGCGTTGCGTCGCGTCCGGGCCACGGCCCGGGCCGGGTTCGAGGAGGCGACGGCGCGTTGGCGTCGTCGGCCGCGGCCCGGCAACGCGCTGAACGACCGCGACCTGACCCGCCTCCGGGAGCGGATCGAGGCGTGCCTCGATCCGCGGCTGAGCGGCGTCGCCATCCGCAACCGCGCCGGCGAGGTCGCCGACGTGGTCGTCGCGTTGGACCGCACCGGCCTGGACGCGTTCTTCACGCTGCTGCTGGAGTCGTTCGGGCCCCGCCTCGACGCGGTGCAGCGCGCCCTCGACGACACCGCCGATGTGCTCGCCCCCATCAGGGGCGACCGGGCCGACCCGGCCGGCGCGATGGCGGCGGTGGCCGCGCTGCGCGAGGCGTGCGCACCGCGGTGGGAGCAGCTGTTCGAGTTGCTGTGCGGGCTCACCGGCGGCGTGAAGCTGGCGGTGGACCTACGGGCCGAGCTCCTCGCGCTCCTGCGGGAGCACCCGGAGCTGGCCCCGCTCGATCGCGACCTGCAGCAGGTGCTGTCCCGGTTGTTCCCGCCGGGGCTGCTCGAACTGCGCCGGATCACGTGGAACTCGCCGGGCTCGCTGCTCGAAAAGCTCATCGACTACGAGGCCGTCCACGAGATCACCAGCTGGGAGGACCTCAAGAACCGCCTCGACGACCACGACCGTCGCTGCTACGCCTTCATCCACCCCGGCATGCCCGACGAGCCGCTGATCTTCGTCGAGGTGGCGCTGCTCGATGCCATCGCCGGCGACGTGGTCCGCCTGCTCGACGTGAGCGCGCCCAGCGGGATCGGCCACGAGGCGACGACGGCGATCTTCTACTCGATCTCCGCCTGTCAGCCCGGCCTCGCCGGCGTGAACCTGGGCGATGTGCTCATCAAGGAGGTGGTGGCCGATCTGACGCGCGACCTGCCCCGCCTCAACCAGTTCGCCACCCTGTCGCCGCTGCCGGGGTTCCGCCGGTGGCTCGACGCGGAGCTGGCGAAGCCGGACACGACCGTGCTCTCCGCAGAGGACCTCGAGACGATCGCCGAGCTCACCCCCGACGGCGCGACCGGCCCGGCCGCGCTCAGCGCGCTGCTGGCCGGCGGGCTGACCGACACCGGGCCGCAGCACAAGGCGTTGCGCGAGCTGCTCATCGGGCTGTGCGTCGACTACCTCCTCGGCGACGAGCCCGGCCGGTCCCGGGACCGGGTGGCCAACTTCCACCTCACCAACGGGGCGCAGGTCGAACGGTTGAACTGGATGGCCAACGCGACCCCGGCCGGCCTTCGCGAGTCCTACGGGCTGATGGTGAACTACCGCTACGACCTGTCCAAGATCGACGCCCACCACGAGCAGTACGTCGCGCACGGACACATCGCCCGCTCGAGCAGCATCGCCCGTATTGCCACCGCCCGGAGGAAGGCACGCGCTGCTCGTGCCGAAAACCACTAGGCTGAGCACGGCGTCAACGCTTGGTCCATGGGAAATCCTGCCCAGAGGATCGCTTGGCGAGGCGCCGGTTCCTCGATCCCTCAGCGAGAGTTCCCTCTGCGGATGTACACCCATTCGGTCACCCCCGGCACCGTTCGCTGGGCTGGCATCCTGATCGTCGCGTACGGCCTGCTCGCCGTCGGCGCCGGCATGTCGTCCGACCAGCCGGGGATGGCGGCGCTCGTGGCGGCGTGCGTGGCCGCCGCCGGCGCCGCCGCCGTCCTGCTGCCGTGGCGCCGCTGGCACCATGCCGTGGCGCTGGCCCAGGCCGTGGCCTCGTTGTCGCTGCTCGTGGTGGCCGAGGTGGCGACGCAAGCATCCGACTCCCGGCAGGCAGCCGCCACCTACCCGGTGTTCGTCACCCTGGTACTGGCCTGGGTCGGGCTGACCCAGCCGCGGCGGACCGCGCTGTCCTTCACCGTGTGCGTGGGCGCGGTGCTCGCCGGGGTGCTGCTCTACGACAGCGGTGGTCCGCTCGACGTTCCGACGCTGGCGTTGATCCTCCCCGCCGGTGCCGCCCTGGGCGAGGCTGCCTCGTGGATCATGGGAGAGCTGCGCCGGCTGCAGCGCCACGACGAGGCGCGCGCCACCACGTTCATCGACCTGACCCGCAGCCTGGACGCGCTCCCCCAGCGCGCCAGCCGGGCCGAGGTGGCCGATGAGCTCGCCTCCGCCGCGGCCCGCCTGTTCGACACCAGCGCCGAGGTCACCCTCATCGACGTCGACGGCCACGACATGGTGGCTGTCGCCGGTCGTCACCCGGGACCGGTCCACCCCGGCGCCGGCCCTGGTCCGGCCGACGGCACCGCCGCCGCCTCGGACCACGTGGCGGGCGCGGCGGCCGTCGGCACGGTGCTCACCGCGTCGCGGCCGAAGCGGACCACGGTGACCCTGGTCGGCCGCCGCGGCATCCTGGGACGGGTCCAGCTGGAGCTCGACCGGGACCCCGACGACGGCTACCTCACCAACCTGGTGCGCCTCTTCGCCGCGCAGAGCTCAGCCGCCCTCGAGCGGTTCGAGCTGGTGACCCGGCTCGACCACGAGGTCAGCCACGACGTGCTCACCGGGACGGGCAACCGGCGCCACGCCAACAAGCTGCTGTCCACGCTGCGCAACGGTGACGGGATCGTCCTGATCGACATCGATGGGTTCAAGGCGGTGAACGACACCGCCGGCCACCTCGCCGGCGACGAGCTGTTGCGCACCCTCGGCCGCTACCTGAACAGCTACGTGCGCGGCGGGGACGACGTGGCCCGGCTGGGCGGTGACGAGTTCGTGGTCCTCGCTCGCGGCGTGGGGCACGCGGCGACCGCGGCTGCCAACCGGCTCATCGAAGGGTGGCGGGCGCTCAACCCGACGGCCACGGTCAGCATCGGGGTGGCGGTCCACCACGGCGGTGAGAACCCCGAGAGCACGCTCGAACGGGCCGACCAGGCGCTGTACGGCGCCAAGCGAGCCGGACGCAACCAGATCGGTGTGAGCGCGGTGGAGACCGACCGGTTCCTGTGACCCGGCCGGTCGCTGCGGTGACGGGCCGGGTGGCCCGCCGACCCGCGGCTCAGCCCTCGAGAGCGGTGGGCAGGGATCCCGGGTGGTCCGCCGGGGCGGCCGGCTCCACCGGGACGGCGTCCGCCGAGGGGAACAGCAGGATGGCGGCGTCCACGTCCTGCTTGACGCCGGCGAGCGGCAGGATGTTCAGCACGCCCTGACCCTCGCGGAGCAGATCGATGATCTCCTCGCCGGTGCGGACCAGCACCGAGTGCCGGCTGGAGATCACCAGGTTCACCGACGCGACATCCTCACCGAGGTGATCGCGCAGGTAGGCGAACGCCTCGCGGACCGACTCGAGCCGGATGCCGGCATCGAGGAGGTTCTTGACCACCTTCAGCTCGAGCAGGTCCCGGTAGGAGTACTTGCGCCGCGAGCCGGAACCGGCGGCGTCCATCAGACTGGGCCGGATCAGGTCGGTCCGGGCCCAGTAGTCGAGTTGGCGGTACGTGATACCGACGATCTGCGCCGCCTGCCGCCCTGAATAGCCGGACTCGTTCTGGTCCGTCCCGTGTTGCACGAGCGCTGTCTCCTCGCGTTGCGACGTACCGACCCGTTACACGGTCGGAATTACGTCCATGTCACCGCTACGCAGGCTACGGCCGATTCGCCGGAACCGTCAATCCCCCGCGCCGGGCAACGCCCCGTCGCGGCGTGCGGGTGGCGGCTCAGGAGCGGAAGTCCTCGGGGTTGACGCTCTCGAGGAAGTCCTTGAACTGGGCGATGACCTCGTCCGGAGGCGCCTCCGCGGTGGCGGGCTCCTTCTCCTCCTCCACGTAGCCGGCCTCGTCGAGCACGGCATCGGAGACGAAGATGGGACAGCCCGTGCGCACCGCGAGCGCGATGGCGTCGGAGGGGCGGGCGGACACCACCGAGGCGTTCTCGCCCTCGACGAGGTGCAGCTCGGCGAAGAAGGTGCGATCCCGCAGCTCGGTCACCACGATCTGACGGACGCCCACCCCCAGCGTCTCGAGCACGTCGCGAAACAGATCGTGGGTCATCGGGCGAGGTGTCTGGATGCGGTCCACGGCGTACACGATCGCCCGGGCCTCGGCATCGCCGATGAGGATGGGAAGGAGACGGCGGGTACCACCGCGCTCCCGCAACAGCACGATGGGCGTGTTCCCCGGCATCTCGACCCGAACTTCGACCAGCTCGACTTCGACCATCGCCGACGACCCTACCGCGTTCCGCCGCACTCCACGACGGTCACCGGCCCGCTCCGCGGCGTCATTGCACCGGAACTCGCCGATGGCCGGGCGACCGTCCGGCGGTCGATCGAGCGACGGTCGGTCGGTCTGTCTGGCCGCCGTGGTCGGTCGGTCGGGCCGCGGTGGTTACTGGTCGGGACGATGGAACAGCGCGTCACGCAGATCGGCGCCGAGCCGATCGAGCTCATCGAACACATCGGCGGCACGGGTGTCCCCACCTTCGGCGCGGCTTCGCTCGAGTGGGCTCACCACCTGCTCGTAGAGGGCGAGCTCACGGTCGACGGCGACGCGGAACATGCGCAGGTGGCGCGCCTCGATGCCGAAGGCGGCGAACCGGGCGGCGAGCTTGGCCACCACCACTGCGTCGTCGCCGTACCGCCGCCCCTGCGACAGTGAACGAGACGCGATCAGCCCGTAGCGCTCGAGGTCCTGCACCGCGGCGATCGACAGGCCCACGGCGGTGCTGAGCTCCTCGACGGTGAAGCTGACCGAGGAGATCTCGGCCCGGCGCCGGGCCGCTCCCTGCCGTCGGCGAGCGCTGCGCTCGGCCAGCGCATCGGCTCCTCCTGCCCCGCCTGCCCCGCCTGCCCCGGCGGCGACGCCCGGCGACCCGGACCGGGCGGAGGCGGTGTCCCCGGGGTGCGCACTGCCCGCCGCGGTGGCGGGCGCGCTCCGGCGCCCCGGCGGGCGCCGGGACGGGCGGGTCGTCCCGCTCGGAGCGGGTGCCTCACTGCCCGGGTCGGCGGCCTCCCCGACGGCGTCGACCGCCGGCGGCTCCCGTCGTGCTCCTGCGGCGGAGGTGAACACGTTGAACCGCGGCGCCCGCGAACCGGGACGGCTGCCCCCACCGCCCTCGGCGGCGTCGCCGCTCGCCTCACCGCCCTCCGACGGCGGGCGATCGGCCGCTTCGGGAAGGCCGGCAGGGTCCGCGCTGGTCGCCACGACCGCGTCGCGAGCTCCGGCGGGGTCCTCCGACATCGGGGTGCGCGCGCCGCGGGCGGGGTCTGCGTCGGGGACGGCGGGAGCGGCCTCGGCCGGCACCGCAAGCGCACCCGCGGACGGATCAGTCGCGGCAGGGCCGCTCGCGTCGTGGGTCACGGGGTGGGTCGCGGGGGCCGCCTCGAACACCGACGGCAGCGGCTCGGGCGCGTCGACCGGGGTTGCCTCGGCCTCCGGGGGCAGGCCGCTGCCCGCCAGCGGCGGGTCGAACGGCAGCTCGGCCGCTCCACCCTCGAGGCGGTCCTTGATGACCTTGAGCGGCAGGAAGTGGTCGCGCTGCTGCAGCAGGATCCAGCGCAGCCGGGCGATGTCGGCGTCGTAGAACTTGCGGTAGCCCGATGGGGTGCGCTCGGGGTCGATCAGGCCCTGGCTCTCGAGGAAGCGGATCTTGGAGATGGTGACGTCGGGGAACTCGGTCTGCAGCAGGCCGAGGACCTCGCCGATCGACAGGTGCTCACGGTCGGTCACGCTCATCACCGGGTCCGCCCCGTCCGGAACCGCTCCGCGGGCGGACGGAGCCGCCCCTCGGCGCCGCTCACCGGGCCTCGGTGGCGCGCGCGTAGAACGCAAGCTTGAACTTGCCGATCTGCACCTCGTCCCCGTTGGCCAGCAGCGCCCGCTCGATGCGCTGGCGGTTCACGTAGGTCCCGTTGAGCGAGCCGACATCGACCACCTCGTACCCGGCGTCGCTGTGCACGATCTCGGCATGGCGGCGCGACACCGTCACGTCGTCGAGGAACAGATCGGACTCGGGGTGGCGGCCGGCGGTGAGCCGGCGCGTACCGAGCGGTATCCGGGAACCGACGTTCGGCCCGCGGGTCACCACCAGCACCCCGGGATCGCTGATCTCGGCGGGGTCGACGAGCGGCGCCTCCCCTGTCGGCTCGTAGGTGTCGAGCGACAGCGTGGCGGTGTCATCGGGATGGGTGGACAGCTCCAGCCCGCACGACGAGCAGAAGTTGGATCCCAGCGCGTTGCGGTGCCCGCATCGGGGGCAAACCACGTCAGCCACGGCCCGCCTATTCCTCGATGAGCGCTCGGTACGCCGCGGCGTCGAGCAACGAGGACACCGAAGCGAGATCCGAGGGGCGGATCACGCAGATCCAGCCTTCCCCGTAGGGATCCTGGTTGAGCAGCTCGGGCGCATCGGCCAGCGCAGTGTTGACCTCGACCACCTCACCGGCGACCGGGGCGTAGATGTCGCTCACCGACTTGGTGGACTCGACCTCGCTGAAGGACCCACCCGCCTCCGCCGTGGTGCCCACCGCCGGGAGGTCCACGTACACGACGTCCCCGAGCGCATCCTGCGCATAGTCGGTGATGCCCACTCGGATCAGCTCGCCCTCCACGCGCACCCACTCGTGGTCGCTGGAGTAACGCAGATCGTCGGGAACGTTCATGGAGACCAACCTAGTGGTTCAGGTTGAGGGTTGCGCCGCAGACTGCAGCAGTCTCAACGTAACGTACAGGCCACTCACCGTACGAGTTGGCGAATCCTCAGCACGTACTCGCGGGCCAGCCGGCGGGCGTCGGTGTCGCTCGCCGCCTCGGCGTACACGTGGGTGATCGCCTCCTCGGGATCGGGCAGGGCGAGCGCCCAGCCGTTGTCGTGCAGCACCTTCACGCCGTCGACCAGCACCGTCTCGCGCTGCGTCTGCTCGACGAGCGTGCGCATCACCATGCCCTTCAGATCCCACGGCGTCACCACCGTCTCGTGGGCCAGGTGCACCCGGGGCAGCTGATCGACGACGCTCGACAGCGAGACCTTGTGGTGGGCCAGCAGGTCGAGCAGCTTGACCAACGCCGCCGCGGCGTCGAAGGCGGGCAGGAAGCCGGGCAGGATGAACCCGCCGTCGAGGGAGGCGACGAACCCCACCCCCGGCTCCTTCGCCGCTTCGGCCAGGGCCGAGCTCGACATCTTGGTGTACTGCACCGCCACGCCCTTGGCCCGGGCCAACTCCTCGGTATGGCGCGAGGCGCCCACCGGCACCGCGATGCGGTCGCCCAGCAGCCGGTCACCCACCAGCATGATGTAGGCCAGCATGGCGTCGGTGGCGCTGAGGACTCGGCCCTCGTCGTCCACCAGCGTGAGCCGCTCGCCGTCGGGGTCGATCACCGCACCCACGTGGGCGCCGGACGCCTGCACCAGCTGTGCCACCGAACGGGCGTGCTCCTGGGCGTCGAACTCGAGCACCCCGGCGGTCGACACGTAGGGGTTGACGGCCAGGACATCGGCGCCGAGCTTGGACAGGAGGTTCGGCATGACGAACGCCGTGGAGCCGTACGAGTAGTCGATCACGACCTTGAACCCGGCCTCGCGCACCGCCTTGATGTCGACGGTCTCCTCCAGCGAGATGGCGTAGTTCTCGAGCGCACGCGGGGCGAAGGTGATGTCGCCGATCTCACCGGGCAGCACCCGACGGAAGTCCTCACGGTTGACGTAGCGCTCGATCTTGCGCTGCGCGTCCTCGCTCATGTCGGCGCCGGTGGCGTCGAAGAAGTGGATGCCGACCAACTGCGGATCCCCCTGCTCGATGCGCACCGTCAGCCCGCCCACCGGCTGGCCGGTGTTGATGTGGAAGCGGGTCACCGGCACGGTGGCGACCTCGAGGTCGATCACGTTGATCCCGCCTGCGTTGAGCCCGGCCATGATCGCCCGCTTCAGCATCCGGGCGGAGCGCGACGAATCGCGGGAGGTGACCACGGTGGAGTCCACCTTCAGCGTGGTGGCGAAGGCGAGGGCCAACCGGGTGGCCACCTCGGGGGTGACGTCCACGTTGGCCAGACCGACCACGCCGTTGCGGCCGAAGAGGCTGCGCGCCCCCTTGGACTCCCACACGATCGAGGAGTTGATGACCGCACCGCTCTCCACCGTCTTGAACGGGTAGATCTTGACGTCGGCGCCGATGAACGCCTCCTCGGCCACGAAGCACTCGTCGCCGAGGACGGAGCCGTCCTCGCAGCGCACGCCCTTGCGCAGGTCGCACGCCCGGCCGACGACGGTGCCCCGCAGCCGGGTCGACTCGCCGATGTACGCGTTGTCGTGGATCACGACCCGCTCGAGGTCGGCGTTCTGGCGGACGCGCACGTTGGCGCCGAGCACCGCGTACTCGCCGACGCGGACCCCGGGGCCGATGCGGCAGTTCTCCCCGATGCAGGCCGGACCCTCGACCACCGCGGTGGGATCGATCTCGGAGCCCTCGCCGAGCCACACGCCGTCGGCGAGCCGGAAGCCGGGGATGTCGACGGCGACCTTGCCGTCGAGGATGTCCTTGTGGGCGGTGACGTACGCCCCCAGCGTGCCGACATCCTCCCAGTAGCCGCGGGCGACCGCGCCGTACAGCGGCTTGCCGTCCTCGAGGAGCTTGGGGAACACCTCGCTGGAGAAGTCCACCGGCCGGCCCGCTTCGATGTAGTCGAAGATCTCCGGCTCCAGCACGAAGATGCCGGTGTTGATGGTGTCGGAGAAGACCTGGCCCCACGACGGCTTCTCGAGGAAGCGCTCGATCGAGCCGTCCTCCCGGGTGATCACGATGCCGAACTCGAGCGGGTTGTCCACCGGGGTCAGCCCGATCGTGGCCAGCGCACCCTTCTCGACGTGGGTGGCCCAGATGGCGGAGAGGTCGATGTCGGTCAGCACGTCACCGGAGATGACCAGGAAGCGCTCCTGCAGCTCCGCCATGGCGTTGCGCACCGAGCCCGCCGTGCCGAGCGGGGACTCCTCGGTGGCGTAGAACATCTTCACCCCGAACTCCGAGCCATCCCCGAAGTAGTTCCGGATGGAGGAGGCGAGGTACGCCACCGTGACCACGATCTCGTCGAAGCCGTGGCGGGCCAGCAGGTTGACGACGTGCTCCATCATCGGCCGGTTGACCAACGGCATCATCGGCTTGGGGAGGTTGGAGGTGAGCGGACGCAGGCGTGAGCCCTCGCCGCCAGCCATGATCACGGCCTTCATGGGCGGAGACTCTAGGGCCTGGCGAGACGCTCGCCGTCAGGCGGAAGACGCTGTTGCCGCCCGCCGTTCGGCCCTTCCCACCGCCAGCGCCTGGCGGCTCGCGGCGGCGTACTGGTAGGCGGCGAAGTAGGCGGCGGCGAGGCCGGGCAGCGCGAAGAACCACGCCCCGACCTCGAGGGCCGGCGCGTAGCTCAACGTCGAGGTGCCGCCCAGCCACATGGGGAAGGCGAAGTACAGCAGGAAGGTGCCGGTCTTGCCCCACCAGGTGACCTCGAGCCGCTTGGCGCCGAGCGCACCGAGCACGAGCACCGCGAGCGACACGCCGACCTCGCGGGCCAGCGCGGCGACCGCGACCCAGCCCGGGGCGGCGCCCACCCACAGGATCGAACCGATCCCGACGACCAGCGCCAGACGATCGGCGATCGGGTCCAACATCTTGCCCAGTTCCGAGACCTGGCCCAATCGGCGGGCCAGGTAGCCGTCCACCCAGTCGGTCATGCCCAGGATGCCCAGCAGCCACGCCGCCGCCGCCCGGTGCTCCCGACCGAACAGCAGCACCAGGAACAGCGGCACGCACAGCAGCCGCAGGAACGAGATCGCGTTGGGCACGGTGAACACGCGCATGCCCTGGTGACAGTACTGCCTGCGCCGCCGCTGAACGACGAAGGGCCGCCCCGCGAGGGGGCGGCCCTTCAGGGAACGGGTCGGTGCGACGGTCAGGCGCCGGCCAACACCGGGAGCTTGCTCACGTCGATGTTGTACAGGTCGATGGTGTTGCTCCACACCATCTTCTCCTGCTCGTCGAGCGGCACGTCCTTGAAGCACGCGGCGAGCGACTCCATCGAGTGCGGCCAGATCGAGTCGTGGTGGGGGGAGTCGTTGCCCCACAGCAGGTTCTCCACGCCGATCATGTGGCGGGTGGCCATGCCGGCCTCGTCGTCCTCGAAGGTGGCGTAGAAGTTGCGGCTGAAGTACTCCGACGGCTTCATGGTCAGGTAGTCCACCGCATACTTGGGGGTACGGTAGAGGGCGTGGTCGAGGCGCTGGAGCGTGTGGGCCAGCCAGCCGAGCTCGAACTCGCTGATGATGAACTTCAGCTTGGGGAAGCGCTCCACCACCCCACCGCAGATCAGGTCGATCATGGTGTTGGTGACCGTGGTGTGGGCCATCGTGTAGCCCTTGATGGTGCCACCCGGGCTGCCCCAGTGTTTCGGCATGCCCCCGTCGAAGGTCTCGCCGGTGAAGATGTGCATCGTCAGCGGCACCCCGAACTCCTCCGCCGCGGCCCAGAACGGGTCGTAGTCGGGGTGGTGGTAGGGGCGCTCGGGCGAGACGTGGGCGGGGATGGCGAAGCCCCGCACGCCCTTGGTCGCCGCCCGCTTCATCTCGGCCAGGGCGATCTCCACGTCGGGCAGGCCGAGGCAGCCGATGCCGATGAGCCGCTCGGGGTTGACCGAGCAGTAGTCGAACACCCAGTCGTTGTGCCGTTCGAACACGGCGGACACCACGTCGCGGTCCTTGATGGCGAAGGTGAACATGTTGAGCGAGGGGTACATCACCTCGCCGACGATGCCGTCACGCACCTGCTCGTCGAGCCGGGCGTGCGGGTCCTTCACCCCCGGGTTGAGGCCCTCGTAGCCGCGGGCGATCTTCTCGTCGGTCTTCGGGTCGTCCAGCCGGTTGCCGGCGATGCCGAGGCGACCGACCGGCACCGGAGCCGTACCGGGCAGCACGATCCAGTCGCCGGGCTTGTCGTTGTAGTTGTGCACGACGCGCGGGGCGCGGGTGCCGAAGCGATCCTCGAGACCCTCGAACACCTCCCGAGCCTCGACCACGTGTGAATCGCACGAGTAGTACCGCATGTCCGGAACCCCCCTTGGTCCGCTGACCGAGTCGTCTGCTTGTTCCACGTCTTCTCTACGCCAATTCGAACGGTAGACCCAAACGGGAGGCGACCTTGCGCAACCCGTCGATCACCGACGCCGGGTAGCGGATCACGCCCGCCTTGGTCCGCTCCTCGAGGCGCAACTGCTCGGGTTCGCCGGGCAGGTACACCTGCTGGCCGGGCAGCACGTCGACGTTGCGCACCTGGCTGACGAGGTCCTCCATGGCGTCGTAGTACGCCTCGGCGCCGTCGGGGTGGATCACGTCGGGGTCGAGCAGCAGGAAGAACTGGCCGCGTCGGCCCACCTCGACCTGAGCCGAGTGCGCCGACCCCGACAACACACCGGCCAGGATGTTGGTGATCATGGCCAGCCCGGTGCCCTTGTAGCCGCCGATGGCCGGGATGATGCCCTTCATGGCCACCGACGGGTCGGTGGTCAGGTTGCCGTCGCGGTCGCGGAAGCCCCACTCGGCGGGCAGTTCGGTGCCCTCGGCCTGCGCCCGCAGCACCTTGCCCAACGCCACCGGGGTGAGCGCCATGTCCAACAGGATCGGCGACCCCTCGCGGCGGGGGAAGGCGAAGGCGATCGGGTTGTTGCCGTAGAGCCGGGTGCGGGCCCCGAACGGCGCCAGGTTGGGGATCGACGTGGTGGTCGCCACGCAGGCCAGCCCGGCCTGGGCGGCGAGGTGGGGGTACCACCCGCCGCAGCCCCAGTCGTTGCTGTTGCGGATGACGCCGACGCACATGCCGGCGTCCTGGGCCTTCGGGATCAGCTTCTGCATGAAGCGCGTCGCCACGTTCTGACCCAGCCCGTGGTGGCCGTCGGCGGAGAGCCGCGTCGGGCGCTCGCGCAGCACCTCGACCTGGGCGGCGGGGTTGCAGATCCCATCCTCGAACCACTTCAGGTACCACGGCAGGCGCTGCACCCCGTGGGTGTCGACCCCGCGCAGGTCCGCCCACAGGAAGTTGCCGGCCACCGTGGCGGCGTCCTCCGGCAGCTTCCCCGCCGCGGTGAGCGCCTGGGCGGTGAACGCCTTGACGGGTTCGATGGGCAGCTCGGCCGCCTGGCCGGCGGTGCGTTCGATGTCGGGTATCCCTCGGGCGCGATCGGTCACGCCGTGCAGTCTGCCGCACCGGCGGGGCGCCGCGCCGTCCAACCGGCCCCTGACCGGTCCCACCCGCCGCGATCCGGCGCGACGGTTGCGTTGGGGCGCGCCGGTGCCCCGATTCCGTAGTGTGCGCGGCCGGGGCCGAACGCGGCCCGGGGCTGTGGGGAGCGTGCAGCATGAAGGTTCTGATCATCACCGGGCTGACCCTGCCGTCGGTCACCGACGAGCAGGTCGCCGCCATCACCAAGGCGGCCGGCGACGGCGCGGTCGTCAAGGTCGTCCCGGGCGTGAAGGCGGCCATGGCCGAGGCCGCCGACACCGACGTCATCCTCGGGGTGCTGCCCGAGCGGTTGCTGGTCGCGTCGCCGAAGCTGCGCTGGATCCACGCCACCGCCAGCGGGGTCGACATGTTCATGTACCCGGCGTTCAAGGAGAGCGACATCGTCCTCACCGGCGAGAAGGGTCTCGTGGGCGGGCACCTGGCCGATACCGGCTTCGGGCTGCTGCTGGCGCTGACCCGCCAGATCCACACCGCCATCCGGCTCGGGCCGGATGCCTGGGCCCAGCGGGAGGAGATGCGGGCCAAGGAGATCGAGCTCGAGGGCCTGACCATGGGCATCGTCGGGTTCGGCGGCACCGGGCGGGCCATGGCACGGCGGGCCTTGGGCTTCGGCATGAAGCTGCTCGCCCTCGACGAGATGGCGGTGCCCGCCGGCGACGGGGTGGACGAGGTGTGGCCGGCGTCGCGCCTGCACGAGCTGCTGGGCCGATCCGACGTGGTGGCGATCTGCTGCCCGTTGACCGAGGTCACCGACAAGCTGATGGACGACGCCGCCTTCGCCGCCATGAAGCCGGGCGCCATCCTCAGCAACGTCACCCGCGGCGAGGTGGTGGACGGCGATGCCCTCGTGCGCGCGCTGCGCAGCGGCCACCTCGGGGGTGCCGCGCTGGACGTGGTGCCGGGCGAGCCGCTGCCCGCCGATCACCCGATCTGGGGCTTCGACAACGTGGCCATGACCCCCCACACCGCCGGCGCCAGCCAGTACCGGGCATCCCGCAACATCGATCGCTTCGTGGAGAACCTGCGTCGGTACCAGCTCGGCGAGCCGCTCCTCGGCGTCGTCGACAAGCAGGCGGGCTACTAGACGTCGCGCAGCTGCAGCACCCACCCCGAGCTGGGGCGACTGACGTGTTCGCACCAGCGCGAAGCGGTCAACTCGCCGTCAAGGCCACCCGCCGGGACGCCGATACAGATCGGGTGACCAGTGTCGTTGCAGTGCTGTCCCTCCTCGGATGGGCGCTCACCGCGTGGTGGGCGAAGGCGCTGCATCGCCAACTGCGCCGCGCGGCGGTCCCCGTCGCGGCGCAGGCCGCGACCGCGGCCGGGCCGGTGTCGGGGGGCACCGCCCCGGCCGTGGACGTCCGGCGGCTGGCGACGTTGCGCGGCGAGGCGTCGCACATCGACACCACCATGGCCCGGGCCGCAGCCGCGGTGACCGAGCTGTCCTACTCGGTGAACGAGATCGCCGGCCGCGTGCACGACGCGTCGGCCGTCACCGACCAGGCCGCCGCCCATGCCGCCGCCACCGAGGCCACCGTCGATCAGCTCTCCAGCCGCAGCCGCGACATCGGCCGCATGCTCGAGGTCATCACCAACATCTCCGAGCAGACCAACCTGCTCGCGCTCAACGCCACCATCGAAGCGGCCCGGGCCGGCCACTCCGGCCGCGGCTTCGCCGTGGTGGCGGCCGAGGTGAAGGAGCTCGCCGGTCAAACCGGCGCCGCCGCATCGGAGATCGGTGCCACCGTCGCCGCCGTGCAGGAGACCAGCCAGCAGGTGGCTGACACGATCCGCGCCATGGCCGCCACGATCGGCGAGGTCAATGCGCAACAGTGCGCCATCGCGATTGCGGTCGAGGAGCAGAGCGGCGCCGCCGGGGCGCTGTCGGCGAGCGTGACCGACGCCGCCCAAGGCACCCGCCGCATCGCCGAAGGGCTGAGCCAGCTCGCCGACCGGCCCTGAACCGCTCGCCCGTAGCCCGTCGCCCGTCGCCCGTCACGCAGGGAGCGATCGCGCCGTCCCGGACCGCGTTCCGTCTGCAACCGCACCGTCCGCAACCGCACTGCGTGCGGGACGGCGTCTAGCGTGCAGGCCGTGGAACTCGCCGATGTGATCCGTACCAACGGGACCTGCCGCTTCTACACCGACGAACCGGTGTCGGACGAGGTGCTGGCCAAGGCCCTGGACTACGCCCGCTTCGCCCCGCAGGGAGGCAACCGCCAGCCCGTGCGCTTCATCGCCGTGCGCGATCAGGCCAAGAAGGCGCAGCTGGCCGAGTGGTACCGCGTGCCCTGGAAGGCGTACATGGAGGGGGCGCGCTCGGGCCAGATCGACATCGGCGGTGACTTCAAGCTGGTGGAGAACGCAGACCACATGGCCGACCACTTCGAGGATGTCCCGGTGATCGTGGTGGTGTGCGCGGACCCCGACGGCGTGCACCCCACCGACACCGAGCTCGGCCGGCTGTCGGTGGTCGGTGGCGGATCGATCTACCCGGCGGTGCAGAACTTCCTGCTCGGCTGCCGGGAGCAGGGCCTCGGGACCGCGCTCACCACGCTGCTGTGCATGTTCGAGCCGCAGGTCAAGGAGCTGCTCGGCATCCCCGAGCACATCCTCACCGCCGCGCACGTGTGCGTGGGCTGGCCGGCGAAGCCCTTCCCCCGGAAGCTGAGCCGACGGCCGCTGGGCGAGATGGCCTTCGTGGACAGCTGGGGCTCGGTGCTGCCCGGCGTCTGAGTCAGTCGTCCTGGCCGGGCCGGCGGCGGCCGGCCTTGCGCTGGGCGTGTTGCGCCTTGGCCTCGAGCCGGCGGCGGACGGACCCGGCGCTGGGCCGGGTCTTGCGCCGCGGGGGCGGCACGTAGAGCGCCTCGTCGAGGCGCTGGACCAGCCGGCGCTGGGCCAGGTCGCGGTTGCGGCGCTGCGAGCGCTCGTCGTCCGCTGCCACGGTGATCACGGGCCCGAGCTTGCGCAGCAGACGGGCGCGCTGGCTCTCGGTGAGGCTCGGGGAGGTGGCCGCGTCGAAGGTGACGACGGCGCGGGTGTGGGCCCGGTTGGCGTGCTGTCCCCCGGGCCCGCCGGCCGGCTCGAAGCGCCACACGAGCTCGTCGCTGTCGAGCGCACACTGCGCGTTCACCACCACCGGCGTTCCCATTTCGAACGACGGTAGCGACGTCTGGCTGCTGACAACACGGATTTCCTGTGCAAGACTGACCCTGCCAGTGACGATCGTCACAATCGACGCACCAGACGAGGTTGTGGCGACGAGGTCACCGACGGGAACCGGTGAGCGGCGGCGCCTGGGGTTTCGGCCCAGACGCCGCCGCTCGTCGCGTCCGAGCACATCCGGTCGCCATCGGGCCAGCAGCGTCCGCCGCGGTCGGTTAGGTTCCCGCCCATGCGCTGTGATCGGAACCTGTCATGAGCGGCCCGCCGGTGGTGCTCCTGCACGGGCTGGCGACCTCCGCCGCCCGCACCTGGGGCGAGAACGGCTGGATCGACCTGCTCCAGGAGGCCGGGCGCACGGTGCTCGCCATCGACCTCCTCGGTCACGGCACCGCCGACAAACCCCACGATCCGGAGGCGTACGAGCGGCTCGAGGCGCTGGTCGCCGAGCAACTGCCCGACGAGCCGGTCGACATCATCGGGTTCTCCCTCGGGGCCCGCACCACGCTGGCGCTCGCCATCGAGGACCCGTCCCGCTTCCGCAAGATCGTGGTGGCCGGGGTGGGTGCCAACCTCTTCGAGCAGGACGAGGAGCGGGCCAAGGCCATCGCCCGGGGCGTGGCCGGAGACCCTGACCCGGAAGACCGTACCTCCGGGTACTTCGCCCAGCTGGCCGAGTCCCCCGAGATCGACCGTCACGCCCTTGCCGCGCTGATGCGGCGCAAGCGGGCGTTGCCGGTGACCAAGGAAGGTCTGGCCAAGGTGACCAACCCGGTGCTCGTCGTCCTCGGCGATCAGGACTTCGCCGGCCCGGCCGACCCGCTGGTCGAAGCGCTGCCCAACGCCACGTTCCTGGGCGTGCGCAAGGCCGATCACTTCAGCATCGTCAAGGACTTCAAGTTCATCGACGGCGCGCTCAAGTTCCTCGACGCCTTCCCGGGGTAGCTCCCGACTCGGCCCGACCGCTGTGGGCCTCGCGGAACGCCTCACCACGTTGTCTGAGAACCGACCCTTCTCGGTCGGTTCTCAGACAACGCGTCCAGGTGGCACCGCGCGCACCCGCGACGATGGACCGACCGTCACCGCGCTAGAACAGCCCCGTCGCCCAGGCCACACCCTGGATCAAGCGCCACCCGAGATAGAGCACGAGCGCGCCCAGCAGCAGCCAGAAGTGCCACGGCACCGAGCGCCAGCCCTGCTGCTGCGGCTCGGCGAGCTGCTTGCCGCACGACGGGCAGGTGCCGTCGCGGTTGAGTGTGTTCGGGTTGAAGAACCGTTCGCACGGATCGCACCACGGCATCGGTGGGGTCAGCGCCTCACACCGGGGGCACGCCGTGGCGGCGGTCCGAGAAGTGGCGATCCTTGCCACGGGCCCGTTCGATGCGCCGGATGCACTCCAGCCGCAGCTGCGGGAAGTCGACGATGGTGTCCACGATCAGCTCCGAGGCCAGACGCAGGATGTCCACGTCCTCCTCGTAGAGCGCTCGTTGCTCCGCCACCCAGGCGTCGCGCTCGACGGGGTCGGTCATCGCCGCGATGCGGTTGGCGTACACCGCGTTGATGGCCGCCTCGGGGCCCATCACCGCGATCTTGGCGGTGGGCAGGGCGATCGTCGCCTCCGGCCCGAAGGCGGGGCCGCTCATGGCGTAGAGGCCGGCGCCGTAGCACTTGCGCACGATGATCGACAGCTTCGGCACCGTCGCCTCGGACACGGCGGTGATCATCTTGGCGCCATGGCGGATGATGCCCTGGCGCTCGACCTCGGTGACGATCATGAAGCCGGGCACGTCGGACAGGAACAGCAGCGGGATGTTGAACGCGTCGCACCACCAGATGAACCGCGCCGCCTTGTCGGCCGAGTCGACGAAGAGCACGCCGCCCTTCTGCATCGGGTTGTTGGCGACGAGGCCGACCGGTTTGCCGTCGAGCCGGCCGAACCCGGTGATGAGCTCGGGGGCGAACAGCGGCTTGATCTCGAAGAAGCTCTCGGCGTCGACGATGCCGTCGATCACGTTGTGCATGTCGTAGCCCTTCGCCTCCTCGGCCGGCACGACGGTGGCATCGAGCGGGCGGCTCGGCTCGGCGGCGACGTACTCCGGGGGATCCTCCCGCCACCACTGCGGCAGGTAGCTGAAGATGGCGAGGGCCTGGTCCAGCGCGTCCTCGTCGTCGACGGCGAGGAGGTCACCGCAGCCCGACACCGAGGCGTGCATGCGGGCGCCGCCCCTCTCCTCCAGCGTGACGAGCTCGCCGATGACCATCTCGGCCATGCGGGGCGAGCCGAGGTACATGGAGGCGTTGCCCTCGACCATGATGACCACGTCGCAGAACGACGGGATGTACGCCCCACCGGCGGCGGAGGGCCCGAACAGGCAGCAGATCTGCGGGACCTTGCCCGACAGCTTCACCTGGTTGTAGAAGATCCGGCCCGCGCCCCGGCGGCCGGGGAACAGCTCCACCTGGTCGGTGATGCGGGCGCCGGCCGAGTCCACCAGCCAGAACATGGGCAGGCGGTTCTGCAGCGCGGTCTCGGTGATGCGCACGATCTTCTCGACGGTGCGCGCCCCCCACGAGCCGGCCTTGACGGTCGGGTCGTTGGCCATGACCGCCACCGGGCGGCCGTCGATGGTGCCGGTGCCGGTGACCACGCCGTCGGCGGGCAGGTCGGTCGCCGAGGCGTTGGCCAGCAGCCCGTCCTCGACGAAGGAGCCGGGGTCGAGCAGGAGGTCGAGTCGCCGGCGCACGAACAGCTTGTTCTGGCGGGCCAGCTTCTCGCCCTCGCGATGCAGGTTGCCCTGCAGGGCGCGCTCGGCGGCCGCGGCCAGCGAAGCGGCGGAGGACAGGTGGTGCTCGTGCTCGTCGGTCGACGCGTCGCGCAGGTCGGTCACGGGCCCGAGTCTGTCAGCTCCGGGTGGGCCAGCGCCCGCCCGGGGTTGTCGGCCCATCCGAGCTGTCATCGGCGCGGCTCAGACGCGGCGGATGGCGAGGATGGCGACGTCGTCGGTGATCTCGCTGGTGGCGAACTCCCGGGCCTCCTCGAGGAGGTCCTTGCACAGCACGTCGCACGGTGCTCCCGGATCGCGTCGGATGCCGACCGCGATGCGCTCCTCGCCGAACAGTTCCATCCCGGCGCGGGCCTCGGCCAGGCCATCGGTGTAGAGGACCACCAGGTCCCCCTCGTCCAGCTCGATCTCGCGAGAGCTGTACTCGGCCTGCGGGTCGAGCGTGATGAGCGGGCCGGTGGAGCGCAGGGGCTGCAGGTCGCGCTGGTGCCACAACCACATCGCGGGGTGACCGGCCGAGGCGTAGCGCAGCGTTCCGGCCCGTGGGTCGAACACCACCACGCACATCGAGATGAACTCCTCGGCCCGGTCGTGGGCGGAGAGCTGCATGTTCAGCTCCTCCAGCGCCTGGGCCGGGTCGCGGTAGTTCTTGAGGAACACCCGCAGGAGGTACTTGGCCTGGAAGGCGGTGATCGAGGCTTCGATGCCGTGGCCGGTGACGTCACCGATCACCACGGCGAGCCGACCGCCCGACAGCGGGTACACGTCGTAGAAGTCCCCGGCCATCACGCCGGTGCCGGCCTGGTACACCCGACCGACCTCGAAGCCGGGCAGGGCGGGCAGGGCGGCGGGAGCGAGGCGCTCCGCCCAGCGCTTGGGGGCGAGCTCGTCCTGTTCGAGGGTCTCCTCGGCCTTGCGCTCGAGCTGCCAGCGGGCCTGCGACAGGCGGGCCTGCCGGGTGAAGCCCCGACCCATGACGAGGCTGGCGGCGGCGGGGACGATCATGCCGACGAAGGGCCAGCTGGGCCGCCCCTGCAGTCCCAGCACCCCGCTGACGAACAGCACCGCGGTGATGACCATCCAGGTCATGGCGGTGAGGCTGTCCTTCTTCCACGTCGCCCGGGACAGCTCCGTCGCATCGGCCTCGGGGCCGTAGTCGCGCTCGACCTTCTCGGCGATGCGACGACGCAGACGGGCGGAGCGCCCCCAGGTCACCGCCGCCAGGGCGCACATCAGCGTGGCTGCCGCCAACTGGAGAGTCATAGTTCGCGCTCGGCATCGTAGGTGGCGGCAGCTGGCGTGTCGACGACCGCGCCGCAAACGCGAACGATCACAACCGTTTTGCGCAGGTCAGCGCCCTGACGGAATCCTGACTGGAGCACCGATCCCGCGCTCGCCGCCGCGACGTGCAAGTTGAAATCGAAATCGATTTCGCAGTCGGGCGGAGGCGGCGTCAGCCCCGTCGGCGCACGCGAAGCTTGATCGGCACCGACCCCAACCCGCACCCGTCACGCAAGCGCCGCTCCAGGTAGCGGAGGTAGGTCGGCGGGAGCTCCTTGTTCGTGAACAGGGTGAACGTGGGCGGGTGCGTCGCCCCCTGGGTGGCGTAGAGCACCCGGGCGCCGTGCGGTGCCGGCTGGGCGAGCTGCGCGTCACGGATCAAACGGTTCACCGTGGCCGTCGGGATGCGGGCCTGGTAGTCCTCGATCGCGTCGCCCAGCTTGGGCAGCAGCTTGTGCACGCCCTTGCCGCTGCGGGCGCTGATCTTCAGCACCGGCGCCTCGCCCAGGAAGCGCAACCGGTCCTTCACGTCCGCGCCGACGCGCTCGCGCTCCTCCGGCTCCAGCAGCTCCC
>JADLEF010000208.1 GCA_020846295.1 Acidimicrobiales bacterium
CGCCAGCCCCTCCGATCTCGGCGGGTACAACGAGGTCGTGTTCCGGGTCGAGGGCGATCACGCGTGGTCCAAGCTGACGTGGGAGGCGGGACCGCACCGGGTGCAGCGGGTGCCGGTCACCGAGTCGCAGGGTCGGGTGCACACCTCGTCCGCCACGGTGACCGTCCTGCCCGAGGCCGACGAGGTGGACATCGCCATCGACCCCAACGATCTGCAGGTCGACGTGTTCCGCTCCTCCGGAGCCGGGGGCCAGCACGTCAACACAACGGACTCCGCGGTACGGATCACCCACCGACCGACCGGTCTGGTCGTGTCCATGCAGGACGAGAAGAGCCAGCTCCAGAACCGGGCGAAGGCGTTGACGGTGCTGCGCTCGCGGCTGCTCAAGGCCGAGCAGGACCGGCTGGCCTCGGAGCGATCGGGCCAGCGGCGCGACCAGATCGGTGGCGGCGGACGGAGCGAGAAGATCCGCACCTACAACTACAAGGAGAACCGGGTCACCGACCACCGGCTCGGACTCACGTTGTACAAGTTGGACCGCGTCCTCGCCGGCGAGCTGGACGAGGTGACCGAGGCGTTGGTGCAGGACGAGCGGGCCCGCCAGCTCGCCGGGGGGGACGCGGCGCGATGAGCCCGGCCGCCGATGGCACCGTCACGTGGCGCGAACTGGCCCGATCCGCACGGGCCTCGTTGGAGGGCCGCGGGCTGCCCGACGCCGCGATCGACGTGCGCCGGATGATCGAGCACGCCACCGGCATCGAACCCGTCGAGTACCTCGACGTCTTGGAGCAGCCCGCCACCGTGCGGACACTGGCCCACTTCGACGCGATGCTCGAGCGCCGCGCCGGTGGCGAGCCATTGCAGTACGTGCTCGGGCGATGGGCGTTCCGCCGACTCGATCTCCTCGTCGACCGTCGGGTGCTGATCCCCCGGCCGGAGACCGAGTCCCTGGTCGAGGTCGCCCTGCGGGAGGCCGATCGCTTGATCGACGCCTACGGCTACCACTACGAGCGACGCCTCCCGGTGGCGGACCTGGGTACCGGGTCCGGCGCCATCGCGTTGGCCGTCGCCACCGAGCGGACCAGCACCGATGTGTGGGGTACCGATGTGTCCGACGATGCGCTGGCCGTGGCCCGGGCCAACCTGGCCGGTGCGGGACGGGCGGCCGCCCGCGTGAACCTGCGCGCCGGTTCGTGGTTCGAGGCGCTGCCCGACGGGCTGGCCGGATCGTTGGGGGTCATCGTGTCGAACCCTCCGTACGTGGCGACGACCGACCCGCTGCCCGACGAGGTCGAGCGGTGGGAGCCGTCGATCGCCCTGCGCAGTGGCGAGGACGGGCTCGACGCAGCCCGCGTGTTGTTCGCCGACGCCCCGGGCTGGTTGCGGCCCGACGGCGCGCTGGTGCTCGAGCTGGCGCCGGCACAGATGGACGCGGCCGAGGCCCACGCCCGAGCGGCGGGGTTCGTCTCGGTGGACGTCCACCCCGATCTGACCGGCCGCCGACGGTGCCTCGTGGCGCGCGTCGCGGGCTGACGTCTCCGTGATGACCCCGTCGCTGTGGGTGTACGGCGCGGTCGGCGCGGTCGCAGCCGTCGTCACCTGGCTGCTCGTCCCGCTCACCCAACGGCTGGCCGCCCGCGTCGGCGCTGTCGTGGCGCCCGACGAACGACGTGTCCACCAGTGGCCGACGCCGACGCTCGGCGGGGCGGCGATGCTCGGCGGGTTCATCGCCGCGGTGGCCGCCGCCCGCTGGCTGGTGGACGGCTTCGACGCCGTGTTCGACAGCCCGCGCGAGATCCTCGGGATCGTCATCGCCGCCGTCGTGATCTACGGCGTCGGCTTCATCGACGATCTGCGCGACGTGTCGGCCCCGGCCAAGATCGCCGGTCTGGTGCTGGCCAGTTCGGTGCTGTCGATCACCGGTGTCAGCCTGGTCTACTTCCGTATCCCGTTCGCGGGGTTCTGGGTCCTCACCCCTGATCTCTCGGCGTTGGTGACGGTGCTGTGGGTCATCGGGATGGCGAACGCGGTGAACCTGATCGACGGCCTCGACGGGCTCGCCGGCGGGATCGTCGGGATCGCTGCGCTGGCGTTCTTCGTGTACACGCAGCAGCTCGAGGGTCATGACCTGCTTCGCCCGGCCAACCCGGCGCCGCTGGTCGCGGTCGCTGTCACCGGGGTCTGCCTCGGGTTCCTACCCCACAACTTCCATCCGGCGCGGACGTTCATGGGCGACGGGGGCGCGCTACTGCTCGGCCTGCTGATGGCGGCTGCGACGATCAGCGTCGGCGGGCGTACCCGCGATCCGTTCAGCGGCCAGACGTTCTTCTTCTTCGCCCCGCTGGTGATCCCGCTGTTCGTGCTGGGCGTGCCGATCATCGACACCGTCTTCGCCATCGTCCGGCGGGCCCGCAAACGTTCCGGGTTGGCCACCGCTGACAAGGGCCATCTCCATCACCGGCTGATGGAGATGGGCCACGGTCAGCGCCGCAGCGTCGCCATCCTGTGGGGGTGGACGGCGCTGTTGTCCGCCACCGCGCTGTACCCGACGATCACCGGCCTGGGCGACAGCCTGGTCCTCCTCGGCCTCGGTGCGCTGGCGCTCGCCCTGTTCACGTGGTTCCACCCCGGCCTCCGCCGCCCCCCCAAGGCCTGATCCCCCCGCCCGCCAGGCCCCGCCCGACCAGGCCCGCCCCCCACCGACCAGCCCGCCCCGCCGACCAGGCCCCACCAGGGGCCCGGGCGGGATGACGGCCGGCGCTGGCGCCGCACGGAGACCTGGGGAGCGGTGCGGTCAACACCCGTGGCGGCGCCAGGCGGGCGCCGCGAGCGCCAGCGAGCCGCCCGCACGTCGGCGACCGACAGGGAGCCGACCAACAAGCATCAAAACCCCAAAGCGAGCACC
>JADLEF010000209.1 GCA_020846295.1 Acidimicrobiales bacterium
AACCCCGAGACGTTCGTGCGTCGCGTGACCGACCTGGAGTCGGCCGGTGTCGATGTGGTCTGGGGCGGTGAGATCTACGGCTTCGACCTCGGTTCCTCGCTCGCCTACCTGGCCGCCAAGACCACGACCATCGAGCTGATGACCGGCATCTTCCCGGTGTACAGCCGCACCCCGGCGCTGATCGCCCAGATCGCCGCCACCATCGACTCGCTGTCCGGCGGGCGCTTCCACCTCGGCCTCGGCACGTCGGGCCCGCAGGTCATCGAGGGTTGGCACGGGCTGCGCTACGACAAGCCGTTGCAGCGCACCCGCGAGGTCGTGGAGATCTGCCGCAAGGTGTGGGCCAAGGAGGCGCTCTCCTACGACGGCAAGGCCTACCACCTGCCGCTCGATGCCGCCCACGGCGGTTCCGGGCTGGGCAAGCCGCTCAAGTTCATGGGCCAGCCGCTGCGCAAGGACATCCCGATCTGGATCGCCGCCATCGGCCCCAAGAACGTGCAGCTCACCGTCGAGGTCGCCGATGGCTGGCAGCCCATCTTCTTCGTGCCGGACAAGTTCCGCGACGTGTGGGGCGAGGCCATCACCGCGGGCGAGGCGAAGCGCGATGCCTCGCTCGGCACGCTGCAGATCATGGGCGGCGGGCCGGTCGCCCTCGGCGGCAAGGACGATCCGTTCGTGCGCGACGCCCGCGAGCGGGCCCGGGCCAACGCCGGCTTCTACGTGGGCGGCATGGGCGCCCGGGACAAGAACTTCTACAACGACCTGTTCTGCCGCTACGGCTGGGAAGCCGAGGCCAAGGAGATCCAGGACCTGTTCCTGTCGGGCAAGCGGGAAGAGGCGTTCACCAAGATCCCCGACGAGTACCTCGACATGGCCACCCTGTGCGGGGACGAGGGCTTCGTGCGGGAGCGCATCGCCGTCTACAAAGAGGTCGGCGTCACCCACCTGAACATCGAGCCGGTGGGCGAGAACCCGCTCGAGGTCATCGAGAAGGTCAAGGCCTGGTGCGAGTGACCCCGCCGACCACCACCATCACAGGAGATTCACACCATGGCAGATGAGATCCTCACCGAGGCCCGGGGCAAGGTGTTCCTCATCACCCTGAACCGGCCGGATGCCCGCAACGCCGTCAACATCGAGCTGGCGACACAGCTGGCCGCCGCACTGGACACGCTGGACAACTCGCCCGAGCTGTCCGTCGGCGTGCTGTCCGGCAACGGCAAGGGCTTCTCGGCCGGCATGGACCTCAAGGCCTTCGTCGAGGGCGGGATGCCGAACCTGCCCGAGCGCGGGTTCGCCGGCATCACCGAGAAGGCGGCCCGCAAGCCGCTGATCGCCGCCGTCGAGGGCTTCGCGCTGGCCGGCGGGCTCGAGATCGCGCTGTCGTGCGACCTGCTGGTCGCATCGAAGGGCACGCGGCTGGGCATCCCCGAGGTTGGCGTCGGCCTGTTCGCCGGTGCCGGTGCGCTGTTGCGCCTTCCTCGCGTGCTGCCCTACGGGCTGGCCATGGAGATGGCGTTGACCGCCGATCCCATCACCGCCGATCGGGCCTACGAGCTTGGGTTGGTGAACCGTCTGGTCGAGCCGGGCGAGGCGCTGAACACCGCCATCGAACTGGCCGAGCGCATCGCCCGCAACGCACCGTTGGGTCTGGCCGCGTCGAAGGAACTGATCCGGGAGCAGCAGGGCCGCACCGAGGCCGAATTCTGGGAGTACCAGAACAGCGTGCTGTCCGGGGTGTTCGGCTCGAAGGATGCCATCGAGGGGGCGACCGCGTTCGCCGAGAAGCGCCCGCCCAACTGGACCGGCCAGTGACGGCGTTCCGGATCGTCAGCTCAGGCTGACATCGTCAGTTCAGGCTGACATCCGCCGAATCGATGTCGATTCGTCGCACTACCCCCAGGGGTGTTCCGGCGAATCGACGTCGATTCGCCGTTTCCGTGGGAGCCTCCCCATACTGATCGGTATGGCGGCGCCGGTCAGTACCGAGCCAGCAGGTCCCGGACCTCGGCGACGACGAACGCCGGATCGAGCTCCACGTCCTCCCAGGTGAACACGGCGACGCCATACCCGAGCGCACTGAGCCGGGTCCACCTCCGGCGGTCGTGTCGGTAGCGGTCTTCCCCGTGGTGCGCTCGGCCGTCGACCTCCACCACGACCTTCGCCGCCACCCGGAGATCCACCCGGCCGACGAAGCGACCGCGGTCGTCCTCGATCTGGACCTGGCGTTCGCCCGTCGGCAATCCGGCGTTGCGCAGCACCTGCACGCAGCGGGTCTCGAGGTAGCTCTCCGTCGGCGGCTGGCCAGGAGGCCTTCGCTGGAGCGCCTCGTCGAGCACGGCCAGGCCCTGCGTCCGGTTCGGGAGCTGTGCCGCCAACGCCAGCAGCCCTCCCTCCGACGCAACCCCGCGGCGCAGGGCGCTCTCGAGCGCAAGCTCGACGCGGTCGGTCCCGGATAGCCATTGGCCGAGGTCGCCGCCCGGCAGCGTCACCCGCTGTGCGGTCAACGAGCCGGCCAGCTCGAGCAACGTCTGTTCGGCCGAGGTCGCCGGTAGGCCGTCGATGCAGACCGGCTCGCCGATGGCGCGCCGGCGGTGCACGCCCTGCCGGCGAACGCCCGACCGAAGGGGCACGTTGACCGGGATCGAGGTGCCGATCCCGACTCCGTCGAAGCCCCACAGCGCTCCCGCAGCGGAACGGGACAGGGTCGCGTCGGGCCCGGCCGCGACCAACGCGACCGCGCACCGTTGGCGCCACCGCTCGACCGGCTCGCTCGGCTCGGCCCCCACCACGAACACCCCGGGGCGCTCGCGCCGCAGCCTTCCCTGCTCGATCGCTCGGCGGCACCGGTAGGTGTCCATGCCGAGGCGGGCGAGGTGGGCCCGGGTGAGCACGCCGAAGCAGCTCGGGTCGAAGCACATGCCACCTTGATACAGCATGAAATGGCATGAAATGCGACTTCAACGGGCGGTTTCGCGCGAAGGAGCTCGGAGGATCGAGTCGATCCTCGACGGAAGGTGTCGTCGCGAGCGCGAAGCGTCGAGCCTTGGATCAGTTGCATGACGCGACCCCTTACAAATCCGCCCGTTGGGCCGGGGTTCGCCAGTGCGGGCCGGAACGCGCCTGGTGGGGCGGGGCACGCGCGCGCCCGGTGTGGCCGGCCGGCCGACGCTCGGCGTCGGTGGGCGTCGGTGGGCGTCGATGGGCGTGGAGCGGGGGGTGAACCGTAGGATCCGGGCGTCGCGAGACCTGCAAGACGTGCAAGCGTGCGACACGCGCAAGACGGGCGCGACGGGGGAGAACGACGATGACCTGGCAGCCGGAGATCGACGAACTGCGCGAGCGCCAGCGCCTGGCCGCGCAGATGGGCGGCGAGGAGCGGGTCGCCCGGCAGAAGGCAGCCGGCAAGCTGACCATCCGGGACCGCTTCGACGTGTTCTGCGATCAGGGGAGCTTCCACGAGGTCGGCTCCACGGCCGGTGTCGGTACCTACGACGAGGACGGCAAGCTGGTCTCGTTCATCCCCGCCAACTTCCTGTGCGGTACCGCGGAGGTCAACGGCCGCCCGGTCATCGTCTCCGGTGACGACTTCACCGTGCGGGGCGGGTCCAACGAGTTCACCATCCCGGCCAAGCGGGACTTCGCCGAACGCATCGCGGTGGAGCTGCAGTTGCCCCACATCCGCCTCGTCGACGGTATGGGTGGCGGTGGTTCCGTCAAGATGATCGAGATCAAGGGCCGCACCAACATCCCGCAGATGTCGGGGTGGGAGACGGTGGTGGAGCACCTCGGCGTGGCCCCGTCGGTGGCGTTGGCCCTCGGTTCGGTGGCCGGTATCGGCGCGGCCCGGGTTGCGACCAGCCACTACTCGGTGATCGTGGCGGACACCGCGCAGATGATGATCGCCGGCCCTGCCCTCGTCGACCAGGCCTCGCTCGGCGACGTGTCCAAGGAGGAGCTCGGTCACGCCAGCATCCACACCTCCAACGGCGCCATCGACGACATGGTCGCCACCGAGGAGGAGGCGTTTGAGCGGGCCCGTCGGTTCCTGTCCTATCTACCGCAGAACGTGTGGGAGCTGCCGCCGCGCGGGCCCGTCACCGACGACCCGGAGCGCCGGGACGAGAAGCTGATCAAGATCGTGCCCCGGGAGCAGCGCCGGGTGTACAAGATGCGCGACATCGTCGAGAGCGTCTTCGACGCGGGCAGTTTCTTCGAGATGGGCCGGGGGTGGGGCAAGTCGATCATCACCGGGTTCGCCCGCCTCGACGGCTGGCCCATCGCGGTGTTCGCCGAGGATCCCTACCAGTATGGTGGGGCGTGGACGGCGTCCTCCAGCCGCAAGCTGACCCGGTTCCTGGATCTGGCGTCGATGGTCCACCTCCCGCTGGTGCACCTCGAGGACTGCCCGGGTTTCCTGATCGGCAAGCAGTCCGAGGAGGAGGCGACGATCCGCCTCGGTTCGATGGCGCTCGCCGCGCTGGGCCAGTCGCAGAGCCCGTTCTGCTGCGTGATCATCCGCAAGGCGTTCGGGGTGGCCGGAGCGGCCAACCACAAGGGCGGCACCACACACTTCCGGTACTCGTGGCCGTCGGGGGACTGGGGTTCGCTGCCCATCGAGGGCGGGCTCGAGGTGGCCTACAAGGCGGAGCTGGCGCAGTACGAGGGCGATGCGTTCGCCGCCGAGGTGCAGAAGATCCGTGATCGGCTGAACCGCTTCCGCAGCCCGTTCCGCTCGGCCGAGCCGTTCGAGATCGAGGAGGTCATCGATCCGCGGGACACACGGCGGCTGCTGTGCCAATGGGCGAACCTGGTCGCGCCGTCCCGCCGGCCGGGCCCGGTGAGCTGGACGTACCGGCCCTGATCGCCGGCCCTGACCGGTCGGTCGCGCGTCGGGTCGGACACCGGCTAACGCCGACTCGGGTTCGAACGGGGTTCGTTGCCCGTGCAAAAAGATGACGCTCGGCTAGGGTCGGGCCCCATGAAGCGACTCCACCTGTGGGGGTTGGTTCTGGGGGTGTCGTTGCTCCTCATCACCGCGTTGGCTCCCGCCGGTTCCGCCGGCGCGCAGTCCGGCGCGCGTTTCCGGGTCTCGGTGTACTACCAGGGCCGCCCGATCCCAGACATGGCGATCATCATCAACTCCTCGGCCTCGGATCCCCGGGGCTACATCAACTCGGCTGCGCCGAACCGTACCGCCGCCGATGGCGGGTACATCCTCGACCTACCGTCTGGTACGTACGACGTCCATGTGGCGGAGGCGACCACCAACAACCAGACCTATCCGAGCCAGGTGCACTACGAGGTCCCCGCCCGTCCCGGTGCGGTGATCGATGTGGTGTTCGAACTGGCAATGCCGACCGGCGTGATGCAGGGCCAGGTCGCCCTGCCCAACGGACAGTGGGTGGCCAACACCAAGGTCGAGGTGTTCGGCACCTGGGCCCGGGGCGACGGCGCACCGTTCGGTTGGGGTGACACCTACACCAACGAGGCGGGGTGGTTCACCATCCGAAACCTCAAGCCGAACCAGTACTACGTGGTGTTCGTGCCCGCGCTGGGCATCCGCTTCGACGGCGTGCCGATCGCGGCTGGTGCGGTGACCGGCGACGTGGCGCTGTGGCGCAGCGGGTTCTACGCCGGGGCCGGTCCCCGGGCGGCGTAGGTCGACCCGAGCGCGGATCGAGCGCGAATCGAGCGCGAATCGCGCGCGATCCCAGCGCGAATCGAGCGCGAACCGACCGATGGAGGTCGCCGCCTAGCGGGCGCGGGCGGCGACCACCGCGGTCTCGACCTTCCACTCCGGCCGCGCCAGTGCGGCCACGATGAGCAGCGTCGACGCGGCCAGGTGGTCGCCGAGGTAGTCGCTCCGGGCCGCCATCACGGCGGCCATGTCCTGTCCGGGGACCACGTAGGTGGTGACCGACACGATGTCCGTGCGTTGCATCCCGGCGTCGCGGACGATGGCGTCGATGTTCTGCCACACCGTCGCCGCCTGCTCGGCAATCCCGTCCGGTACGGTCCCGTCGGGCCGGATGGGGACCACCCCGGCGGTGTGCAGCAGTTCGGCGCCGGCGCTGGAGAGGACGCCGTGGGCGTAGCGCGCCGCGGTCGGGGCGATGGAGGCGGGGGCGAGCGGGCGGTTCATCGCCGCCCGACGCTACTCAGCTGCCGTCGCGGTCCACCTCGTCGGTACCGGCGCCGGCCAGCAGGGCCCGGACGGTGGCGATGGTGTCCGCCTCGGCGGGGTCCTTGTCGTCGCGGTAGCGGCGCACCCGGGCGAAGCGCAGGGCGACGCCACCGGGGTAGCGCACCGATCGTTGCACGCCGTCGAGGGCGATCTCCACCACCAGCTCGGGGCGCACGTGCACGGTGATGCCGCTGGTCGAGTGCTGGCGGGCCAGCAGCTGCTCGGTCTGCCACGTCAGCAGCGCGTCGGTGAGGCCTTTGAACGTCTTGCCCACCATGACGAAGCGATCGGGCCCGCTCGGATCCCGGGCACCGAGGTGCAGGTTCGACAGCCGGCCCTGGCGACGGCCGTGGCCCCATTCGGCGGCCAGCACGACGAGGTCGAGCGTGCGGACCGGTTTGACCTTCCGCCACGCAGAGCCGCGACGGCCGGCCGCGTAGGGGGCGTCGAGGGCCTTGACCATGACACCTTCGTGACCGCGCTGCAGGGCGTCGGCCGAGAAGCGGGCGGCGGCGGTGGCGTCGTCGGTGACGACGCGGGTCACCGCGTAGCGTCCGACGGCGCGGTCGAGCGCGGCGAGCCGCTCGTGCAGGGGCCGGTCGACGAGGTCGGTGCCGTCGAGGTGCAGGCAGTCGAAGAAGAACGGCGACAGCGCGATGGCGTCGCCGCCGCTGCGGCGGGTGGCGAAGCGGCTGATGGTGTCCTGGAACAGGTGTGGCGTCATCTGCTCGGCGGCGGTCTCGTTGAGGCCGATGAGCTCGCCGTCGAGCACGGCGGCGTGGCCGGGTAGCCGACGGACGAGCTCGACCACGTCGGGCAGGCGGGCGGTGATGTCGTTGAGGTTTCGGGTGAAGATGCTGACCTGGTCGTGATGGCGGTGGACCTGCACCCGGGCGCCGGCGAGCTTCCACACGACGGAGGCGAGGCCGAGCTCGTCGACCGCGGTGGCGACGTCGGGGCTGGTCGCCGCCAGCATGGGTCGCAGTGGGCGGCCGACGACGAGGTGCACGCCGGCCAGCGCGCCTTCCCCCTGGCGGGCGATGGTGGCGACGGCGGCGAGGTCGCCGGCGAGCATGAGGGCGCGCCGCACGGCGGCGGGGGCGGTGTCGGTGGCGGCGGCCAGCGCGTCGAGGACGAGCCCTTCGAGGGCGCCTTGGCGGAGGCCGCCGAGCAGCAGCCGCCGGACCAGCTCCACCTCGTCCGGCGCGGTCTCGGCCAGGAAGCGCGACAGGCGCTCGGCGCGTGCGGTGGTGGAGCCTTCGCCGGCGAGAGCGGCGAGCTCATCGAGCAGGCAATCGAACTCGGCGACGGTGCGTGTGCCGCCCTCGATGCCGGGCGGCGGGTCGATCGAGCCGAGCAGCGCCCAGCCCACGCCGATGCGGCCCTGGCGGGGCAACCCGGCGAGCAGGCCGACGACGATGGGCAGTTCGTCGTCGCCGGCGCTGCGCAACAGGGCGGCGAGCCGGGTGACCTTCTCCTTCTTGGAGGACGTGGCGGCGACCGATGTCGAGGTCACCGCCACGTCGCGGAGGGTCAGGGCCATGCCCGGCGGCCGGTCTGCGTCACGTGGCGGCGGGTTGGTCCCCGGTCGCCTTGGTGGTGGTGCGGCGTCGACGGGTCGCCGGCTTCTTGGCCGGCTTCTCGGTATCGGCGTCCGCAGCAGGGGCGGGTTCGGTCGCGGCGGGCTCGGTCGCCGCGGGCTCGGCGGCAGCCGCCTGGGCACTCGCCGCGGCGTCGGCCTCGATCTGTGCCTTGGTCCGGCGCCGCCGCTTGGGGGCGGGGGCCGCTTCCGGTTCGACCTCGGGCGCCGCGGTCGGGGTGACGTCGGGGCTCGGCGCCTCGACGTCGACGGCCTCGGGCTCCGGGGCCGCCTCGAGTTCCGGTTCCGGTTCCGGTTCTGGTTCGCCCGTAGCGGCCGCTACGGGCTGCGGCGGTGCCTCGATGTCCGCTGTGGCCGGCTCCGCCGCCTCGATCGTACTGAGTGGTACGGCCGTGGTGTCGGCGTCGGGCCCCTCGGCGGCCTCGCTGTCGGCGGAGGTGCCGGCGAGGCCGTTGCGGACCCGTCCCCGGCCGCCGCGGGTGCCGCGCGTCCGGCGGGGCCGCATCTCGGCCTGCTCGCCTTCCGCGGCCACCTCACCGTCCGTACCGTCCGTACCGTTCGGTACGGTGGTAGGGGCCTCGGCGGCGGTTGCCGGTGCGGGCTCACCGCGGCGACGGGCGCCGTCGGTCGGGGAGTCCTCGGCGGTGTGCAGGTCGAAGGTGGGCCGGCCCGCCACCGGGGTGAGCAGGTAGTCGTCGGCGTCGTCGCTCCAGGCCATCTCCACCACCCCGCGGGTGACCGCCGCCTTGGCGAACTGGAGGAACCCGCCGAAGCCGAAGCGCTTCTCGGAGAAGTCGCCCTGGCGGCGGCGCAGTTGGGTCTTCAGGCCGGAGAGCGGTGTGCCGACGCCGTCGCGCACGAGCTCCTCGACGGTGGAGGCGAGCAGCTCGAACGCAGAGCCGACCTCGCCGAGGTTGCCGCCGGAGGGGAACTGCACGTCGGGATCGCCGGGGCTGGAGGAATCGGCGAGCTCGATCACGCCGCGGTCAGCGAGGCTGCGCAGCAGTTCGGTGAACCCGCGGAAGCCGTAGTCGGCCTCGCTGAACGTGGACTCCTTGCGCAGCACGGCCCGCTTGAGCGAGGAGGCGCGGACCGAGCCGCTGGAGCGCTCGAGGCCCGACAGGGTCTGGGCGATGAGGCGCTCGACGCCCTCGAGGGTGGTGGGCGCGGTCGGTTCCGCGGTGTCGGGGGCCTCGACCTCCGCCTCGACCTCGACCTCGACCTCGACCTCGCCGGTGTCGCCGACCTGGGGGCGGCGGCCGCGGCCGCGGCCGCGCGGCACGATGGTGCGACGACCCTTGGCCGGGACCTCGACGCCTTCGAGCCGCTCGTAGAAGAGGAACTCGTCGCAGGCGGGGGGCAGCAGGGCGGAGGTCGACATCTGCACGCCGAGCCCGATGACCTGTTTGTTGTGTTCGCGCAGCTTGTGCACGAGCGGGGTGAAGTCGCTGTCCCCGGTGCCCAGGACGAAGGTGGTGATGTAGTCGCGCTCGAAGCACATCTCCATGGCGTCCACCGCCATCTTGATGTCGGCTGCGTTCTTGCGCACGGAGCCCATGCGCTGGGGGATCTCGATCAACTCGACGTGGTGGCGGGTCAGCATGCGGCCGTCCTCGGCGAACTTCAACCAGTCCGCATAGGCGCGGCGCACGACGACGCGGCCTCGTTCTGCCAGGGCGTCGGCGACGGGCTTGAGGTCGAAGGCGATGCCTCCGAGGTTCTCGCGGGCCCCGATGGCCAGGTTCTCATAGTCGAGGAAGAGCGCGATCCGTTCTTCGTCGGCGCTCATGAAGCGAGGCCCGCGGAGGCGCGGGCCATTCGTGTCCTTGTCATGACACGCAGCGTAGGCGGCTGGCAGCCCCTTCACGATGATCCGCGGTCGGCCCACTGTCCGATACCGTGGTGACACGATGCGTGTCGATCACCGTTTCTTCTCGGTCAACGACCTGCGCCTGCACGCGCTCCAGTTCGGAGGCGAGGGCCACCCGATCGTGTTGCTGCACGGCGTTACCGGCCACGGCTGGATGTGGCATGACGTCGCTGGGCAGCTCACCTTGTGGGGCGAGGTGTTCGCCCTCGACCTCCGCGGCCACGGCGACAGTCAGTGGTCGGCGGACGGGGTCTACGACACGACTGCGCTGGCCGAGGACGTGGCGGCGGTGATCGAGCAACTCGGCCAGCCGGCCGACGTGGTCGGGCTGTCGTGGGGCGGGTTGGTGGCCATGCGGCTGGCGGCGCGCCACCCGGGCCTGGTGCGTCGTGTCGCGGTGTTGGACATCCCGACGACCTTTGCGCAGTCCGCGGCCGAGGTGCCGGATCGGCCCTACCGCTTCGACAGTCGAGCCGACGTGCTGGCATGGGAACGGGCGGCGAACGCCCGGGCGCCGAGGGCGCTGGTCGAGTTGGTGGCCGACCACAGCGTGCGGCCTGCGGCGGGGGGAGGGTTGGCCCGCAAGCACGATGAGGTGTTCATCAGCCGGTGGCCGTTCCGCGGCGAGCGCTACGACGCCGACTGGGCTGCGCTCACGATGCCGACGCTGCTGGTGCGGGCGGGCGACAGCCCCGTCCTGTCCGTGGGTGAGTTCGAGGCGATGGTCGCGGTGCAGAGCCGGGCGACGGGCCACACCATCGACGGCAGCGGGCACCTCCTGCCGCTCGATCGACCGATCGACCTGGCCGACGCGCTGGAGGGGTTCCTGCGTGAGGAGGCCCTCGACGCCGACTTCATGGGCGAACTGCACGACGCCCTGGAGATCCCCTGAACTCCCACTCTGAGTGGTTGATCGGCGGCGGAAATCGTCGAAGGGACCGACCGGGCCCCACCGCTGGCGAGCATCGGGTTTCTCCGGTGACGAAATGGGACCGGCGCTCGATCGCGGCTGGAGCGGGCTGGAACCAGGCTGGGTGGCGGCCGGCGCTCGATCGGCGGGCAGCTCGATCCGTCGTCGCCGACCACCCGCCTCACCGACGTCTGAGCCGCTGACCAGGCG
>JADLEF010000210.1 GCA_020846295.1 Acidimicrobiales bacterium
AGGCGTTGTCGCGGATGTCGGGGATGGCGATGACGACCACGTCCGCGCATCTCCAAACGCTGCGCCGGGCGGGCCTGGTCAAGACCCGCCGGGAGGGCACGAGCATCTACTACGGGCTCGCCGGGGATGACGTCGCCGAGCTGTACCTGGCCGCCAAGCGGGTCGGACTGCACAGGTATGCGGAGCTGCGCGACACGCTCGTGACGTACATGGACCAGGTCGACGCCGGGACGCCGACGCCGCTGATCGATCCGGCTGCGGTCACGTCGGCGATGACGGTGGTCGACGTCCGTCCGCGCGAGGAGTTCGAGGCGGGGCGCTTCCCCGGGGCGATCTCGATTCCGCTGGATGAGCTCGGGGATCGCTATCGGGAGATCCCCGTCGGCGCGGAGGTCGTCGTGTATTGCCGTGGCGAGCTCTGCCGGATGGCGCGCGAGGCCGCTCGGTGGCTGCGTGAGCAAGACGTGGACGCGAAGGCGATGGACGACGGCGTCGTCGAGTGGCGGGTCAGCAAACAGGTTGACCTTGAGGTTGCGTAGCGATCGGCGGCGGGCGGCGGGCTCGCCCGTGCTGGGTGAGGTGGATCGTCGCCGGGTGCAGCGGCGCACGCTCGCCGTCGTCGTCCTCAGCCAGGTGCTCGGCGGCGCCGGCCTCGCCGCCGGGGTCACCGTCGGTGCCCTGCTGGCCGAGGACATGCTCGGCAGCGACAGCCTCGCCGGCGTGCCGACGGCCCTGTTTACGCTCGGCTCGGCCCTGGCGGCGTTCCTGGTGGGGCGGTTCACCCAGCGTTGGGGCCGTCGCATCGGCCTCGGGGTCGGGTTCGCCGCTGGCGGGGTCGGTGCGGTCGGCGTCGTGCTCGCCGCGGTGGGCGACAGCGTGCCGCTGCTGTTCGCCTCGCTGTTCGTCTACGGGGCCGGAATGGCGACCAACCTCCAGGCGCGGTATGCCGGCACCGACCTGGCGACGCCAGCCCGGCGGGGAACCGCGATCAGCGTCGCGCTGGTCTCGACCACGTTGGGTGCGGTGGCGGGCCCGAACCTCGTCGATCCGCTCGGCCACCTGGCCACCGAGATCGGGGTTCCGGCGCTGGCCGGCCCGTTCCTGCTCGCCGCGGTGGCCTATCTGGCCGCCGGCTCCACGTTCCTTGCGCTCCTGCGCCCAGACCCGCTCCTGCTTGCCCGGCAGCTCAACCTCGATCCACCACGCTCCTCGGAGTCCGGCGAGCCGGCGGTCGTGCCCAAGCCCGAGCGCGGCGCCTACGTGGGCGCCACGGTGATGGTGCTCACGCAGATCGCGATGGTCGCGATCATGACGATGACGCCGGTGCACATGCGTGCCCACCATCACGACCTCGGCGACGTCGGCCTGGTGATCGGTATCCACATCGGCGCGATGTACCTGCCTTCGCCCATCACCGGCGTGCTGGTGGACAGGGTCGGCCGGCTCCCGATGGCCGTCGCCTCCGGCGTGACGCTGCTGTCGGCCGGCGTCACCGCGGCGATCGCACCAGGAGACTCCCTCGGCCTGCTCATCGTCGCTCTGGCGCTGCTCGGGCTCGGCTGGAACTTCGGCTTGATCGTCGGCACCGCGCTCGTGGTCGACGCGACGGTGCCCGAGAACCGGGCACGCACCCAAGGCGCCATCGACACGCTCATCGCGCTGGCCGGGGCCGGCGGCGGGGCGATGTCCGGCGTTGTGATGTCGTCCGCCAGCTACGGGGTGCTCACGCTCGCCGGCGGCGTGCTCGCGCTGCTTCTGATCCCGGTCCTGATGTGGGCCAGGCCCCGTCTGACACCCAGCTTCCAGACATAGGACCGCGGTAATCCCGCCGCAGTTCTCGCATCTGCGCCCCGGGTTCGTCGGAGTGAAACCGGGATCAGATCAATCCCCGGGGCGGTTCAAATCTCTGTCGAAGCGCGCATCCGCGAGGTGCGGCGGCGCGGCGGGGAGCTGCACGGTGACGCACAGCCCGCCGTCGGCGCGCGGGGTGAGGGTGAGGGTTCCGTCGTGTGCTTGGGTGATGCTCTTGACGATGGCCAGGCCGAGGCCGGCGCCTGCGTGGTCGGTGTGTACGCGTCTGGAGCCGCGCTGAAACGGCTCGTCAAGCGTGCCGACCAGTTGTGGGGTGAGCTTCTCGCCGGTGTTCTCGACGGTGAGCATCACGTGCTTGGGGTGAGCGCTGGTGGTGACCCAGACGGTGCCGTGCTCGGGCCGGTTGTGGACGATGGCGTTGTGCACGAGGTTCATCGTCAGCTGCTGCAGGAGTGCGGGTGAGCCGATGGTGGGGGTCGCGTCGCCGGAGGTCTCGATGGTGACGCCACGTTGCTCTGCGAGGGGGAGGAGCGTTTCGGTGGCTTCTTCGGCGAGGAGGGACAGGTCGGCGTGTTCTGGGACGAAGGACCGCTGGTCGGCGCGGCTGAGCAGGAGCAGTGCTTCGGTGAGGTCGATCGCTCGGGTGTTGACGACGTGGAGGCGGTTGACGAGCTCGCCGTTGCTGCGGTTCGGGTCGTTGCGGGCGACGTCGAGGAGCGTCTGCGTGACGGCCAGCGGGGTGCGCAGCTCGTGAGAGGCGTTGGTGGCGAATCTCTGCTGTTCGGTGACGTGTGCGTCGAGCCGCGCGAGCATGGTGTCGAAGGCGTCGGCGAGCTCACGGAACTCGTCGTTGCGTCCGGGTAGCCGGATTCGGTGCGACAGCGATCCGGTCGCGGCGATGCGTGTGGCGTCCGTGATCCGGGTCAGGGGGGCGAGCATGCGGCCGGCGAGGAACCATCCTCCCAGCAGGCCGAACACCAGCAGGAACGTCAATACCGCGGCCGCGATCGGAGCAAAATTGCGCAGGAGGTCGGCGTGGCTGCGGACGACGAAGAGCACACCGGGGTGCACACCACGCGAAAGGGAGAAGTACCCGGCGGCGAGCAGCACGGCACCGGCGAGCAGGACAAAGCCGGCGTAGCTGAGGGTGAGCTTGAGGCGGACGCTCAGACCAGGGGCTCTATCCACGGCTTTGTCCGGTGTCGATGCGGTAGCCGACGCCGGCGACGGTGGCGATGATCCAGGGCTCGCCGAGGCGCTTGCGCAGGGCCGAGACGGTGATGCGCACGGCGTTGGTGAACGGGTCCGCGTTCTCATCCCATGCTCGTTGCAGGAGCTCTTCGGCGCTGACGACGCCGCCTTCGGCGGCGACGAGGACTTCGAGCACGGCGAACTGCTTGCGGGTCAGGGCGATGTAGCGGTCGTCGCGGTAGACCTCGCGGCGAAACGGATCCAGCCGCAGACCGGCGATCTCGCGCACCGGGGGCCGGTGGTGCGCGCGCCGGCGGTCGAGCGCTCTGAGACGGAGCACGAGCTCTTGGAGCTCGAAGGGCTTGGTGAGGTAGTCGTCGGCGCCGAGCTCGAACCCGGAGGCCTTGTCGTCGAGGCGGTCGGCGGCCGTGAGCATGAGGATCGGCATACCGCTGCCGGAGGCGATGATGCGCTTGGCGATCTCGTCGCCTGAGGGCCCGGGGATGTCGCGATCGAGGACGGCGATGTCGTACGCGTTGACGCTCAGCAGCTCCAGCGCGGTCTCGCCGTCGCCGGCGATGTCCGCCGCGATCGCTTCCAGGCGCAGGCCATCGCGGATGGCGTCGGCCATGTAGGGCTCGTCCTCGACGATCAACACGCGCACGCTCGAATGCTACGAGCCGGCGCGTATCGTCGGCGTATCGAAAACCGCATACGCGCCGGCAACGCCGCGCTGCCTTGACTGGCGGTGTGGCTCTCGGCGCACCAGGACGAGCAACGACCCGCCGGATCCGGATTCGCCGGATCCGTGTCGCCGCCGTGCTGGTCGTCATCGCGGCGATCGTCGTCTCCCAGCTGCCGGCCGCCTCGACCTCGACGGACGCACCACCGACCGACGTCGCTCGCAACGAGCACCCTCGTGCGCTTGGCGAGGTACCCAGTGAGCACCGCGGTGCGCGCGGCGAGGCGGGCGGTGCCGTCCCCGACGGCAC
>JADLEF010000211.1 GCA_020846295.1 Acidimicrobiales bacterium
GGCCCCCGGCGGCAGCCCCGCGGCGCGTCCCACCCGGCGCGTCCGGCGCGGTACGTCCCGCCCGGTACGTCCAGTACGTCCGGCACGGTACGTCCAGGACGTCCGGCACGGTACGTCCGGCGCGGTACGTCGATCAGATCGGCTGCGGCGGCTCCGGGGCGGGCGGCGGGGTGAGGGCCGGGGCACCCTTGCGCCCGGCGCCCGGGTACAGCTGCGTCGGGTCCATCGTCGCGTACACGCTCACCTGCAGGTCGTCGGGGGCGTGATCCCACAACCAGTCCTGGTCCTCGTCGCTGAGGCGCACGCAACCGTGGCTGTCGGGGTAGTCCGGCACGTAGGGGGAACCGTGGATGGCGTACCCACCCACGAAGTACAGCGGTCGGTAGAGCGTGCCGAGCGGCGCCTTCTCCAACCCGTCGTAGCGGCGGTACACGTTCCACGAGCCGGTCGGGGTCTCGGCCAGCTCCCAATAGCCGTACTGGTTCTTGTACTCGTAGCCGCCCCCGGTCGAGGTGTTGAGCGTCTGCACGTGCTTCGGCCCGAACACGACGTGCACCACCTGGCGTTCGAGGTCGACCTCGACGCGCGGGTACCGCGTCGAGTTCGTCACCCGCCACGCCTCGGGTGCCCGCAGGCGGGCCCAGGTCTCGGCGTCCATCGCGCCGCTGCGCTCGAGCCGTTCCGCCTTCTGGAAGGCGAGCCCCGCGGACCAGGTGCTGGCGCTGAAGTACTCGTCGATCTCGCCGGGCCGGTAACCCAGCTCGGCCAGTCGCAGCTCGAGCAGCTGGACCTCGGGGGCCTCGTCGCCCTCGCCGAGGGCGGGGGCGGCGGCCGGGTCGGGCAGCGCCATCGACGGCGGCAGCCATGGGTTGACCACCTCCTTGCTGCCGGGCAGCTCCGGCGCGGCCGGCGCGGGGTGGGCGACGCCGGGGGTGGGCAGCAGCGACGGAGCGGCCGAGCCCGCGGCGGGGGTGGTGTCGGGCGGGGCGACGGTGGCGGCCGGGCTGCCGTCGGCGGCGCCGGCCGCCCTGGAGCCCCCCGGTGAGCCGGACATCGGCAGCCAGGCCAGCGCGGCCCGCGGCCGGGGCGCCGCGGGCGGGGTGCTGACCACATCGGCGACGGTGCCGGTATCGACCGCCGACGCGACCGAGGTGACCCCGATCGACAGCAACGCGACCGTCGAGACGGCGGTCGCCTTGGTCCAACGTCCGATCGTGGCCCGTGGCGGCCCGTCGCGCCCCGCTCCGTCCTGCGCTGGCTGATCCCGCTCCGACTTTTTCATTGTCGACGTGCGCTTTCCCTGAAGAACCCGATGTGAGTGCGCGCTGAACACGCCAGGGAAGAGCCCCAAAAACCGACCGCGAGGCGAGAGCGTAGTGGTCGCCGCGGCGCGGATCGCGGTATTGCTCCAGCCGGACGGCGTTAGCGTTCGTCGGCGGGGTCCGGAGCGGGCGCCGTACCGGTCGGCACCTCGATGTTGATGGGCACCTCGGGCAGCTCGCCCGCAACGATCGGAGGCAGGAACTCACGGAGGCGGGGTGGCAGCGTCGGCTCGTCGGAGGCCAGCAGCTCCTCCAGCGTCCACCACCGGGAACCGCGGAACGCCATCGATTCGAACAACTCCAGACCCTGCGGTTCCTGCGCCGCGTCCGAGCGGCACCAGGCGACGTGGATCACCTCGTCCTGATCGAAGTGGTAGCCGGCGAAGAAGAAGTTCACATGTTGGGTCCAGATGACGGGCCCGATCTCGGCATCGGCGATGCCGGCCTCTTCCCACAGTTCGCGCCGGGCCGCGTGTTCGGAGCTCTCGTAGCCGTCGATGCCACCCCCGGGCAGCTCCCACCACGCCGGTTTGGACCCATCGCCGGGATCGGTCGCGTTGATGAGGAAGATGCGTCCGTCCTGATCGAGCGCGACCACCCGAGCCGCACGGCGCTTCCAGACCCAGCTCACGGCTCGAGGCTACCGCTCGGCCGGCGTCGGCGCCGCCGCCCGGGCTGGGCAGGTTCACCGGCCCGGGCGAACGGGGCCGGGGTAGGTGACGCCGGTAGCATGATCCGGCCCGTCCCCCGACGCGAAGAAGCTTGCCGGTGTCCCAAACGCTCGATCCCCCGCCCGATCCCGAAGCGCCGGAGCTGGAGCGAGCGGATGCGAGCAGCGTGGCGCAGGCCCGTCGGGCCCGTCGGGCGCAGAACCGGCGCCGGGCGACCTACGAATGGATCGTGGCCATCGTCGTTGCGGTCGTGGTCGCCTTCGTCATCAAGACCTGGGTGGCGCAGACCTTCGTCATCCCCAGCGGGTCGATGGAGAACACGCTGCAGATCAAGGACCGGGTGCTGGTCTCCAAGCTGTCTTACCGCTTCGGCGACATCGAGCGCGGCGACATCATCGTGTTCGACAACCCCGAGTGCGCCGCCGCGGTGACCTGCCAGTACCACCAGCTGATCAAGCGGGTCGTCGGCCTGCCGGGGGACCAGATCACGACCAACGGCGACCGGCTCCTCGTCGTCAACGGCGAGGTCCAGGACGAGACCTACCTCAAGGCGCAGTCGAGCACGACGATGCGCGGCGCCTGCGACCGTTATCAGGAGCAGGAGGTCGTCACCGTGGCGCCCGGCCAGCTGCTGGTGATGGGCGACAACCGCAACTCGAGCCTCGACGGGCGTTGCTTCGGCCCCATCGACGAGACCTCGGTGATCGGCAAGGCGTTCGTGCGGGTCTGGCCGCTCAACCGTCTGGGTGGTCTGTGAGCGGGCCGAGCGGCCCACCCGGGTGGTACCCGGCCGAGCCGGGGTTCGTCCGCTGGTGGGACGGGCAGCGGTGGGGCCCGCCCCGTCCGGGTGACGGCGCCCACCTGCCCCCGGGCGACGGTGGGGTCAGTCCGCCGGTCGAGAGCCCGCTCACGGCCCGACCGTCCGTACCGCTGCCGGGGGCGCGGCCGGGTGACAACACCAAGACGCTGGTGACGCTCGCCCACCTCGGCTTCGTGCTGGGCGCGTTCATCATGCCGCTGGCGGTGTACCTGGTCGAGAAGGAGCGGCCCTTCGTGCGCCACCACGCCGCCGAGGCGCTCAACTTCCAGCTCACCGTGCTGCTGGTGTGCGTGCTGTCGGTGCCGTTGATGCTGGTCTTCGTCGGGTTCTTCACCCTGCTCGCCGCCGTCGTGGCCGACGTGGTGCTCTGCCTCGTCGGGGTGCGGGAGGCGAACCGGGGCCGCTGGTGGCGGTACCCGGTCAACATCCGCTTCGTCCGGCCCTGACCCGGTCGGGCCCGAGCGCGGCTGGGACGATCGGCTCCCCGTCACGCCGAGGCGGCGCCGCGCCACGTTTGGCACCCTGGCCCGATGGCGGATCGTCGCAGGCAGTCGGGTGGGGAGGCGGCCGCGTGGTTGGCTGCGCTGGGGGGCGCGGCGCTGGCCGGCGCGCTGCTGGCGGTGGCGCTGTGGGGCGCCCTCGGCGCCGGTGACGGGGCACCCGCGTCGGCATCGCCGCGGCGCACGGCAGACGTCGCGCCCGCCCCGCTGTCGGACCCGGTCCCCACGACCGCCGCCGGACGCCCCGGCGCGGCAGGGTCCGATGCGGCAGGGTCCGATGCGGCGGACCCTGCGGTCACGTCGACGACGGCGGCCGGTGCCGCGGTGCTGGCCTATCAACCGGCGGTCGGGGACTGCGTCGCCGTGGTGACGGGGGCCGACGGCGCCGCCGCCGTCGCGTCGGTCGACTGCGCCGCCACCCACCTGTTCGAGGTGGCCGCGCTGGTGGACGTGTCGGCGCAGTTCGCCAGCCGGCCCACCGACCTCGAGTGGACGGCGCTGCTCACCATGCGTTGTCCGGACCTGCTGCGCGCCTACGTCGGGCCCACCTACGACCCCCACGGTCGCTTCGTGCTGCGGGTCTCGGCCCCGACGGAGGCGGAATGGGCCGCCGGGGACCGCCTGGGCGAGTGCCTGGTGTCGGTCGGCTCGGACAGCGCCGGCCGGCCGATCCCCTACGAGGGCGGTGTGCGTGGCGCCGACCAGTCGGTGCAGCTGCGCCCGGGCGACTGCGTCGACCTCGGCCCGCTGGCCGGCATGGCACCGACGGTGGTCGGGTGCGACGAGGCCCATGAGCTCGAGGTGCTCGGAGCCCTCGACCTCACCGGCAGCTTCGAGCACTACCCGGCCGACGACGAGTGGGCCGGCGCCGCCGCGCAGTGCCTCCCGGCGCTGACCGAGCGGTTCGGTGTCGATCCGGTGGCGCCGAACGGCAACGCGCTGGTCCCCTCGGTGGTGCGCATCCCCATCGAGAGCTGGTTGGTCGGTCGCCGTTCCACCGCCTGCGCCGTGGGAGAGCTCGATGCCGCGGGGGCGCTCGTCGAGCGCATCACCGCCCTCGACAGTTGACACACAACGTAATGCGACAAGCACGAGGTGTGCCTGACGGCTCGGTAGCCTGAGTCACCGTGCGTGAGGGCATCGGCGACCAGGAGCACCCCGGCCCGCGGCGGGGCGGCCCGCTCGGTCGCGTCCCCTCCGCCCCGGTGTCCTGGTGGTGGCGCGACGCCGGTGGGTGCGCCGATCCGTCGCCACGCTGGACCGGTGACCACGAGGTCGATGTGGCCATCGTCGGCGGCGGGCTGGCGGCGCTCTGGGTCGCCGAGCTGTTGACCCGACGGCGCCCGCAGCAACGGCTGGCGGTGATCACCGACGTGCTGACCGGCGCGGGCTCGGCGCTCGACGGCACCGGCTGCGCGACCCCCTTGCCCGACCTGCTCGACGCGGCGGGCAACAGCCCTGATCTCCTCGACGCCTTCGCCTTCGCCGCCGACCGGTTCGTCGCGGCCACCGAGCTCATCGACGTTCACGCCGTCGATGCCGTCGATGCCGCCGCAGGGCCGCCGGCGGTGCGGCGGGGACCGACGGTGGCCATCGCCGAGGACCGCCCGGAGCTGGCCCGGCTCGGGTCGAGCCTGCGCAACGCCCGCCGCAACGGGCTGACCGAGGATCGACTGGCCTGGCTCGAGCCGGTGCCCGGCGTTCGTCGCCCGGCGTTGAGCGGTGCGTTGGGCATGGTGTGGCTGGCCGATGGGCTGGCGATGCACCCGGGCCGGTTGGCCCGCGCCCTGCTGGCACACCTGTCCGCCGCCGGCGTGATCGTCGCCCGCGTCGGTGCGGTCCGCCATGTCGGGCCCCGGGAGGTCGTCACCGACACGGGGACCGTCACCGCCGGCAGCGTGGTGTGCGCCGGGTTCGATGCCGTCGCCGCGCTGCTGCCCGACGTCGCCGCCGGGCTCACCGTCGCCCGCCGACTCCACCTGGTCAGCGAGCCGGTGGACGAGCTGACCTGGAGCCGCCTCGGCTGGCCGGTCGGCCAGGTGGTGGTGGTGCAGGGCGAGGACGGCTTCGTCCAGGCCCAGCACGAGGGGTCCGGTCGGCTGGTGTGGAGCTGGTGGCCGTCGAACCGGGGTCGGGGGCTGCTACGCCGCCGCGCCGGGGTCGACCGCACCGGGGACCTGCTGCGGGGCCTGGCGGCGCGCCTGCCGGCCGGGGTGCGGGCCCCGGCCGCGACCACCTGGGCCCACGATGTCGTCGTGTCCGCCCCCGCCGCCACGGGTCGGGACTCCGCCGGGGGCGTGTGGTGGGTCGTCGCCGAGCACGACGATCCGCTCATCGAGCTGGAGCGGGCGGTCGCGCTGACCGACCGGCTCGCCCGGGCCGGTGCACTGGGCGGATGAGCCCCTTGGTCGGATCGGATCCCGGCCGCGACGCTGCTCATCGTGTCTCGTCGATGGATCTCGGTGGCTCTCACCTGTTCGATGGGGGCTGCGGCCGCCGTCCTGACCGGTATGTCGCTCTCCCCTGGGGCAACGCCGGCCGGCGCCGATGTCGGCGTGGGAAGTGATGGCACCCGGGTGCGGGTCACCGGGTATCGCGCCGGCGGGGACCTGCACTACGGCTTCTCGGCCACCGCCGACGGTGGCGGGGTGGCGATGGTGTGCCGGGAACTGCTCGAGAGCACCGGTGGCATGGCCGATTCCGACATCGTGACCGGCGGCTGGCCGCCGCTGGATCCGCAGCGGCGGGCCCTGCGCCGCTACTGGCTCGAGTGCCGGCGGCCCGACGGCAGCGTGGTGGCACTGGCCGACGGCGGCCTCGGCTACCTCTATGCGGACGAGGTCGTGGACTTCGACGCCGAGGTCCGCACCCTCGCCGAACGCTACGTCGCAGAGGAGCTGGGCCCTTCGATCGATCTGCGCACCTCGCCGCCGGTCGGCCTGGTCGGCATCGAGCAGTGGTTCTGGGTCGAGGGCTACGACGGCGCGCCCGTTGTCTCGCTGCACGACGTGGTCGGCCATCGGGTCGAGCTCACCCTGGAACCGGCGACGGTGGCGTGGTCCTTCGGCGATGGCTCGTCGAGCGGCCTCGAGGGCGCCGCCGGCCTCGGGCGGGACGCGACGGACGGCCGGAGCGGCGGCGGGGAGAGCCCGGTGGCGCACCGCTACCGCGACCGCTCGACATCGGCCGGGGCGCCCGATGGCGACTACGAGGTGGCCGTGACGATCGAGCTGTCGGTGCGCTACACCCTTGATGGGGCCGGCCCGTTCGATGTCGAGCCTCCGTTGAGCGCCGCCGCCGCCGCCCCGCTGGTGGTCCGCGAGGCGCAGGCGGTGCTGCACCGCTGAAGGCCCGGCCCGGACGCGGTGAGGGGGCCGCACCATCGTCGGTGCCGCCCCCTCACAGGGATCAGGTTCGCCCGGCCGTCGCGGCCGGTCGGGCCCGGGTCAGAACGGTGCCGGCTTGGCCCGGCAGTCGTCGATGGCGGTGAACAGGTCCCGCTGCTGGCCGAGCGTCAGGTTCGGGTCGTAGGGCCAGCTCGGGTAGCACTCCGGCCGGGCGACCTCGCTGGCCACGTCGTACTGGCCGATGTCGCCGGCCTGCAGGACCGGCAGGGCGCCGGCGTGGGCGGCGGCGGCCGCGGTGGCCCAGCCCGCAGCGTCGGAGGCGAGGTAGACCTCGAACTCCAGGTCGCCGCAGGCGGATTGGTAGCGCTCGTAGCCCTCGGTGCTGTAGCTGTCGTCGAACGAGTCGTCACTGAACGAGTCGTCATCGAACGAGTCGTCGCTGAACGAGTCGTCGCTGAACGAGTCGTCGCTGAAGGAGTCGTCGCTGAACGTGTCGTCGGTGAAGTCGCCCGGGTTCAGGTCCACCGAACCGAACGGGAACCCGCTCCCGAAGGGGCTGCCCGACCCGGTGAGGCCGTCCTCGACCGAGCCGGCGAGGTCGCCGCTGTCGTCGATGAGGCCGCGCAGCAGGTCCTCGTCGAGGGCCTGCAGGAAGCGGAGCATCCCGTTGCCGGCGGTGCCGATCGGGCTGATGTACCAGGCGCCGTCGACCTGCTTCACCTCGATGCCGTTGGGCTGCTCGGCGAGGCGCTCCAGCAGGGTGGTGTAGGACGCCGGCAGGTCGATGCCGAGCTGGGCGAGCATGCCGAGCTGGTCGTCGGTGCACTGCTCCTGGACCTCGCCGTCGAACTCGGTGGTGACGCAGCTCCCGTCGACGGTCAGCGAGCCCTTGCTGCCCTCGACCGCGAAGTCCGCCCGCATCCCGGTCATGGTGACCAGGCGCGTGTCGCCCGAGCCGTCGACGCCGAGGCCGGTCGGGCTGACCCCGATCTCGAAGTCGTACAGGCCGCGGAACTCGTCCACCGCGGTCTCGACGTCGTCGAGGAACAGCGGGGCATAGTCGTGCAGGGCCGCCATCTCGTCGGGCGGCATCAGCTCGATCATCCGTCGCATGTCCAGCTCACCCATGGCGGCGAAGAGGTCCTCGACCGCTCTCTCGGGGCTGTCGGCGCCCCGGGCGGCCACGCCGCTGCCGAAGTTGGGGGCGGGCAGACCGGCCTGGTCCCGTGCCGCCTCGGCGACGGAGTACCACAGGCTCACGTGCCAGCCTTCGTCGTCCTTGACGGTGGTGAGCGTCAGCTCGTCGGTGTTGTCCTCGGTCGAGCTGCCGCCCTCGGTGGGGACCTCGCCGCCGAAGACCGTGTCGACGAGCACGCCGCCCATCGGCAGCTGGTCGAGCTGGTACCCGCCGGTGATGGTGCCGCCCGACACCGTCACGTTGGCCACGGTGTCGGCCACATCGCGCACCGACAGCCGGTAGCCGCTGAACGTGATGTCGACGCCGGACACGCCGTCGAGGGCGGCGCCGTCGGAGAGCAGCCCGATGCGCTTGAGCTCCGCCAGGCTGTCCTGGGCGAGCGGGACGAAGGTGTCGCGCTCGCCCCGGGGCAGCGCGTTCATCATGCCGAGCACATCCTCGTCGTTGAGCGCGGTGATGAACTGCTCGACCGCCGCGTCCGGGGTGGACGCGCCGCTGGCCGCCGCGCCGCCGAGCTGGGTGACCGCGAACAGGCCCCCGCCGACGAGGGCGAGCGCACCGATGCCGGCCGCCGCGATGCGACCCTTCTTGGAGCCCTTCTGCACCACCTGCTCGATGTGGGCCAGCGGCACCGGGCCGTAGCCATGCCCGCCCGGGGCGCCGGGTTGAGGCTGGGCGTACCCCGGTTGGGGTTGGGCGTAGCCGGGTTGGGGTTGGGCGTACCCCGGTTGGGGTTGGGCGTACCCCGGCTGGGGATGGCCGAAGCCGGGCTGGGGTTGGGCGTAGCCGGGCGGCGGGGCCGGGAAGCCGGGGGCCGGCCCCTGGGGCGGCGCCGCGAACCCGGGCGGGGCGGCGGCGGGCGGGCCCGCCGGCGGCGATGCGGCGAACGGCGGGGCCGGAGCCTCGTGAGCACCCGGCGGGTGTGCGGGCGGGGGGGAGGTCCAGCCCGGCGGCCCCTCGAAGGGGCCGCCACCGGAGCCGGGATAGGGCGGCGCGGGGACGTCGGTCATGGCCGAAGCGTGACTGCAGGCCCACGCTACGTACATGGTGCGCAGGTCATCGCCCGCGTTGAGGGATTGACGCAGGGTGGTGCGCGGGGTCTGCGTCGATCCCCGCGCCGGCGCTCCCTGCCGTTTCAGCGGATCGGCTGCGCCGCCCCGGCGGGCACCCCACGGGCGCGGCGGTCGCCCACGACGACGGTGAGCAGGCAGAACGTCAGCGCGCTCGGCGCGGCGGCCACCATCACCCAGACGCCCACCAGCGCGGCGACCGGGCTGCGCAGCACCGTCAGCGCGCCCCCCAAACCGATGATCGCGGCGAGCGCCCCGACGCCGGACCCCGCCCTGGTCCGGCCCAGGCTCATCAGGAGCAGGGCAAGGGCGGCCACGGCGGGCAGCAGCACCCACGTCACCCGCCCGGCGGTGGCGGGGCCGCTGCGCAGCACGCCGAGCGTGCTGAGGTCGCGCAGCAGCCGGTAGGACGAGCGCGTCGCCTCGCCGGTGCGCACCCAGGGCAGGAACGCGCTGAGGACCACGAGACCGAGCGAGCTCACGCTCAACCAGTGCAAGGGAAGGCGGCGCACGATCGTTCCATCGTCGCGCACGTCGTGTCGCTGGAGCGGTCGGTGTTGGCGCCCGTGCGCCCCGGGCGCTACGCAGGCAGCATGGCCGAGCCCACCCCGTCAGCGTCCCCCGCGTTCCGTCCCGATGTGCTCACCGTGCCGGCGACACCGGACGCTGACGGCATCATCGACGCGATGGGGGGCCGCCGAGCGCTGCGCACCCCCGCCCAGCTCGTGAACCGGCTGGTGCCGACAACGTGGATCTACGAGTCGCTGTGGCGGGTTCGTTCGCTCGGGCTGCTGTCGGGCCGGCCGGTCCCGGTGGCCGAGGAGCTGGCCGAGCTCGATGCCGCGGTCCGGCCGGGGCCCGGGATGGTCGCCGTCGACGTCGCCTGTTCGGAGGGGCTCTACGGCCGCCACCTCGCTGCGCAGGGCGCGGCGGTCTACCTCGTGGACCACAGCCGGCCGTTCCTGCGCAAGGCGTTGCGGCGCTGCCGGACGGAGGGGTCGCTCGAGCGGGTGACCGCGGTGCGGGCCCTGGCGCAGCACCTGCCCTTCGCCGACGGCAGCGTCGATGCCGCGGTGATGGGTGGGTCCCTGAACGAGATCGGCGACCGGCTCGTCGCGGTGGCCGAGCTGGCCCGCATCCTGCGCCCCGGCGGGCGGCTGTTCCTCATGAGCCTCGTCGCCGCCGTACCCGGCGGTACGTCGAGCCGCGGGGTGCGCGTCGGTCAGGCGCTGAGCGGGCCGAGCGGCATCGCCTTCCCCACGCCGGCGGAGACGGTGGCGTTGCTCGGGCCGCACCTGCGGCTGGTGTCCGAGCGCCTCGACGGCGTGGTGCTGCGCCTCACCGCGGAGCGCACCCCGACAGGAACTCCAGCAGCGCTTCGTTGACCTCCTGCGGGCGTTCCTGCTGGGTCCAGTGCCCGCAGCCGTCGAGGATGATCGAACGGTGCAGGTTGGGCAGCGTTCGTTCGAACGCGGCGATGGCCTTGCCGCCCCACAACGTCGGGCCGTCCTTGCTCCCGCCGATGAACAGCGCCGGCACGGTGATGGGCCGCAAGGCAAAGGCGGCGAAGTCCTCGAAGTCGCGGTCGACGTTGCGGTAGCGGTTGAGCCCGCCGCTGAAGCCGGTGTACTCGAACTCGCGGGTGTAGAAGGCGAGGTCCTCGTCGGTCAGCCACGACAGCGGGCCGTCCAGGGTGGCGAAGCGATCCCGCATGCGTCCACCGCGCGGGATCGTCGCCATCGTGCCGCCGCCGGGCACCATGGGCGGGGCGGAGCCGGAGGCGGAAAGGTAGAAGCCGGCCAACCAGCCGGCGACATCCTGCTCGATCTCCGCCTCGGCCCGGCCGGGTTGCTGGAAGTACTCGATGTAGAACTCCTCGTCGCCGCCCATCGCCCGGAACGCGTCGGTGGGACGCACCGTGCCCCGCGGCGAGTAGGGCACCGACAGCCCGGCCACCGCGGTGAACACGTCCGGCCGCACCAGCGCCGAGTTCCAGGCGATGGGCGCACCCCAGTCGTGGCCGACGATGACCGCCGTCTCGTGGCCCAGGGCGCTGACCACACCGAGGTTGTCGGCGATGTGCTGGGTCATGCGGTAGGCGTCGATCTCGACGGGGGCGGAGGAGCGGCCGTATCCGCGGACATCGATGGCGACGGCGTGGTAGCCGGCCGCGGCGAGCACCGGCAGCTGGTGGCGCCAGGAGTACCAGGACTCGGGGAAGCCGTGCACGAGCAGGACGAGGGGGCCCTCGCCGTCCTCGACGGCGTGGACGCGGATGCCGTTGGCGGACAGGATGCGTGAGGTGGGTGCCACCGCCCCACTCTTGCAGGCGCTGTCGTGTCTCGCAGGCGCTGTCATGTCTTGCAGGCGCTGTCGTGCGGTGCCGAGGAAGCGGAGGAGGCCGATGGCCGAGTCGGATCGAGCCCGGTGGAACGCCCGCTACGGGTCGGCGAAGCAGGGTCCGCCGCGTTCGGATGGACATCCGGGTGGCGAGCCGCGCCGGTTCCTGGTCGCCGCGGAAGGGGAGCTGGCGGCGCCGGCGCCCGGCGCCCGGGCGCTGGACCTGGCGTGCGGGCCGGGGCTGGAGGCGTGCTGGCTGGCCGAGCGGGGATTCACCGTCGACGCGGTGGACATCGCGGACGTCGGTCTCGCACGGGCCGCGGCGGCGGCGGCCGAGGCGGGCCTCGGGGATCGGGTGCACCTGGTGGCGGCGGACCTCGATGACGGGTTGCCGGCCGAGCTGCTCGGGCGCCGCTACGCGGTCGTCTGGGCCGGCCACTTCCGGGGGAATGCCGTGGAGCAGGCCGTGCGGGAGGCGGCCGTGCCCGGCGCGCTGCTCGTCACCACCCGGCTGTCGGTGGTCGGCCGGGAGCCGGCGCTCGCCGGGGGTGGGGGCGGTCCGGACCCGGCGTTCCTGGCCGCGCCGGGCGAGCTGGTCGAGCTGGCCGAGCGGTGCGGGCTCACCGTGCTGCGCCACCAGGAGGGCGACGGCGAGGCAGCGCTGCTCGCCCGCTGTCCGTGAGCGACGGCCCCCATGCCGCGAGCGCACGGTGGCGCTCGCGTAACGTGGCCGCTGTGGGTACGCGTAACGGATGCTTCGGTGAACTCCCGCGCCGCGCTCGGCGGCGTTCGACGCTGGGCGTCCTGACCGCAGCGGCGTTGGCGTTGGCTGCGTGCGGCCAGGCCAGCGACTCGGTGACCTCGGCCGGGCGGGTGAGCACCGGGGCGACGAACTCCCCGGCGGTGAGCGCCCCGCCGCGCCAGACGCTGCCGACCGCGACCACGACCCCTCCGGTCACGACCTCACCCACCGTGCCCCCGTCGGTGCTGGCCCCGCCAACCTCGGGCGGCAGCGGCGAGGGTGCGGTGACCAGCCTCCCGCCGGCGCAGAGCGGCGAGACGCTGCCCACCGTCGTGCCCACCTCCGCCCCGGACATCGCCACCACCGCCTCCACCGAGCCGACGACGACGACGGCACCGCCGGCCACCCCCGTCACCCCACCCCCCGCCGCCGGCTCGGTCAACGTCACCTCGGTCACCTGCGGGTACCACCCTGAAGAGGGCGGTGACTGGGTCGTCTTCTACCTCAGTGGCCAGCCGGGTGCTGCGAACGTGGCACCGGGTGCCGGCTCCGTGGCCGTCAGCTTCTCGCCGGCCGCTGACGTCACCTCGGGTCGGTTGTTCAACACCTCGTGCGCATTCGTTACTGAGGTGGTGCTCGCCGCCAACGCCAGCGGTTCGGTGGTGTGGAACATCCTGCACAGCGGATCGCCTCGCGTTCCCCCCCCGGTCTCGAGCCAGCTCAACGGTCAGTGGGTGTACGTGGTGAAGCTCCTCAACTGATCTGACCTGATCTGCAGCACCCGTCGGGTGACATTGGCGCGATCTGCACGCGGCTCACCGGAGGCCGGTTCGCTGACCTGAACCGTTGCGTGACGCGATGCGGTGGACGCGTGCATGTTGCGTCGATGTGAACCGGACGGCCTCCGGATGGGACCCGGTCGGTCGGGCCCCATCCGGGGTGCGTCCCGGTCGGAGCGTGGGAACGGGCCTGCGGTGTCTGTGCACCTGGCGTCGGGCCCGCTCAGCGTGGTCGGCCGGACACCGCTGTGACCAGGGGCTTTGTCGGGCCTCCCCGCGAGTGCGGGGCGAGGCGTGACCTCAGGTGCACAGACACGCCGCGCGACGGCCGTGCTGCCGGTACCCGTCGCAGGAGGTGATCAGTACATCTGCTCGATCTCGTCGGCGTAGCGGGCCAGCACGCCGCGCCGCTTCAGCTTGGACGTCGGCGTGAGCACGTCGGTGTCGGGCAGCCACTCCTCACCGAGCAGCGTGAACTTCTTGATCTGCTCGGCCTGGGCGAAGCGGATGTTGATCTCCTCCACGCCGCGCTGCACCTCGTCGATCACCGCCGCCTTGGTGGCGAGGTCGGCCAGGTCGGTGAACTCGATGCCCTGCTGCATCGCCCACAGCGGCGCCAGCTCCGGGTCGAGCACCAGCAGCGCGGTGACGTACTTGCGGCCGTCGCCGATCGCCGCCGCCTGGCCGATCATCGGGATCGTCTTCAGCGCCGCCTCGAGGTTGGCCGGCGAGATGTTCTTGCCGCCGGCGGTGATGATCAGTTCCTTCTTGCGGTCGACGATGCGCAGGTAGCCGTCCTCGTCGAGCTCACCGATGTCGCCCGAGTACAGCCAGCCGTCGACGATGGTGTCGGCCGTCTTGGCCGGCTCGTTGAGGTACCCGACGAACACGTTGCCACCTCGGTACAGCACCTCGCCGTCCTCGGCCAGGCGCAGCTCGCCGCCGGGCAGCACCCGCCCGACCGTACCGGGGCGTATGTCCCAGGCGTCCCAGGTCATCGGGCCGGACGACTCGGACATCCCGTAGATCTCCGACAGCGGCACGCCGACGGCGTTGAACCACTCGAGGACCTCGCGCGGGATCGGGGCTGCGCCGGTCACCGCCACCTTCACCTGGTCCAGCCCCACGAGGTTGCGCACCAGGGAGAAGGCCACCGCGTCGAGGAACGCCCACACGTCGCGCTGCTCCTGGGTGACCGTGCCGTTGCGCTCGGCCTCCTTGATGGGCAGCGCGGCGGCCACGCCCTCGTCGAAGCTCTTCTTCTTGTCGGGGTCGAGCGACAGCGCCCCGTTCACCCCGGCGTAGACCTTCTCCCACACCCGGGGCACGCCGAAGAGCACCTCGGGGTGCACCTCCTTGGCGTAGGTGGCGATGGCGGTCGGGTCGGGACAGGTGGTGACGCTGAAGCCGTTGCACATCGCCGAGTAGTGGCTGAGCATGCGCTCCGCGATGTGCGCCATCGGTAGGTAGCTGACGAGACGGACACCGGCGGTGTGCTCGAGGTCCAGGCAGCGCCGCAGCTGCTCCACCGTGTACACGACGTTGTACTGGCTGATCATCACGCCCTTGGGCGGGCCGGTGGTGCCCGAGGTGTAGATCAGCGTCGCCAGGTCGGCCGGGTCGGTCTCCTCGGCCAGGGCGGCGAGGTCGAGCGGGGTGTGGCCCTCGAGCAGCGCCGTGTAGGGCAGCACGTCGTCCGGGGCGTCGTCCGGCCGGTCGATGACGTAGATCCGCTCCAAGGCGGGCAGCTCGCCCCGCACGGCCAGGAGCCGGCGGAGGAACCCGGCGTCCTCCACCACCGCGACGCGCGCTCCGGAGTGCGCCCCCTGGTACTGGATCTCCTCGGCCGAGGACGAGTTGTAGACCGAGAACGGGGTGGCCCGCAGGAACTGCGCGGCGGTGTCCACCACGTGGAACTCGGGTCGGTTGCGCATCATCAGCAGCAACCGGTCACCGGCGTCGAGGCCCGCGGTTCGCAGCGCAGCGGCGACGGTGGCCACCTGGTCGGCGTACCGGCGGAACGTCGATTCCTCCCACGACGCCTCGCCGGCCATGGCGCGCAGGGCCGGGACGTCAGCGGCGGCGGCGACGGTGCGCAGGAAGGCGCGGGGTGCGGTGTCCCCGCGGACGGCGCGGTCGATCTCTTCGATGGAAGCCGTGGGCATGCCTCCTATGTTCCCACGCCGTCAACCCCTGACCGGATCACCCAGCGCGTCGAGCCCGCCGCGGTGTCACGGGCGTCCGACCGCGCCAGAACGAAGTTCGGAATTGTTCGCGACTTTCCTGCACCCGGTGTCGTCTGGGTACTCGTGACGATCAGCGTGGGTGCAGCAGTGGTGGAAGCGGTCCGTGGGGTGGAGCTGTTCGAGCGCGCGTCGGTCCTCGGTCTGGTGGAACCGCTCGACACCGAGTCGACGCCACTGCTGCGGCGGGCGCTCGGCGCGGGCGGGTCGACCACCGACACGCTCGCGGTGCGCGTGGTGCCGGCATCCCCGCGGACGATCCAGGAGCACTGGTTGCGCTTCCCGCTCGACGAGTTGGCGGCAACGGCGCCGCTGCTCGTCGATCTCTCCAGCATCCAGCTGCCCGCCGACGTGCTGCACACGATGCTCGATCACCTGGCCCGTCACTCGGCGGGCAACGGCCGGATCTGCGTGGTGACCGGTTCGCTGGCCCGCCGGGCCGATCTCTACAGCCTGGGACGGCCCCGGCTGGCGGTGTTCACCTCGATCGCCGACGCGCTGCAGGCGCTGGTGTTCAGCGCCGAGGGCGCGATCGGGCTGCGGGCGTCCACACTGAGCTGGGCCGGTCGGTGAGCCGGGCCGGACGCTGAGCCGGGCCGGTCGGTCAACCGGCTCAGGCGAGGGGGCGGCCGAAGGGCAGGGTGTCCTGCCAGGTGCGCAGGAACGTCTCCGCCCGCTCGCAGCACCCGAGGAACAGGCCCTTCGGGTGCGGTGCGCACTCGGTGACGACCGAGGCGATGCGGGCGGGGCACTCGAGCGGGTCCACCTGGCCCACCCCGGCGAGGATCGGCCCGCCGATCGACACGAAGTCCGGCACGTAGGTGACGCCGGTGCGACCCATCACGGCGAGGGCCTTGGCGGTCACCGGTACCGGACCGATCGGCACGACGGTGCGCGCCTTGAGGTTGGCCGCGCCTTCGTGGGTCATGGCGCCGGCCTTGGATCCGCAGAACACCACGTCGGCGTCCACGCCCCATGCCGCCCACGCCGGCTTCTGGCCGGACCCGATGGACTTCACCATCGCCTCGTCCTGGGCGCTGAGCGCCTCGGCCAGCGCGACCGGGTCGAAGCCGTCCGGCTCGATGGCGGTGCCCGCCGCGGTGGCCACCGCGACGACGCCGGCCCCGGCCTCGGACGCCTGGCGGGCGAGGGCCAGGCCGGCGGGACCGAAGCCCTCGATCACGATGCGCTTGCCCGACAGCGGCCCGGCGACCGCCTGGGCGGCGGCCAGCGCGCCGGCGGCGAGGAGCTCGTCCGAGCCGGTCACCCCGTCGCGCGCCTCGCGCAACGACGGCGAGCGCGGGTCGGCGGCGACGAGCGCGGCGAGATCCGCGTCCTGCACACCGCGACCGGCATCGAGCAGCACCGGTGGGTCGAACCCGGCGACCTCGGCGGCGAACGCCGCCACGGCCGCGGCGCGGTCCTCCGGCTTGGCGTTGACCCCGGCCGACGCTCCGCTGGCGCGGATCCCGAAGGTGGCCAGGCTGTAGGTGACGGAGCGGGCCAGCATCTCGGCTCCGCTGACGAGGATCTTCGGTGCCGAACGCACGATGCCGACGGACCCCGGCGCGTTCTCGAGATCGAGCAGCACGAAGCCGTCGACGGTGCTGAGCTTGCGGGTCTTCACGGCCTTATCTTGTTGGTCGGAGCGGGCTGTGCGCCACTATCGCCGTGCGAGGCCGCGCTCATCGGGCCCGCCGGGCGAGCTCGGCCATCCGGGCGAACAGCTCGCCGCGGCCCGGTTCGGGCCGGTTCTGGTCGAACTCCCGGTAGGCGGAGACCACGTTGATGGCCAGCCGCTCGCTGTCGCCCCACTCGGCGTACTCGCCGAGCTCGATGTCGAACGCGGCCTCCCGCTCGTCGAGCCCGGCGTCGAAACGTGCCCTCGCCTCGGCGTAGACGAACTGCAGGTACGCCTTCACGCCCTCGACGCCACGGCGGTCGGTCAACGGGCCATGACCGGGGACGTAGACGTCGCAGTCGAGGGCGAGCATGGTGTCGCAGGCCCGGAACCAGTTCTCGTACGGACCGGCCCACACGATGGGCGTGCCGAACACGAACAGCAGGTCGCCGGTGTAGGCGACTCGCTGCTCGGGCAGATGGCAGATCGTGTCGCCCGCGGTGTGGGCCGGTCCGACCTCGATCAGCTCCGCCCGCCGCCCGCCGGCGTCGACGGTGAAGGAGCCCTCGAAGGTCCGGGTGGGCAGGGTGACCTCGATGCCGCTCCAGTCGAACCGCCCGAACGCGTGGCGCAGGTAGCCGCCGAGGGCCGGGTCGTCGCTGGCCACCATGGCCGCCATCGCCGCCGGTGTCGGGCCGTCGGCCATCTCGTGGGCCGTCCCGGCGCTGGCCACGATCTGCGCCCCCTCGACGAGTTGGTTGCCGAAGTAGTGGTCGAGGTTGCCGTGGGTGATGGCCAGCGTCGCGATCGGCGCGGCGGTGGTGATCGGCCTCATCGCCTCCAACATGGCGGCGGTACGGGGCAGATCGGTGAGCGTGTCGACGAGCAACGACTCGTCGCGCCCGGCGAGCAACCCGGCGTTGGAGAGGCACCAACCGCCATCGGGTTGCAGGTAGGCGAAGCAGCCGTCGCCGATCTCGATGAGACCCGTCGCGTAGTCGCGTTCGTGCAGGCGCAGGGGCGCGGTGTCGATGGCCATGCCGAACGGTAGCCCTGCTCGGAGAGGTGCGCTTGGGGCGGGCGCGCGATGCACTCCTAGGCTGCGCTGAGCAAGCAAGGGGGACCACATGCAGCAGGGCGTGGGCGACGGGGCGCGCGACCGCGGTCGTCGCGACATCAGGGCCACGGGGGGTCACACGGCCGGCCCGTCCCGCCCGCCCGCACCGGGGCCGGGGGCCGGCGGGCCCGCTCCCGAGGCCGCGCCGGGCGCCGCGGCGCTCCCCACCGAGGCCGCGAACGTCGAGGCGGCCGTGGCCGGCGGTCCGTTCCGGGGTTGGTCGGTGATCGGCGGGCTGTTCGTCGTGCTGATGGTGTCCTCCGGCATCGGCTTCTACGGCCAGGGGGTCTACCTGCGGGCCTTGGTCGACGAGCGGGGCTGGTCGACCGGTCTGACCAGTGCGGCGACGGCCACGTTCTTCGTGGTCTCCGGGCTGGCCGGCTACGCCATCAGCGGCCTGCTCATCCGCATCGACGTGCGCCGCATCATCGTGGTCGGTGCCGTGGTGGGCGCGTTGGGGCTGTTCCTTTTGGGCAAGGCGACCCAGCCGTGGCAGATGTTCGCCGCCGACGTGGTGTTCGGCGCCGGGTTCGCGCTGTCGGGCCTGGTGCCGGCGACCACCACGGTGGCCCGATGGTTCGTGCGGCGTCGCTCGGTCGCGCTGTCGGTGGCGTCGACGGGGCTGTCGGCCGGGGGTATCGCCATCACCCCGTTCGTCGCGTCGCTGGTCAAGGAGCGCGGCATCGGGCCGGTGTCGCCGTGGCTGGCGCTCGTGTGGGTGGCCGTCGCCGTCCCGGTGGCGCTGGTGTTCGTGCGGTCCTCACCCGCCGCCGTCGGTCAGCACCCCGACGGGATCCGGCCGGCCGATCCGCTGCCCGGCGCCGGGCCGGCGCAGCTGCCGGGCATGACGTTCGTCCAGGCCCGGGCCACGCGGTTCTACCGGCTGATGGCGTTGGCGTTCCTGTTCGTGATGCTCGGCCAGGTGGGTGCGCTCAGCCAGCAGGTGAAGCTGGTGGGCGAGCGGATCGAGGCCCTGGCGTCGCCATCGGTCACGTTGGTGGCGGCCGCCTCGGTGGTCGGTCGCCTGGCCGGCGGAGTGATCGTCACCCGCATGTCGCCGAAGCGGTTCACCGCCTCGTTGATGCTGGTGCAGGGCGTCGCGCTGGCGCTGTTCGCGGTGGCGGACACGTCCTGGGCGATCATCGGCACCTGCGTGATCTTCGGCCTCTCGGTGGGCAACCTGCTGATGCTGCAGCCGCTGTTGCTGGCCGAGGCGTACGGGGTGCGGGAGTACTCCAAGATCTACAGCATGAGCTCGCTGATCATGACGATCGGGGTCGGCGCGGGTCCCACGGTCCTCGGCGTGTTGCACGACGTGTCGGGGTACCGGCTGGCCTTCTTCATCGCCGCACTCGCCTCGGCGCTCGCTTTCACACTGTTCGTGATGGCCGGGCCGCTCACCGCCCACGAAGCGCGGGCGAAAGGCGACAAGCAGCATCGTGACGCGTCGCAGAACGTAGGCGGTGTCGCGCCCGCAGTGTGATGCGGTGGGCAATGGGGGGCTTCGGTCCGACATCGTTGCGTCGAGCTGCGAGGGGTGCGGGCTAAGTTGAGCCTTCCTCTGAGGGCCGGCGGGACCTGAGGGACACCAGGGACAACCCCACGTACCAGGAGCCGCCGACGATGGGCCGACGTCCGAACCCACAACGCAAGCAGGACCTGCTCGAGGAGATCGTCGCCTACCTGGGCGAGAACGGCCTGGGAGAGATGTCCCTGCGGCCGCTGGCCAAGCAGCTCGGGACCAGCACCTACACGCTGACCTACCAGTTCGGGTCGAAGGAGCAGCTCCTCGCCGACGCGGTCGACTTCGCCCAGGCCCGCCAGCTCGGGGTGATCGGCCAATGGGCGGCGGAGACCCCGCCCGTGTCGGCCAGCGAGCTGCTGCGTCGCTACTGGGAGTGGGCGGGTCGGCCGGACAACCTGCGCATCATCCGCATGCTCATCGAGGCGACCACGCTGGGCCACAGCGCCCCGTTCGCCGAGGTGGGCCAGAAGGCGGTGCAGCAGTGGATCGGCGCCCTGTCCGAGGCGCTGCGCCGCGATGGGGTGACCGAGCACGTGCAGCGCATCGCCACCCAGACCTACGCCACCCTGGTCGGCCTCCAGGTCGATCTCATCGCCACCGGCGATCGCTCCCGTGTCGATCGGGCGCTGCACGACCTGTGCGAGACCCTCGACCACTCCGCCCGCACTGCGGCGGCGGTCACGCTTTGACCCGCTGACGGTGGCGCAGGCGCGGCGCTCAGAACCGCCAACGGGTGGGCTGCTGCATGGTGGCCTCCCAGCCGAACACGACCTCGGGCACGACGCGCAACGCCGGACCGAGCGGCTCGTTGGCGTCGGCCACGTCGCCTCGGTCGCCTTCGGGCCGCAACGTCCACCCGTACTTGGGGTTGTAGGCGTCGGCCAGGCGGCGGACCTGCGCCGCGTCGGTCGCCCGCTCGGCCCGACCCTCGACGATGACCGAGGCCGAGCCGTCCTCCAGGTGCACGCTCACCGCCGGGTTGGTCACGATGTTGGCCTGCGCCAACGACGCGGTGACGAACCAGAACCCGTCCTCCAGCCACACCCCCCACACCGGCCGGCTGTGGGGTCGCCCGGACGGGCGGATCGACGCGATCCAGTAGTTGCGGGCGTCGGCGAGGCGGGCCTGCGCCCAGCTCCACGGCAGCAGCTCGCCGGCGTCGGGGGCCGGCGCCCCGGACAGGACGGGCCGGCTCGGGGTCGGGGTGGGCAGCGCGGCAGGCATGGTCGGCGACGCTAGCGGGCGCCGGGAGCGCGCCCATCGGCCGGTCGGATGATCGCCCCGGCGGCGACGGCGACCGCGGCCGCCACCCAGAACACCGGTCGGAACGAGCCGGTGACGTCGCCCAGCACGCCGCCCAGCTGGGGCCCGACCATGAGCCCGGCCCCGAAGGCGAGGGTGGCCACCCCGTAGGCGGCGCCGAAGCGCTCGGCCGCGATCACGTCGCTCAACCGGGCGGCGACGGTGGTGGGCACCGCCGTGAACGCGGTGCCGAAGGCGCCGGCGGCGATGGTTGCCCACGGTCGCGCCCCCGTACCGATCAGGACGGCGGTGGTGGCCATGACGGCGTAGGCGACGTGCAGCGCACGGGCGCGGCCGATGCGATCGGCCAGCGGCCCGAACACGGGGCCGCCCAGGATGGTGCCCACCCCGAAGCACGAGAAGGCGAGCGATGCCGACGCGTTCGAGTAGCCGGCGTCCTCCTTGAGCACCCCGACCAGGAAGGTGACCATCAGCGACATGGCCAGCGCGAACAGGCCGTAGGAGGTGAGCAGCCGGGGCCACCCGGGGACGGCCCGCAGTGCGACGAACCCGTTGCCGTTTCGGTTCGCCGTGCCGTTTCGGTTCGCCGTGCCGGTGCCGGTGCCGGTGCCGTCGACCGGCCGCCGTTCGGGTTCGGAGGCGGCGTCGCGGAGCCATCGGGTGCCCAGCACGCTGACGAGCACCGCCCCGGCGGCTTCGACCCGGTAGACGGTGCGCCAGGCATCGGTGGCCGCGCCTGCGTGCAGCAGCGAACCGATCACGATGCCGACGCCGATACCGGCGCCGACCATGCCGATGGCGGTCCCCCGACGGTTCGGTCCCACGCGGGCGGTGGCGATGCCCGGCACGGTGACCCACACGCCGGCGGCGAACACGCCGGTGCACAGCAACCCCAGCGTCGTGACCGCGACGTTCGGTGACCAGCCCAGCAGGACCAGGCCGGCGGTGACCCCGACGAGGCCGGTGCGGGCGGTGCGGGTCAGGCCCATCCTCCCGACCAGCAGGCTGACCGCAAGCGTGCCCGCCAGGTAGGCGAGCAGGTTGGCGGAGCCGAGCGAGCCCGCCCGGGTGTTGGTCAGCCCGAGGTCGTCGCGCACATCGGTGAACAGCAGCGAGAACGTGAAGCGGCCGAACGCCTGGGACACCCCGGCGGCCGCGGCCGCCACGGCCAGCACCCCGACCACCGCGCCGTTCGCCGGTCGGGGTTCGTGCATCGCGGGACCCTACCCGCCGGGCCGCGCCGCGGGCGTGGGTTCAGCCGGCCATGCCCTCGGCGACGAGGCGGTCGAGGCGCAGCTCGGGGTTCTCGGACTCGACCCGTTCCAACCAGTACGGCGACTCGAACAGCGCCAGACGGGAGCCGTCGGCCCGCCGCAGCACGGCGACGCCGCGCATGCGCCGCAGCGCCGGTTCGGACGCCTCGTCGGTGCGGCGGGCGACCCGGTAGCTGGTCTGGGACAGCTCCGTCGCCGCGCCGAACTCGTGTTCCAGACGGTAGGTGGCCACCTCGAACTGCAGGCGGCCCACGGCGGCGAGCACCGGCGCCTGGTCACCCAGGTCGGCGTCGCGCAGCACCTGGACCACGCCCTCCTCGTCGAGCTGCGCGATGCCCCGGCGGAACTGCTTGAAGCGCCCGGTGTCCTTCACCCGCGCCGTCATGAAGAACTCGGGGGCGAAGCTGGGGATGGGTGGGTACTCGACCGGCGGGCCGTTGGGGTCGAACAGCGTGTCGCCGACCCGCACGTCGGTGGCGTTGACCAGTCCGACCACGTCGCCGGGGTAGGCCTCTTCCACCGTCTCGCGCTCCTGGCCGAACATCGACGCGGCGTACTTGGTGTTGAACGGCTTGCCGGTGCGGCCGTGGGTGACGATCATGCCGCGCTCGAAGCGGCCGGAGCACACCCGGATGAAGGCGATGCGGTCGCGGTGCGCCTTGTCCATGTTGGCCTGGACCTTGAACACGAACCCGGAGAAGGGGGCGTCGATGGGCCGGCGCTCGCCGTCGATGTCGACGCGGGCGTCGGGCGGGGGGACCAGGTCCACCACGGTGTCGAGCAGCTTGCCGACCCCGAAGTTGGTCAGCGCCGAGCCGAAGAAGGCGGGGGTGGACTCGTTGGCCAGGAACGCCTTGGTGTCGAGGTCGGCGCCGACCTCGGACAGCAGGGCCAGCTCGTCCTGCGCCTCGTCCCACGCCTTGCCCTCCTCAGCGGCGGCCCGGTCGGGGTCGATGATCTCCTCGGGGGCCATCTGGGCGCCGCGGGCGACGCGCAGGTAGCGGGTGTAGGTGCCGTCGCGCCGGTCCACCACGCCGCGGAAGTCACCGGCGATGCCGACGGGCCAGGTGACGGGCACGGCGGGCAGGCCGAGCAGCTTCTCGACCTCGTCGAGCAGCTCGAGGGTGTCTCGGCCGGGGCGATCCCACTTGTTGAAGAACGTGAGCAGCGGCATCCGCCGCTCCCGGCACACCTCGAACAGCTTGAGGGTCTGCGGCTCGATGCCCTTGGCCGAGTCGAGCACCATGACCGCCGCATCACAGGCGGCGAGCACGCGGTAGGTGTCCTCGGAGAAGTCGCGGTGCCCGGGGGTGTCGAGCAGGTTGACGACGCAGTCGGTGCCGCTGGTGCTGCGGTAGGGGAACTGCAGCGCGGTCGAGGTGATGGAGATGCCGCGCTTCTGCTCGAGCTCCATCCAGTCCGACGCCGCGGCCCGCCGGCCGTCGCGGGCCTTGACCGCGCCGGCGCCGACGAGCGCGCCGCCGTAGAGCAGGAACTTCTCCGTCAGCGTGGTCTTGCCGGCGTCGGGGTGGGAGATGATGGCGAAGGTCCGTCGCCGTCTGGCCTCGCTCAGCACGTCCATCTGTCGTCGAACAACCCTTCTCACGCCCGCCGCACGGTCGCGGCGCCGTCCAGAGTACGGCCTGGCGCGCGCGGACCTGCCCGTCAGTCCAGTTCGATGATCCCCAGCCGTACGGCGGACAGCACCGCGTGGGTCAGGCTCTGGGTGTCGAGGCGGCGGTAGATGGCGTTGAGGTGGTTGTGCACCGTCTTCTGGGTGATGTTCAGGGCTCGGGCCACCTGCTTGGTGGTGGCGCCGTCGGCGATGGCCTGGAGGATCTCGACCTGGCGGTCCGACAGCAGCGTCTCCACCTCGTTGGCGTCGAGGTCGATGACGACGGGCTCCTTGGCCACGTTGAGCATGGCGGCGGCCAGCTCGGGGGAGAAGCCGATGTCGCCCTGCGCGACCCCGCGCACGGTGGCCAGCACGTCGGCGAAGCTGGACCCCTTCGACATGAAGCCGGCCGCCCCGGCGCTGACCGCCCGGCGGGTGGAGTCCACGTCGTCGTGCATGGTCAGCACGACGACCTTGGCGTCGGGGATGCGCTCCTTGATGCGCCGGGTGGCGTCGATGCCGTCGAGCACGGGCATGGAGAGGTCCATGACGATGACGTCGGGCTTGGTGGCGATGGCCAGATCGAGGGCCTCCTCGCCGTTGGCGGCCTCGCCCACCACCTCCTCGCCGGCCGATTCGAAGCTGCGGCGGATGCCCTCCCGCAGGATGGCGTGGTCGTCGGCCAGCAGTATGCGCAAGCTCACGTGTTGCCTTCCTCTCGTGCCCGGCCGGCTCGCCCGGCGCGCACGGTGATGGTCGTGCCCTGGCCGGGGCTGGACCGGACGAGGATGCGGGCACCGATCACGTCGGCCCGTTCCCGCATGCCGACCAGGCCGTAGGCGCTGTCCCGGATGCCCTTGTCCGGGGTGAAGCCCCGCCCGTCGTCGTGGATGGTCAGTGTGGCGGCTCCGTCGAGCACATCCCACCGCACCTTCACCGTGGTGGCCTTGGCGTGCTTGGCCACGTTGGAGAGCGCCTCCTGCAGGACGCGCAGCAGCTCGGTCTCGGTCCGCACCGCCAGCCGCCGGCCGGGCCGGACCACGTCGAGGTGGGCGATCGGCCCGCCCTCGGCGGCGGTTCGGCTGTTGAAGCGGTCGATGAGCTCGGCGGCGACGAGGCCGAAGCTGCGTTCCTCGGTCACCTCGGCGCGCAGCTGGCGGAGGGTCTCGCGCAGCTCGTCGATGGCGGTCTGCACGTCCCGGTGGAGCCGGTCGAGCTCGTCGCTGCCGCTGTCGGAGGTGTCGATGATGCGCTCGAGCTCGAAGTTGATGTAGCTGAGCCACTGGCCGAGCCGGTCGTGGAGGTCGCGGGCGATGCGGGAGCGTTCCTCGTCGGCGCCGAGGGTGCGCAGCCGGGAGAAGCTGCGGGCGTTGTCGACGGTGAGGGCGAGCACGTCGCTGAGGCCGGCCATCAGCCGGGCGTGGCGGGCGCTGAACTGGCCGGGGGTGTTGTGCTCGACGCCGAGCACGCCGATGGTGCGCTCCCGGGCCCGGACCGACACGTAGAGCCCGCTGGCGCTGCGGGCACCGAGCCCGTCGCCGGGGGTGAAGCGGCTGTGCAGCAGTGGCTCGACCTGCTCGGCGGCGGCGCGCAGCTGGGCGGGCAGCTGGCTGCGGGCGACGGAGGGGCGCAGGGCGCAGCCGTCGGCGATCTGCGGCACCCATTCGTCGCTGTGGTCGTCGAGGGTGATGAGGGCGATGACGTCGGCGTTGAAGGTGCGACGCAGCTCGGCCCGGGTGGCGGTGAGCGCCTCGCGCAGGTCGAGCGACTGGGGCAGGGTGCGGGCCAGCTCGTTGAGGATGTGGAGCAGGTCGTTGGTCTCCGCCAGCAGGTCGAGCTGCCCGGCCAGGGTGGCGCGGCGGGTCTCGGCGTCGAGCAGCCGGGATCGGGCGAAGGCGACCATCGACACGACGAGCACGAAGGTCGCCAACAGCGCCGGTCCCTGATCGGAGAACGGGTTGAAGGTGTCGCGGGAGGCCAGCGCGCCGACGCCCATGCCGGCGAGCCCGGCGACGGTGGTGGCGGTCCCGGCGAGCAGGCCCCAGCCGAAGGCGGCGACGACGGCGCAGGCGAGCACGCAGAACACGAACGGGCTGGCGATGTTGCCGCTCCATCCGGCGGCGAGGCCGACGAGGATGGCGTCGGCCACCGGCACCAGGCGGCGGGTGTGCTCGGGGGCGCCGAGTCGGATGGGGCGCAGCGTGCGCCAGGTCGTGAGGAACAGCACGACGGCGAGGGCGACGACGACCTCGAGGTTGCCCTTGTTCGCTCGCGTGACGGCCGAGACCATCCCGAACATGACCGCACCCCAGCGCACCGCGGCGATGACGGGGGAGACGGTGGCTTGCACGGCGGGCGGGAGCCGCAGCCCCAGGGAGGCGTCGTCGGTGCCGCCGTAGGGCAGCGCTCGCAGGGCCATGACCGCCTGGTCCCGATCGAACATGGCGCTGACCCAGCCGGGGGTGGCGGGGGGCGGTGCGACCGCGGCGGCATCCGCGCTGCCGGCGGGCCCGGTGTGTCCGGCGGGCTCCGCGGGCTCGCCGGTGGGGTCTTCGTCGTCGCCGGGGGGCTCGTCGGGTTCCAGAGCGGTCAGATCGATGACGTCGTCGTCGACGAGGTCGGGCTCGGGGCCCTCAGGGGCAGCGCTGCTGCGCAGATCGATGTCGGCCATGGCAGGTGTGCCCGAACTCCCACACCGTCGAAGTCCCACATGCGGGCAATCGCCACGGATCGTCGGCTCGGGCGGACAAAGAGTAGTTGAACGACGGCGGATGTGCTCAACACCCAACGACGCGTTGACGGGAAGTGGTCAAACCGGGATGCGTTCGGGTCACCCGCTCAGCGGCCGAACGTCGGTTGCCCTGGGGCGCGTCGCGACGATGCGAACTCGGTCACGTCGGACGGTCAACCACCGTCCTCACCGTTCGTGATCGCCTCGACCTCCAGACGGGCGCCCACGATGCGCTGCTTGCAGAAGGCGATCAGCTGTGCGGCCCGACGGACCTGGCCTCCGAGACGGTCGATGTCGAGCTGCGGATCCTCGAGCTCGGCGAGGATGTCGTCGAGCTCGGCGAGTGCGGCGGCGTACCCGGCCGGCTCCTCGAGCTGCGGTGCTTCCGGCGCCGGTGCTCCGGGGCCCGTTGCGTCGTGCTCAGCCATCGTCGAGCACCGTACTGCGCACCGTGCCGGCTGCGGTGAGCGTCACCAGCTCCTCGCCCTCGGTCACGTCGGCCGCGGCCCGCACCAGCGCACCGTCGCGGGCCCGCCGGGTCAGGCTGAACCCGCGGGCGAGGGCGCGCTGGGGGTCTGCGGCGGCGACCTCGGCTTCGGCCAGCGCCAGGCGCGTCTCGGCGTGGGCGAGGACGTGACCGGCCTCGCGGACCAGCCGCTGGCGTCGGTGCTCGAGGCCGGCGTCGGCGGCGCGCAGCGCGGCGGCACCCTCCCGACCGACCATCGTGGAACGCCGGCGGAGCTCCGTCTCGGCCTGGTCGAGGCGGAGCGAGGCCAACGCCGCGATCGCCGACCAACGCCGGTCGACCACGTCGAGGAAGGTGGAGACCCGTTCGACGAGCGCAGCAGCGCAGGCGGTCGGGGTCTTGAACGCGGTGTGGGCGACCTCGTCGGCGACGGCGCGATCGATCTCGTGACCGATCCCGGTCCACACCGGCACCGACAGCTCGGCCACCGCCCGGGCGATCAGCTCGGCGTCGAAGGCGGCGAGGTCGGTGCGCGCCCCGCCGCCGCGCACGAGGGCGACGACGTCGCAGCGGTGGCGCTCGGCGGCGCGCAGCGCCCGCACCACCGTCTCGGGCGCCTGGTTGCCCTGCACCTGGGCGTGGAAGGTCCGCACGTCGAAGCCGAAGCCGGAGCGCTGCAGCTCGTGCAGCAC
>JADLEF010000212.1 GCA_020846295.1 Acidimicrobiales bacterium
GCCAGCTGCGACATGTGCACCTGATCGGGCCCGTCCGCGATGCGCATCAGGCGGGCCAGCCCCCACAGGTCGCTCAGCGGCACGTCCTGGCTGGTGCCCTTCGCCCCGAAGATCTGGATGGCCCGTTCGATCACGTTCTGTGCCATCTGCGGACCGACGATCTTCACCATCGAGATGTAGTCCCGCGCCCCCTTGGCCCCCGAGCGGTCCATCTCCGCAGCCGCCTTGAGCACCAACAGCCGGCACTGCTCGATCTCGCAGCGCGAACGGGCGATGTCCTGGCGCACGCTGGACTGGTCGCTCAGCTTCTGGCCGAACGCGACGCGCTCCTCGGCCCGGGCGCACATCAGCTCCAGCACCCGCTGCGCCATGCCGACGTTGGTCATGGCGTACTGGAAGCGTCCGGGGCCCAACCGGCCCTGGGCGATCTCGAAGCCGCGGCCCTCGCCGAGGATGATGTTGTCGAGCGGCACGCGCACGTCGTGGAAGGCGAGCTCGCCGTGACCGCCGGGCGAGTCGTAGGAACCGAACGCCTTCATCGGCCGCACGACCTCGAGGCCGGGCGTGTCCTTGGGGACCAGGATCGTAGAGTGCCGCTGGTGGCGAAGCCCGTCGGGGTTGGTCACGCCCATCACCAGCAGCACCTCGCAGTGCGGGTGGAAGATGTTGCTGGCGTACCACTTGCGCCCGTTCAGCACGTAGTGGTTGCCGTCCCGGTCGATGCGCAGCGAGATGTTGGTCGCGTCCGAGGACGCCACCTGCGGTTCGGTCATGGCGTAGCAGGAGCGGATGCGGCCCTCCAGCAACGGGCGCAACCAGCGGTCCTGCTGCTCGGGGGTGCCGTAGCGGGCGAGGACCTCCATGTTGCCCCGATCCGGCGCCGAGCAGTTGAAGATCTCGAACGACCACGGCAACCGGCCCATCAGCTCGGCCAGCGGTGCGAACTCCACATTGTGGAACCCGCCGCTGAACTCGCCGTACTCGGGCGGCAGGAACCAGTTCCACAGGCCCTGCTCGCGCGCCAGGGCCTTGCACTCCTCGATCACCGGCGGCTGCTTCCACAGGTTGGCCGGATCGTCGACGAACTCGTCGTGCTCCTGCTCGCGCGGGTACACGTGCTCGTCCATGAACGCCGCCAGCCGCCGGCGGGCATCCTGCACCTTGACGCTGTACTCGAAATCCATCGCTGACCCCCCGATCGGTCCGCCGGCCCCCGGCGGCGGGCGTCAGCGTAGAACGGCGGTCAGGACGCCCGCTGGGCCACCTGGGGGAAGGGGCGGGCCCGGCCGAGCAGCGCCGGCACGGGGTGGTGCAGCTGCTCGCCCAGCCAGTCGCTCACCTGCAGCAGGGCCTCGAGGTCGACGCCGGTGTCGTAGCCCATGCGCTCCAACATCCAGGCGAGGTCCTCGGTGGGGATGTTGCCGGTGGCGTTGGGGGCGAACGGGCAACCGCCCACGCCGCCGATGGAGGCGTCGAGTCGGTGCACGCCGATGGCGACCGCCGCGGCGGCGTTGGCGAGCCCGGTGTTGCGGGTGTTGTGGAAGTGTGCCCGCAGCGTGGTGCCGGGGGCGACGGCGGCGACCGCGGCGAAGCGCTCGGCCACGTCGGTGGGCACGCCGCAGCCGATCGAGTCGGCGACCGCCAGCTCGGAGGGGTTGCCGGCCAGCACCGCCTCGGCGACCTCGACGACGCGGGCGACGGGCACCTCGCCCTCATAGGGGCAGCCGAAGCCCATGGAGATGGCGACGGTGGGGCGGATGCCGTCGCGGTGGGCGCGCTCGGCGAGGCGCAGCCAGCCGTCGATGAGGCCGCGCACGGTCGAACCCTGGTTGCGCTCGGCGAAGGTGTCGGTGGTGGTGACCACCATGTTGATCTCTTCGGCCCCGGCGGCGAGGGCGCGCTCGTAACCCCGCTCGTTGAGCACGAGGGCGGTGAACGTCACGCCGTCGCGCCGGCCGAGCCGGCCGAGCACCGCTTCGGCGTCGGCCATCTGGGGGACCCGGGTGGGGTGGGCGAAGCTGACCGCCTCCACCCGACGCAGCCCGGCCGCCACCGTCGCCTCGATCAGCGCGAGCTTGGTATCGGTGGACAGCAGCACGTCCTCGTTCTGGATCCCGTCGCGGGCGGAGACCTCGATGATCTCCACCCGAGGGCGGGACTGTTGCTGCTGGGCCGTGTCGGTCATGGCGGATCTCCCCCGTCGGACTGGGCCCGAGCGTACCGTGGCCGCCGTCCCTGCTGCGCCGGGTCCGCCGGGTGCGCCGGGTGTGCCGGGTGCGCCGGGTGTGCCGGGTGCGCCGGGTGCGCCGGGCTCACGGCGAATCGGTGGCGATTCGGTGTGGGGGTCGGGGGCGACATTGGCGCGATGTGCACGCCTGCCGTGCCATACCGCGGGGTATGCAGGACGCTGAACTGCGTGGTTGCTTGTTGCAACGGACTGGGGTCGTGCATGTTGCGCGTATGTTGCGCGCGGGGCGACTCGGCCCGTCTCGCGGCGAATCGGTGGCGATTCGGTGTGGGGGTCGGGGGCGACATTGGCGCGATGTGCACGCCTGCCGTGCCGTACCGGGGGGTATGTAGGTCGCTGACCTGCGTGGTTGCTTGTTGCAACGGACGGGGGTCGTGCATGTTGCGCGTATGTTGCGCGCTGGGCGACTCGGCCCGTCTCGCGGCGAATAGGTGGCGATTCGGTGTGGGGGGTGGGGGCGACATTGGCGCGATGCGCACGCCTGGTGTGCCATACCGGGGGGTATGCGGGACGTTGACCTGCGTGGTTGCTTGTTGCAACGGACGGGGGTCGTGCATGTTGCGCGTATGTTGTGCGCCGGGCGATTCGGTGTGGGGTTGGAAGGCGAATCGTCGGTCAGTCGAGCAGGCCGCTGGACTGGCCACCGTCGATGAGCAGGCCGGTCCCGGTGATGAACTTCGCCTGCTCCGAGCAGAGGAACGCCACCGCGGCGCCGAAGTCGTCGGGATCGCCCACGATACCGGCCGGTACGCCGACGACGGCCCGCTCCTTGTCGGGCACGATCTTGCGCAGCCGGTCGGTCCAGTGGATCCCGGGCAGGCAGGAGTTCACCGTCACCCCGTCGGGCGCCACCTCCCGGGCGGTGATCTTGAGGAAGCTGGTCAACCCGGCGCGGGCCACCGAGCTGGCCAGCAGCATGCCGATCGGCTGCTTCACGCCGCTGCTGGTGATGGCCACCACCCGGCCCCACCGGCGCTCGCGCATGGGTGGGATCGCCACCCGGCACATCTCGATCATGGCCAGCAGGTTCATGTCGATGGCGGCCCGGTAGCCGGAGGGCTCGGTGGTGGCGAAGGTGCCCGGCGGCGGCCCGCCGGCGTTGGCCACCAGGATGTCGACCCGCCCAAGGGCCTCCATGGCCGATTCCACGAAGGCGCGCCCGCCCTCGGGGGTGGAGACATCGGCCTCGATGACCACGACATCGCCGTCGATCTCCCGTCGGGCGGCGGCCAGCCGCTGTGGGTCCCGGCCGCTGATGGCCACGCGCACCCCGTCGGCGGCCAGCGCCTTCGCCGCCCCGAGGCCGAGCCCCGCCGAGCTCGCCGCCACCGCCGCCGTCCTGCCCTTGATGCCGAGATCCATCGCCGGAATCTATTGCGCCGACCGGCCGCCGGCCGCGTCAGCGCCGGCGGCCGCGCTACAGGGCGGTCGTCGTCGAGCCGTCCCGTGCTGCCGTACCCTTCGGTACGGCGCGGTGTTCAGGCGCGACGGGCGTCCCGCTCCAGCGGCGAGGTCTCGTTCCGCCGTGCGCTCGTACGGGGTGGCGCGGTTCCCTGTGGCCGGTAGGATCGAGCGGAGCGCCGCGGGGTGGTGCGCACCAGCGCGGCTGGGTGGTGGGCACCAGCGCGGCTGGATGGTGCGCACGGGCATGCTCCAATGGTGTGACGGGACGCCCGTGCGCCCGTGCCCCGGTGCTGCGCCTACGCTGCGGCGGTGGCTACCACGTCGAGCGCGAAGGTCGGATATCTGCTGCCCACCCGAGAGGCGGTGATGGCCGGTGAGCCCGGCACCGCTCGCCTGCTGGCTCTCTCCCGGCAGGCGGAAGCGGCTGGCTACGACTCGATCTGGGTGGGGGACTCGCTGCTGTCGCGCCCTCGCCACGAGCCGCTCACCCTGCTCGCCGCGGTGGCCGCGGCGACCGAGCGTGTGGAGCTGGGCACGGCGGTGCTGCTGCCCGCCTTGCGCAACCCCGTCGTGCTGGCCCAGATCGTGGCCACCCTCGACCAGCTGGCCGAGGGCCGGCTGGTCCTCGGCGTGGGGGTGGCGGCCGACACCCCATCGATCCGAGCCGAGTTCGCCGCGGCCGGCGTTCCCTTCGAGCAACGGGTCGGCCGCTTCGTGCACGGCCTGGCGCTGTGCCGGGCCTTGTGGACGGGCGAACCGGTCTCCTGGGAGGGCCCCTACTGGCAGCTCGACGGTTGGGCGCTGCACCCGACGCCGTACCGGCCCGGCGGCCCGCCGCTCTGGGTGGGCGGCTCGGTGGAGGCGACACTGCGCCGTACCGGCCACCGCTATGACGGCTGGTTCCCCGTGGGTGGTGAGCCGGACGGCTTCGTCCAGGGGTGGCAGACCGTGCGGGATGCTGCGGCGGAGGTCGGGCGGGACCCCGACGCCCTGACCGGCGCGGCCTACGTCACGCTGGCGGTCGACGAGGACGCCGTCACGGCCGAGGCTGCCCTGGATCGGTTTCTCGGTGCGTACTACGCGCCGGTGCCGGCGCCGGTCATGCGCCGCTTCCAGAACTGCTACGCCGGCCCGCAGGCCGGCGCGGTCGAGTACCTCGCCGCGTTCGTGCAGGCCGGCGCGTCGCACCTCTGCCTGCGCTTCTGCGGTGACCACGAACGGAACCTCGACCGGTTCGACGGGGTCGCGGCGCAGTTGGGCTGAGGGGGCGATGCCCGGCCGTCGATGACGGCTGATGGCCGCGCTCAGCCGATGGCGGCGCGGGCCTCGTCCACCAGGTCGGCCAGCTCCGCCCGCTCGGCGCCGGTGAGCGCCTCGAACGCAGCCAGGCACAGCAGCGAGGTCTGGGCGTCGGCGCGGTCGCGCCGCCAGCCGGCCAGGGTCACGTCGGGGTACGGCGCGGCCCAGCCGAGGTCCCTCGCCCACCCTTCGCCGCCCCGCGGTGGCGGGGCGGCCAGCGCCGCTTCCACCGGGTGCATCCCGCTGCCGAGCACCGCCAGCAGGTGGGCGCCGCCGCGCAGCTCGCGCAGCACGTGCAGCGTGAGGGTCACCGCCGCGGCGGCGTCCGGCGGTGCCGGCATCGCCCGCCAACCGGCGAAGAGCGACCCGAGGTGGGGCAACGCCGCGTCCGCCACCGCCCGGCCGAGTTCGTCGAGGCGTCGCAGCCGGGCTTCATCGACGCCGGCGAGGGCGGTGCGGCCCCAGCGGTAGGCGCACTCGGCGTACTCGCCGGCCAGCTCGCGCGCCGGCCGGTCGGCGGGGCGGTGCTCCCAGAACCGGCGCACTGCGTCGGGTGCCATGAACCCGATGGCGTTGGCCACCACGTCGCTGTCCACGTCGCCCAGCACGCCGCAGCGGCCCACCACCCAGAAGCCCCGCCCGGGCAGCAGACCGAGCTCGTCGCCGCGGGCGGCGGTGTCGGGGTTGATCATCCAGCCCCGGGCGAACTCGAGGACGGGTTGGGCGGTGCGGGCGATGGCCTCGGCGGCGCTGAGCTGGCCCGGGGTGGAAGGGTCCGACATGGGCGCCGACGGTAGCGGCCGCCATCGGGGGTGTGCTTGCCTGCCGGGGGCCGGGCCGTCCAGGCTGTCCCGCCATGACAGCGCAGGACTTCCTCGGGTTGGTGCCGACCGATCGCCCGGACCGCTGGCGGCTGCCGGTGACCGACACGGTGACCGGTGGGGTGGGCCAGCTGTTCGGCGGGATCGCCTTCGGCGCCGCGGTGACGGTGCTCGAGCAGCTCACCGCCAAGCCGGTGGCGTGGGCGACCGCCCAGTTCCTGTCCAACGCCTTCCCGCCCGAGGAGCTCGACCTCGATGCCACCGTGGTGGTGGCCGGCCACAACTTCAACCAGGCCCGGGTCGTCGGCCACGTGGGCGACCGCGAGGTGGTCAGCGTGCTGGCTGCGCTCGGGGCGAAGCGCTTCGCCGGGGAGGGGACCTGGCGGGTGATGCCGCTCGTCGCACCGCCCGAGGCGTGCGCCCGCCGGGCTGCCTTCGGACCCGATCCGGGCGGCCTGCACACCCGGATCGAACAGCGCATCGTCGAGGGGGAGTGGGGCAACGAGGCGTTCTCGCCGGCCGGGGTGTGCCGGGTGTGGATGCGCATGGCCGACGGCTTTGCCGCCACGCCGGCGGGCCTGGCCGTGGTGGCCGACTTCCTCCCCCTCGGCATCCGCTCGGCGCTGGGGCGCGAGCTGTTCGGCTCGAGCCTGGACAACACCGTGCGGTATGTCCAGCCGGCGCCCGCCGATCACGACGGTTGGGTGCTCGCCGATCTCCAGGTGGATGCGGTGCAGCACGGGGTGGGCCACGGCACCGTGCACCTGTGGAGCGGGGACGGCACCCTGCTGGCCGTCGCCTCGCAGACCTGCAGCATGCGCGAGCTGCGCCCCGGCGAGGGCTGACGCTCAGCCCAGGCGGCCGAAGTGGTCCACCAGGTGCTGGTACTCGTCTAGCTTGCGGCGCTCGTCGGTGGCCGGGTAGGGCCGGACCAGGATGGCGGCCCAGGCGAAGCCGAGCTCGGCCAGCTTCTCCAGCCCCTCGATGTCCGGGTACGGCGCGTACACCCCGAGGGTGATGGTGGCGGGGTCCCGGCCGGCGGCGTCGCACGCCCGGCGCAGCTGATCGATGGATTCCTGGTTGGCGTCGCGGAAGATCGGCATCCACCCGTCGCCGTACTCGACGACGTGGTCCAACAGCCCGTGCACCGCGGCGCCACCCAGCCAGATCGGCGGGTGCGGGTCCTGCACCGGCTTGGGCCACGCCCACGACGGTTCGAAGGACACGAACTCACCGGAGAACGACGCCTCCTCCTTGGTCCACAGCTCGCGCATGGCCAGCACGTGCTCGCGGCCCTTGGCCCGCCGGGTGCGGAACTCCAGGCCGTGGTGGGCCATCTCCTCCCGGTTCCAGCCGAACCCGATGCCGAAGCGGAACCGGCCGTTGGACAGCAGGTCCACCGTGGCGACCTCCTTGGCCATCCAGAACGGGTCCCGCTGGGCGACCAGGCACACCCCGGTGCCCAGCGCGATCCGTTCGGTCACCGCGGCGGCGGCGGACAGGGCGCAGAACAGATCGACGTTGCGCTTGTACTCCTCGAGCAGCGGCCGGTCGGTCTTCATGCCGCCGGGCGGGGTCCGGCGGGAGGACGGGATGTGGCTGTGATCGGGCAGCCAGAGTGAGTGCCAGCCCCGCTCCTCCACCTCTCTGGCGAGGGGGACGACCCCGAGGGACTGGTCGGTCGGAAAGGCGAAGATCCCCAGCTGCATGGCGCCGCAGTGTACGCCGTGGCGCTCACCCCATCGTCTTGGACCCGTCGATGGACTCGCGCAGGATGTCGGCATGGCCGGCGTGCTGAGCCGTCTCCGCGATGACGTGCAGCAGCACCCGCCGGGCCGACCAGGCCGCGCCGGGCGGGAACCACGGCGCCTCCGGCAGCGGGTGCTCGGCGTCGAGGTCCTCCAGGGTGCGGACCAACCCATCGGTTCGGTCGGACACCGTCTGGTAGGCGTCGAGCAGGCCGGCCAAGGTCTCGGCCGGTGCCATCACGAACCCGTCCGCCCACGCGGCCTGGTCTCCCTCGCCCATCATGGCCGCCGCCCCGCGCTCGATGAACGCCGCCCACTGCGCCTCGGTGGCGGCCACGTGCTTGATGAGCCCGCCGAGGCAGAGCCCGCTGGCGGTGGGCCGCATCGCCGCCTGGTCGTCGGTGAGATCCCGCACGGTATGGCGCAGGAAGCCGCGGTGGATGGCCAGGGTCTCGAGCAGATCCCGCCGCTCGCGGGTCAGGGTCGTGGTGTCGCTCATGGGTTGCTCCCGTCGGTCGTGTGTCCGGTCGTGTGTCCGATGAACGGTACGATCCAATCAGGTCAGCTTCCGGCCTCAATCGAGCGAAGGATGGTCGGCATGGCCAACACGACGTCGCGCATCCTCGAGTTGCTGTCGTTGCTGCAGAACCACCGGTTCTGGCCCGGCGATGCGCTGGCCGAGCGGCTGGAGGTCTCGCCGCGGACCGTGCGCCGTGACGTGGAGCGGCTGCGCGAGCTCGGCTACCCGGTCGAGGCGCGCCGCGGGGTGGACGGCGGGTACCAGCTGGCGGCAGGCGCCGCGATGCCCCCGTTGCTGCTCGACGGGGAGGAGGCGGTTGCCCTCGTGATCGGGTTGCAGTCCGCCTCACAGGCTGCGGTGGCCGGGCTGGCCGAGGCATCGGTACGGGCGCTGGCCAAGCTGTCTCAGGTGCTGCCGCCGCAGCTGCGACGTCAGGTCGATGCGCTGGGGGCGGCCACCGTCCCCGTGCCGTGGGAGACGCCGGTGGTGGTCGACGCCGCCGTGCTGAGCTCGCTGGCCCAGGCCTGTCGGGACCAGGTCCGCGCTTCGTTCGCCTATGTCGATCGCAACGACAACCGTACCGACCGGTACGTCGAGCCGTACCAACTGGTCTTGCTCGACCGTCGCTGGTACCTGGTGGCCTTCGACACCGACCGGCGGGACTGGCGCACCTTCCGGCTCGACCGCATCCGGGACCCGGAGCCGACCGGGGGTCGCTTCGAGGCGCGGGCCATACCCGGGGGCGACGCCGCCGCCTTCGTGCGCGCCGGCATCGACACCGCCTCGGCGCCCTTCGAGGTCGAGGTCCTGATCGACGCCCCGGCGGATGACGTCCCCTCGTCGTGGCGCCGATGGGTCGAGATCGAGGAGACCGGCGGCCGCGGCTGCCGGTTGCGGATGCGCACGGCGAGCCTCGAATGGGCGCTGTTCCTGCTCGGCTCGCTCGAGAGCGACTTCACCGTCGTGTCGCCACCGGAGCTGTCCCAGCTCGCCCGAGCGTGGTCGCGACGCTTCGCCCGCTCCGCCCGCCGGGTGGCCACCGGAGCCGTCGACCATACCGAACGGTAGGTCCGGAGCGCGACGTGCCCGCTTCTGGAAGGATGCGGCGCAGGGGAACGACCTCGCTGCCGAGGAGCATGTGATGAGTGCTATGCCGAGCCACGCCTTCCGGGACGGGCCGCTGACCGGGATCAAGGTCATCGACCTGTCCGCGGTGATCTCCGGACCGTTCGGTACGGCCATGTTGGCCGATCAAGGGGCCGATGTGATCCTGGTGGAACGGGCCGACGCTCCCGACATCGTACGGGACTCCGGCCCGCTGCTGGCCGGTAGCGGCATCAGTGCCATGTTCGCCTCGATGAACCGCAACAAGCGGACGATCGCGTTGGATCTGAAGCAGGACGCCGGGCGCGAGCTGCTCAAGGAGCTGGTGCGCGGCGCGGATGTCGTGGTGCAGAACTTCCGGCCCGGTGCGCTCGACCGACTCGGCGTCGGCTGGAGCGTGCTGTCCGAGATCAACCCGGACCTGATCATGTGCTCGGTCAGCGGGTTCGGGGCCGACGGGCCGTACTCGCACCGTCCGGCGTTCGACCCGATCGTGCAGTCCATCGCCGCCTACCCGACGGTGCAGACCGACGACCAGGGGCGGCCCAACCTCATCGCCACCGCGGTGTGCGACAAGGCGACCTCGATGCAGGTGGCGCAGTCGATCTTGGCGGCGCTGGTGGCCCGAGCCAACGGGGCGGGTGGCCAGCACATCGAGGTGGCCATGGTGGACGTGGCGGTGCACTTCCTGTGGCCGGAGGCGATGTGGAGCGACACCTACCTCGAGCACACGACCGACATGCCCAACCTCAACGAGATCTACAAGCTGTACCGCACGAGCGACGGTTGGGCCATGGTGTACTCCGTCGCCACCGCCGCGCACTGGCGGAACATGTGCACCGCGCTGGGACGGCTCGACCTGGCCGAGGATCCGCGCTTCGCCGACCTGCAGGGCCGGGTTCGCTACGGCGCCGAGGTCAACGATGAGATCCAGGCCGAGACGACGAAGTACACCACCGCCGATCTGGTCGAGCTGATGGACCGCGCCGATGTGCCGGTGGCGCCGGTGAACACCCGGGCGGCGATGATCGATGACCCGCACATCCGCCACCGCGGCCTGCTGGTGGAGACCGACCACCCGGCGGTGGGCCGCATCCGTCAGGTCCGCCCGCCGGCGCGGTACTCCCGGACGCCGTCCACGCTGCGCCGCCACGCCCCCTGCTTCGGCGAGCACACCGACGAGATCCTGGCCGATGTGCTCGGCCGTACCCCCGATCAGGTCCGATCGTTGCGGGAGTCCGGCGTCGTGCGCTGAGCGCACTCGGATAGCGACCCCGGCCGGGGTCGAGGGTGGCGGGCCCATCGACATACCAGACCGCACGGTATCTCCACCGCCGATCGGCGGACCGCGGGTGGTCCGGGTGGCGTATCGTGGCGGCAGCCGAGTTCGGCCGAAAGGGGACGGTCCGTGGAGAACTACGACGTACACATCCAGGGGGGCACCATCGTCGATGGGACGCGGGTCCCGCGTTTCAAGGGCGATGTGTGGATCAAGGACGGGCGCATCGCCAAGATCGGCGGCAAGCCCGATGCGGTGTCCAACCGGATCATCGATGCCAAGGGCCTCATCGTGGCGCCCGGCTTCATCGATCTGCACACGCACTACGACGCCCAGATCCGTTGGGACCCCTACTGCACGACCTCGTCGTGGCACGGCGTCACCTCCGTGGTGCTGGGCAACTGCGGGTTCGGCTTCGCCCCGGTCAAGCCGGACTTCCGCGAGCGCTCCATGCTCACCATGGTCCGCACCGAGGCCATCCCGATGGCGTCGATGGTCGAGGGCATGCTGCCCCACTGGGACTGGGAGACCATCCCCGAGTACCTGGACTCGCTGGAGCGGGCGCCGCTCGGCGTCAACTGCATCCAGTACATGCCGACCGCGTCGCTGATGACCTACGTGATGGGTCTGGAAGCGGCCAAGACCCGCCCGGCGACCGACGCCGAGCGCAAGGAGATGCAGCGGTTGCTGCACGAGGGCATGGACGCCGGTTTGTGCGGGTTCTCCATCCAGCGCCTCGGCCCGAACTCCACCCAGGCGGACTTCGACGGTTCGCCCATGGTGACCGACACGATGTGCGATGCGGACATCCTCGCCCTCGGTGAGGTGCTCGCCGAGCGCGACGAAGGCTTCATCCAGATCACCCAGGCCACCGACGACATCAAGGCCGACCTCGCCTTCGTGGAGAAGCTGGCCGAGGTGTCGGGCCGCCCGATCCTCTACAACGCCATCGCCCCGGCGCGCCGCAACCCCGAGATCCATCGCCGCTCGCTGCGCTGGGTCGAGCGGGCCCGCTCGAAGGGCCTGCCCATCTTCGGCCAGACCGCCACCCTGCGGGTGGGTTTCGCCTTCACCCTGGAGCACTGGAACCTCTACGACGCCAGCCCGGCGTGGCGGGAGATCACCACCGGCTCCAAGGAGGAGAAGATGGAGAAGATGAAGGATCCGGTGCTGCGCCGGGCCGTGCTGGAGGAGGCGGAGGAGGCCGACCGGCGCCTGCAGGCCATCCAGGCCGGTGTCGGCGGTTCGCCCGAGAAGCTGATCGTGCAGGGCGTGAACCGCCAGCAGAACCTGCAGCAGTACGTCGGCCGTTCGCTGGGCGACATCGCCACCGCCGAGGGCAAGCACCCGATCGAGGTCATGCTCGACCTGTCGGTGATGGGCGATCTGAACGTCGAGTTCCTCGGCCCGGACCGCGGCTCCAACGCCGAGTTCATGGCCGAGATGACCAACGACTCGCCGTACACCATCCCCGGCGTGTCCGACGGCGGCGCCCACACCAAGTTCTTCAACGGCGGCAGCTGGTCCACCGACTACCTGCGCTGGCTGGTGCGCGACGAGGGCAAGATCACCCTCGAGGAGGCGCACTACCGCATGTCCGCCCTCGCCGCCCACGCCGCCGGGTTCAAGGACCGGGGGGTGCTCAAGGAGGGCGCGGCGGCCGACGTCGTCGTCTACGACATGGAGGAGCTCGACATCGAGCCGGCGTGGATCGGCGAGGTCGTGCACGACCTGCCCGGCGGGGAGTGGCGCCGCATCCAGCGGGCGAAGGGGTACCACCACATCCTCGTCAACGGTGTGGAGACCTTCGCCGACGGCGAGTGCACCGGCGCGGTGCCGGGCAAGCTGCTCCGCCACGGCCAGATGTGACCGGTCCATCCTGACCGGTACGGCGCCGCCGACCCCCTCCTTTGCCGGGGTGGGATCGGCGGCGTCGCCGCGTCAGGGTTCGCGGGTCCCGCACCGCGGTGGGGTTCAGCGGTTCGGTTCGCCGCCCAGCGCGCCGCAGGCGCGCAGCTCGGCCAGCCGCTCGGGTGGGTAGCCGAGCAGTTCGAGCAGCACGTACTCGGTGTGCTCGCCCAGCGCGGGTACGTGGGAGGGGTTCGGCGGCGTGCGCAGCAGCTCGATCCGGGTGCGCTCGATCATGCGGTCGGGCTGGCCCGAATGGGAGACCTGCACCACGTGCTCGAGGTGCTCCAGCTGCGGGTCGGGTGGCGAACCGGCGTGCAGCACCGCGTGGGCCGGCACCCCCGCCGCCTGCAACGCCGCCTCCGCCTCCAACGGCGGTCGCGCCGCCGTCCACGCTGCGATCGCCTCGTCGATCTCCTCGCCTCGGGCGCGGCGGGCCGCGGTGCCGTGGAACGCCGACGACGCCCATTCGGGCCGGCCGATCACCTGGGCCAGGGCCTGCCAGTCCTCGTCGTCGCGCACGGCCACCGCCACCCACTCGTCCTCACCGGCGCTGGGGTAGACGGCGTGGGGGGACATCGCCGGGTCGTCGTTGGCCAGCCGGTCCCACGGGTTGCCGGTCAGCTGGTGGTCGACGATGGCGGGCAGCATGTAGTGCAGCGACGCCTCCATCTGGGACTGGTCGAGGTACACGCCCTCGCCGGTGCGGCGGCGGTGCTCCACCGCGGCGAGCAGGACCGCGGTGCTGATGCGCGGCGCGCACACGTCGGTGTACGCACCGTACGGCCCGGCGGGCGGCTCGTCAGGCCAACCGGTCGGTTGCACCATGCCGCCGACCGCCGCGCCCATCGTCCCGTACCCGGCCATCAGCGCCATCGGCCCGTCCTGGCCGAACAGGCACGAGCTCAGCATGATCAGGTCGGGCTTGACCGCTCGCAGCGCCCGTTCGTCGAGGCCCCACGCCTTCATCGCCTTGGGCGAGAACGACTCGGTCACCACGTCCGCCCAGCGCACCAGATCGAGGATCACCTCGCGGGCGTCGGGGTGGTTGGGATCGAGCGTGACGCTCAGCTTCGCTGCGTTGATGCTGCCGAAGGCCATGGAGCTCTCGCGTCCGGCGCGGCCACCCCAGTACGGGGCGAGCAGGCGCACGGTCTCCATGCGGGCGGCGTTCTCCACCCGCACCACCGTGGCGCCGTACTGGGCGAGCACCCCGGTCGAGGACGGCCCGGCCATCACCCACATCATGTCCAGCACCTTCAGCCCGGCCAGCGGACCGTCGCCGGAGGGCACCCCCGGGCGCGCCCCGCTCGATCCTGCGTCGGCGGCCGGTGCCGACTCCTCCTCGCGCAGGTCGATGGCCCGGCGCAGCTCCGCCAGCACCTCGGCGGTGTGGGCGCCCGCCGCCGGCGCAGGCCGTCGCGCGTTGGCCCCACCCGTGGCGCCGCGCACGAGGTGGTCGGGCAGGCGCACCGTCCGCCCGTCGGGCAGCTGCTCCTCCCGCCAGAACGAACGCTCGGCCAGCTGGGGGCTGTCCAGGATGTCGCCCACCGTCGCCACCGGCACCAGCAGCAGGCGTCGGTCGAGCGCCGCGGCCAGCAGGTCGCCCTTGGTCCGGGTCAGCAGGAACGTGCCGACGGCATCGACCAACCGCTGCAGCTCCGTGTTGGGCAGATCGCCGGCTCGCACGGCGCGCAGGTGGGTGCGCCACGGCAGCTCGGCCAGGTCCTCGCCGATGGCGCCCTCTTCGCGCAGGTAGCCCAGCAGCCGGTCGAGGAACGGCTGGTTGCCGGGGTCGAAGGCGATGGTGAGCGAGACGAACCCGTCGGCGCAGGGCCACACGAACGGGAAGCGCACCCCGCACATCTGGAAGCCGCTGCCGGTGCGCAGCAGCCGTTTGTGCCCGATGCGCTCCGCCTGCAGGTTGAAGAATGACGCCAGGTTCTTGGCCCGTTGGGCGGACACCTCCACCCGCTGGCCGTGGCCCGAGCGGCGCGCCTCGTGCAGCGCGATCAACGCGCCGCCTGCCGCTTCGGCCCCGGCGTGGGCCCACGCCGTGATCCCGGCGGTGCGCAGCGGTGGCCGCTCCGGCGACCCGGCGATGTGCACCGTCCCCGCCGCGGCCTGCACGATCAGGTCGGTCGCGGCGTAGCCGGCCTTCGGGCCGTGCGATCCGAACGCCGTGATCGATACCCACACCAGCGCCGGGTTGATGGCGGCCAGCTCGTCGTAGCCGAGGCCGCGGGCCTCCCACGTGCCCGGGTCCGCCGATTCCACGACGACGTCGGCGCTGCGCGCCAGCTCCAGCAGCGCGGCGCGCCCCGCTGCGGTGTCGAGGTCGAGCTCCACGCTGCGCGACCCCCGGGTGTACGCCAACCAGGTGGCGCTGCGCTCGTAGCCGCCGGGCGGCTCGACGTGGATCACATCGGCGCCGAGCTGGCCGAGGACGTAGCCGCAGACCACGCCGCGCTCGTCCGAAAGGTCCAGGATCCGGTCGTTGGACAGCATGGTGCGGACCCCCGATTCGCAGCGCGTTCTCCGAGGGCGCAGCCTACGCTGCGGGCGATCGCAGGGGGAGCGGACACGATGACGACGTTCGAACCGGTGCACGGTGCACACCAGGGGGGATGGATCTGGGCGCCGGTGGCCGAGCGGCTCGTCGGCCCGATGGCGCAGCCGGCGGCGGGCCCCGGGGCCGGCAAGGGGGCCGCGTGACCTCGAGCGCCGCCACCCCGACCACCCCGGCCACCCCACCCGCCTCGGGGGTGGCGGCTGCGTTCGCATCGCTGCGGGCGCCGCACTTCCCCAAGGTGTGGGCGGCGGGCTGGATCTGGAGCATCGCCCGCTGGGGGATGGGCTTCCTCGGCGCCTACGTGGTCAACGACCTGACCGGCTCGCCCCGCCTGGTGCAGCTCACCGGCACGTTCATGTGGGGTCCGCTGCTGTTCGCCGGCCTGGTCGGTGGCGCGGTGTCGGACCGGGTCGATCGGCGTCGGGCGGTGCTGGTGCAGCTCGGGGTGATGATCCCGCTGACGGTGCTGATCGGCGTGGCGGCGCTGGGCGATCAGCTGCGGGTGTGGATGATCTACCCGTTCCTGCTCGTCGTCGGCTTCGGCTGGATCGTCGACATGACGGTGCGGCGGGCGATGATCTACGACCTCGTCGGCGAGGAGCACGTGAACGGGGCGATGGCGCTCGAGATGCTCAGCTCGTCGGCCGGCCTGGCCATGGGCGCGCTGATCGGCGGCACCGTGATCGGCGCGCTCGGCATCGGCCAGGCCTATCTGGTGATCGCCGGCGGCCTGCTGGCGGCGCTGGCGGTCATGTGGCGGGTCCCCGCCGTCGCCCGCAGCGCGCCACCGCCGGCGGCGCGCGAGCCGTTCCTGCGTTCGGTGGCCGACGGGTTCCGGGCGCTGCCATCCAACCCGGCGCTGGTGTCCATCCTCGGGGTCACCGTGTTCGTGGACTTCTTCCACTTCTCGTTCTTCCCCATCGTGCCCCTCATCGCCGAACGGCTGGAGGTGTCGGCCGCGTTGACCGGGCTGCTGTCTGCCTCGTCGGGGTTCGGCATGATGGCCGGCTCGCTGTGGGTGGCGGCACGCCGCCCCCACCGAGGGCGGGCGTACGTGGTCGGCTCGATGGCAGCCTGCACGCTGCTGCTCGGCTTCGCCACCGCCGGCCGCTACGGCGTGGCGCTGTTGTTCGCCCTCGGCGGTGGGGTGGCGATGGGCCTGTTCGGATCGACGCAGACCGCGCTGGCCATCACCGCCACCAGCGCCGAGCTGCGGGGCAGGGCCATGGGGCTGTTGAGCATGGCCATCGGCGCCCTACCGATCGGTATGTACGCGCTGGGCGAGCTGGCCCAGGCGGTGGGTCCGAGGACCGCGTTGGTCATCTTCAACCTCGTCGGTCTCGGCGGACTGGCGGTGTGGGTGAAGGTGCGGCCGGAGGTGCTGCGGACGCGCTGATGCGCCGCGGACGGCCCGGCTATGGGCGAGACTGCGGCGGTGACCACGACGCAGACATCCGGCCCGGGCGGCGCCAACCGCCGGGGCGATCGATTCGGCATCCGCTGGGGCCTGGCGGGCGGGGTGGCGCTGCGCAGCATCGCCGAGGTGCGCGAGCTCGGCGCCTGGGCGAGCGGGGCCGGCTTCGACAGCTACTGGGTGTCCCAGGGCGGTGCCGTCGACCCGGTGGTGGCGTTGGCCGCGGCGGCCGACGCGGCGCCGACGTTGCGCGAGGTCGGCACCTCGGTGGTGCCGCTCTACGGGCGTCACCCGGTCGGGTTGGCCCAGGCGACGCGCACCGCGCAGTCGGCGTGGGGCGGGCGGTTCACCCTCGGGGTCGGGCCGTCGCACCAGGCCTCGGTGGAACCGAACCTGGGCCTGTCGTGGGCGAAGCCGTTCGGCTACACCCGGGACTTCCTCGCCGGGCTGCAGCCGCTGCTGCGCGGCGACCAGGCCGACGTGGACGGGGCGGAGGTCACCACCCACGCCACGCTCGACATCGACGCCGCCCCGACCCCGGTCCTGCTCGCCGCGCTGGGCCCGCGCATGCTCGAGCTGGCCGGCCAGATGACCGCCGGGACCACCGTCGGCCAGTGCGGACCGCGGACCATCGCCACGTTCATCAAACCGACCATCGACGCCGCGGCGCAGGCGGCGGGACGCAGCGAGGCGCCGCGCATCATGGCGCTGGTGCGGATCTGCGTCACCGACGACCCGGCGCCGGCCTACGCCCTGGCCCAGCAGATCGGGGCGGGGTACAAGGTGCTGCCGTCCTACGCCGCGGTGCTGGCCAGGGAAGGCCTCGAGGAGCCGGCCGACCTGTTCCTCATCGGCTCGTGGGAGCGCGTGCTCGATGGGCTCGCCGCCTACGCCGAGGCGGGGGTGACCGATCTGCGCATCGAGGTGAGCGCACCGGACGTCGCGTCCCGCGAGGCGACGCGCGCCGCGCTCGCCGGGCACTTGAGCGCCTGACGGCCCGGCGAAGTCGTCACGGGTCGGGCGCGCCGGGATCCGCGCGCCGGGAACGCTGCGGTGGGGCGCGAGAATGGGTGCACGATGACCCGTGGCGAGTTGCGCATCTACCTCGGCGCCGCGCCGGGCGTGGGCAAGACCTACGCCATGTTGGACGAAGGCCTGCGGCGACGCGAGCGCGGCGCGGATGTGGTGATCGGCTTCGTGGAGACCCACGGCCGGCCGCGGACGGCGGAGCGGTTGGGAGACCTCGAGGTGGTGCCGCGCCGGCGGGTGGCGCACCGCGGCGATGGGTTGGAGGAGCTGGACCTCGATGCGGTGCTGGCCCGCCGGCCGCAGGTGGTGCTGGTCGACGAACTGGCCCACACCAACGCGCCGGGCGGCGCGCATGCCAAGCGCTGGCAGGACGTGGAAGCGTTGCTGGCCGCCGGCATCAACGTCATCAGCACGGTGAACGTGCAGCACTTCGAGTCGGTCAACGATGTGGTGGAGCGGATCACCGGGGTGCGGGAGCTCGAGACGGTGCCCGATGCGGTGGTGCGCCAGGCGGAGCAGGTGGAGCTGGTCGACATGACGCCGGAGGCGTTGCGGCGTCGGATGGCGCACGGCAACGTCTATCCGGCGGAGCGGATCGACGCGGCGTTGAGCAACTCCTTCCGGCCGGGGAACCTGGCTGCGTTGCGGGAGCTGGCGTTGTTGTGGGTGGCGGACAAGGTCGATGAGTCGTTGCAGGAGTACCTGCAGCAGCACGGCATCGATGCGAGGTGGGAGACCCGGGAGCGCATCGTGGTCGCGGTGTCCGGCGCCCCCGGCTGCGACGAGCTGATCCGGCGGGCCGCCCGCCTGGCCGCCCGGGTCCGAGCCGATCTCGTCGCCCTGCACGTGGCGGCGGTCGGAAGGCGGGTGCCCGCCGAGGAGCTCGGCGCCCAGCGGACCCTGGTGCGCGACCTCGGCGGGACCTACCACGAGCTCGTCGACGACGATCCGGCCGCCGCCATCGTCGCCTTCGCCCGCGGCGAGCGGGCCACCCAGATCGTGCTCGGGGCCACCGCCCGGACCCGCTGGCAACGGCTCATCCAGGGCGGGATCGTCGAGAAGGTGGTGCGCGGGGCGCGCCACATCGACGTGCACATCATCTCCGGCCGGCCGGGCGTTCCCCGCTCGGTGCGCCACCGGGCCCGGCGAGGTCGCGGGCGGTCCATCCCGCTCGGTCGGCGGTTGCTGGCCCTCGGCCTCGGCTCGGCGGTGCTGGCCGCGGCCACCGGCCTGCTGACCATCGCGTCGGACCACATCGAGGTCTCCACCGTCTACCTCACGTTCCTGGTGATCACGGTGGCGGTCGCGGTGCTGGGCGGCGCCCTCGTCGGCGTGGTCTTCGCCGTCGCCGCGTTCCTGGTGGAGAACTTCTTCTTCCTCGAACCCCGGCACACCTTCTGGGTGACCGAGGCCGAGCACATCGTGTCGCTGTTCGGGTTCTTGGCCTTCACCGCGGCGGCCAGCACCGCCGCCCACCGCCTCGCCGCCCGCGGTCGTGATGCGGAACAGGCCCGCGCCGTGGCCGAGGCGTTGGCCCGCACCGCCGGCTCGCTCGCCGGGGGGACCGAGACGCTGCCCGCCCTCGTCGACAACATTCGCACCACCTTCTCGCTCGATGCGGTGGCGTTGCTGACCCGACCGCGCAACGCCCACGCCGGTCGCCGCGTCGACGACGGGCCCGGCTGGCGGGTCGCTGCGTCCAGCGGCGCGCCGGTGCCGGCCTCGCCCGAGGAAGGGGAGGCGTTCACCGTCGATGACGCCACCCAGCTGGTGCTCGTGGGCGAACGCATCGGCGCCGACCTGCGGCGGCTCATCGGTGCGTTCGTCGGGCAGGCCGCCGCCGCCATCCAATCGGGTCGGTTGCGCCAGGAGGCGGCCCGGGCGGAGGTCGTCGCCCAAGGCGACGCGCTGCGCGTCGGCCTGCTCCGTTCGGTGTCGCACGACCTGCGGACGCCGCTGGCCGCCATCAAGGCGTCGGTCAGCACCCTGCTGCAGGACGACGTGGCTTGGAGCGCCGCCCAGCAGCGCGAGTTCCTCGTCGCCATCGACGAGGAGTCCGACCGGTTGGACCGCTTGGTCACCAACCTGCTCGACGCCAGCCGCCTGCAGGCCGGCGCCGTCTCCGCCGTCACCGTGCCCACCGCACTGGACGACGTGGTCGCCGCCGCACTGGCCAGCCTGCCCGCGCTGCCCGTCGCACTCGACATCGACCTGCCCGCCACGCTCCCGCTGGTGGACACCGATCCGGTGCTGCTCGAACGGGTGGTGGCCAACCTGCTCGCCAACGCGGCGCGCTACGCGCCGGCCGGTTCCACGGTGCGCGTCAGCGGTGGGGTCATCGGGGAGCGGGTCGAGCTGCTCGTCATCGACCGGGGTCGGGGTATCGCCCCGAAGGACCGCAGCGCCGCCCTGCGGCCGTTCCAGCGCTTGGGGGACAGCGGCGGCGGGACCGGCATCGGCGTCGGGCTCGGGCTGGCCGTCGTGCACGGGCTGGTCGAACTGCTCGGCGGCGAGGTCCGTCTCGACGACACACCCGGCGGCGGCTTGACCGTCACCGTTGGCATACCGAAGCGCATCCGAACGGAGGATACGGTGAGCACCGAACCGGAGGGCGTCGCATCGTGAGCCGCATCCTCGTCGTCGACGACGAACCGCAACTCCGCAAGGCCCTTGCGCTCAACTTCAGCGCGCGCGACTACGAGGTGGACGTGGCGGAGGACGGCGAGCGAGCGCTGCGCCTGGCGGCCGAGCGCCCGCCCGACCTGATGATCCTCGACCTCGGGCTGCCGGGGATCTCCGGCATCGAGGTCATCGAGGCCCTGCGGGCGTGGACGGACGTGCCCATCGTGGTGCTGTCAGCCCGCCACGGGGACCCGGACAAGATCGCCGCCCTCGACGCCGGCGCCGATGACTACGTGACCAAGCCGTTCTCGATCGGTGAGCTGCTGGCCCGCGTGCGGGCCGCGTTGCGCCGCGCCGTGCCGGCCGAGACAGCGCCGGTGGTGCGCACCGAGGACTTCGTCATCGACCTGGCGGCGCGCCGGGCCACACTGGCGGACGGGACGGACGTGCACCTGACGCCGATCGAGTGGCGCATCGCGGAGGTGCTGGTGCGCAGCCCCGGCAAGCTCATCTCCCAGCGCCAGCTGCTGCAAACGGTGTGGGGGGCGAGCTACGGCGAGGAGACGAACTACCTGCGGGTGCACCTGACCCACATCCGCCGAAAGCTCGAGCCGAACCCGGCGCAACCGCGACACTTCCACACCGAACCGGGCATGGGTTACCGGTTCGAGCCGCCCGGGTCCTGACCGGCGCGGGCTGCCGCGGTGGCGGAATCGACGACCGGGTGGATCTCGAAGGAGACCAGGTCCGCCCAACGCGCCGTCCACCCGTCGAACAGCGCCGGATCGTCGGTCTCCATCAGCTGGTAGCACAGCTGGGCGCCGCCGCCCTCGCCGTCGCCGTCGGCGGCGATCCAGCTGTCGAGGCGCTCCAGGCCGTCGGGCAGCATCCTGCCGTGGGTGGCGAGCCGCTCGTACACCGGCC
>JADLEF010000213.1 GCA_020846295.1 Acidimicrobiales bacterium
AGCCCGATGGAGGTGTCGTCCCTCGGCGCCAGGGTGATGAGCGCCAGCGATCCCTTGGTCTCCGCCGAGCGGACCTCGACCATCTCCCGCAACGGCCGGTTGGTGACGAAGGACCTACCGTCCTCCAGCTGGCCTCGCACCAGGGCGATCGCCTCGGCGGCGGTGTCGCCGTCTCGGTAGACCGCCGCCCAGATCATCATCGGCTCGCCGTCGACGAGGCCATGGCCGCCGCCGGCGAGCTCGAAGCGAGCCAGCCGGGGCAGCTCGGCGAGCTCCGACGGCGCGGTGGAGCGGCCCGGCGGCAGGAACGGCGGCGCCTGGCCGGTGAAGTAGACCGAGGACATGCCGGCCTCGTCGAGCGCCTCCACCAGCGCCCGCGCATCGTCGTCATCGGCCAGCGAGTCGCCCTTCCAGGCGTCGATCGCCTCCTCGATGGCCTGGTCCGTACCGGCCCGTATGGCGACTGATTCGTCGTCGAGCACCAGCAGCCGCCCGCCGGATCCGAGCGGGCGGGGCGCGGAACGGCGGGACGCGTCGATCCGCCCCTCCTCGCCCCAGGCGTAGTAGGACGCCGGGCCGTACTGCACGGTCTCGAGCTCGTCGCTCCACAGCGGGTCCTGGCGCACCGCGTCGGCGATGGGGGCGGTGTCGTCGAGGACGGTGCCGAGCAGACGGCCCGGCGGCACGCCCGCCTCGAAGGAGCGGTCCACGTTGCGCACGGTGAACCCGTACGCCTGCCGCCACTCGTCCGGGTCGCGCAACGACGTCGCATCGAACCCGGCGGCGATCAACTCGGGCTTGCCGGCCACCCCGAAGTTGAGTGTGACGAGCTGTTCGACCGCTTCCTCGTCGGTGCGGGGGCGCTCGAGACCGAGCGATCGCCGGGCCCGATCCCAGTCCGCCAGCGCCACGTAGCTGCGATGGTCCTCGGTGTCGGTGATGAACTCGAGCATCCCGACGAGCCCGTCGTCACCCTCGTCCGACCGACAGGCGGTGAGCGGCAGCAGGACGGTGCAGGCGAGCAGGATGATGGATCGGTTCACGACATCGACGCTAACGCCCGGTACCCGCGGTGGCGCCCCCGGGCCCGGGTCGGCGGCCTCAAGCCGGGGCGGTGTGGCGCTCGATGGTGCGGTGGAAGTACTGCAGGGTCGGCTCGTTGCGCCCGAACACGACGTGGTCCGGCGCAGCGGCGAGACCCTGCTGGAGGTACTCCATCGCCTTCCAGTCCTCCTGCTCGACGGTGTCCATGAGGATCCGCCAGTTCTTGTCCCACAGCGCCCGCTGCGACTCCACGCTGTTGGCGTCGGGGGCCATGAGGCGGGCCCGGGCGATCGAGCGGGTGGTGTCGGTGGCGTCCGGGAACGACGTCCACAGCTCCCAGTGGTCGTGCTGCCAGACCAGGATGGTCGCCGGGAACAGGATGTAGACGGGGATCGAGCACGTCGGCATGTCGATCTCCTCGACGGGGCGATCGGCGACCGCCTCGAACGCCTTGCGGGCGATGAACATGCGGGTGTGCGGACCCCACTCGTCGTGCAGGCACAGGTCGGGCGAGATGTACGGCCCGATGGTCTTGGCGTGCAGGAACCGCAGGTGGTAGCCCTCCAGGAAGCCGTCCACGGTCAGCTTCCAGTTGAAGGGGTTGTCGAAGCGGTCGATGCGCTCCTGGACCGTCCCGTCGAGCTTCCAGCCGGCCAGCTCGGCGTCGAGCTCGGCGCCGAGGTAGGCGGCGACGTCGAGCTTCGCGCCAGGGGTGAGGATCGCCCACACGATGCCGTGGCGCTGCTCGCACGGCAGCTCGATGAGGCCGTGCTCGCCCTTGTCGACACACGGGAAGCCGACGTCCTGCACCGGGATGTTGCGCAGCGCACCGTCGCGCTCATAGCTCCAGGCGTGGTACGGGCAGGTGAACAGCCGCCGGCTGCCCGACGCCTCCCACTCGACCTTGGTGGCGCGGTGCCGGCACAGGTTGACGAAGGCGCGCACGCCGCCGTCGCTCTGGCGCACGACCAGCAGCGGCGTCCCGGCGACGGTGTCGGTGACGAAGTCGCCCGGCTCCCGCAGTTCGCTGGCGTGGGCGACCGCCACCGGCCACCGCTTGATCAGCTGCTCCCGCTCGCGCACGCCCTGGGCGGGGTCCCGGTAGACCTCGATCGACTGGAACAGCTCGCGCTCGGCGAGGTCCTGGGTGCCGGCCCGGTGGTGCTCGGCGAAGCGGAGGGCGACGGCGTTCTGGTGGGCGCGATCCATCTCGTCACGTTACCCGTCGTCCGGACATGGACTAGAACGGCCGGATCACGAACGTCAGCACGCAAGGAGTCGACATGGACGGGTTCGACGGCAGGATCGCCATCATCACCGGTGGCGGGGACGGCATGGGCCGCGAGCTGGCCGTGCAACTCGCTGCCGAGGGCGCCCACGTCGCCCTGTGCGACCTGTCCGAGGAGAACATGGCGGAGACGCTGCGTCGCTGCCGGGAGGCGGCGCCGGCGGGCGCCGGACGCCGCTACGTGTCCGCCCGTTGCGACGTGGCCGACGAGGCGTCGCTGGAGGCGTTCCGCGACCTCCTGCTGGCCGAGCTGGGCACCGACCATGCCCACCTGCTGTTCAACAACGCCGGCATCGGTGGTGGGGGCAGCTTCCTCAAGAGCTCCCGGGCCGAGTGGGAGCGGACCTTCGACGTCTGCTGGCGCGGGGTGTACCTCGGTTGCCGCGTGCTGCTGCCGCTGCTGGTCCGCGCCGACGCGGGCCACGTGGTCAACACGTCCAGCGTGAACGGCTTCTGGGGCTCGCTCGGCCCGAGCCGGGCCCACACCGCCTACGTGGCGGCCAAGTTCGCGGTGAAGGGCTTCACCGAGGCGCTCATCACCGACCTGCGGCTCAACGCCCCCCACGTCCGGGCGTCGGTGGTGATGCCCGGCCACATCGGCACCGGCATCGCCCTCAACTCCGTCGTCGCCCTCGGCGGCGAGGTCGACGCCACGGCCACCGAGCGCGGGGCGGCGTTCCGGAACCTGGCGCCCACCACCGCAGCGTCGGCCGCCACCACCATCCTCGAGGGCGTGCGGGCCGGGCGCTGGCGCATCCTCGTCGGTGAGGACGCCCACGTGCTCGATCAGCTGGTCCGGGAGGACCCCGAGGCCGCCTACGAGGACGACTTCGTGCGCCGCATGCACCAGCTCGGGGTGTTCCAGGCCATCGTCGCCCCACCGGCCTGACCCGGCAGGCCGTCGCTCAGCGCGGCAGCGCGGTCGGGTCCCAGCACGCCCGCTCGACGCTCTCGGGGTCGCTGACGATGCGCGGGGCGGCGTCGAAGACGCGCGTGGTGCGCTGCACCGCGTCGTAGCGCGTCCAGCCCGGATCCCCGTTGTTGGCGAAGCGCACCCAGGCCGAGGCCACCTCGTCCGACAGCGCCGCCACCCGTTCGGGTGCCGCGTCGTAGCCGGTGTAGGCGGACACCGTCGGGTGATCGTAGGTGCCGAACACGAACGGCACCTCGAGCACGTGCGCCGCGCCGATCAGCCCGTTGTACAACGGTGACGCCCAGTCGAAGCGGTAGGCGAAGGTGGCCGCCCGCGCCGCGTGCCAGCCGGCGAGCGCCATCGACGGCACCCGGAAGTTCACGTCGCCGGCCGCGACGAGGCCGATCGAGCGGTTGTCCGACGGTTCGCCGCGCTCCTGGCGGGCGCGGCGGTAGCGCTCGATGACCTCCGCCGGCTCGGGGTGCCAACGCCGGAACAACGTGAGCAGCTGTTCGTCGCTGATCGAGTCGAAGCGCTCGTCGCGACCCCAGAAGAACCCGTACTCGAGGGCGTTCGTGCCGATGAGCATGGTGACCGGCGGGGCGGTGCGCAGCAGCTGGGCGGCCGGTTCGGCCGGCAGGCGCACCCCGTCCGCCACCGGGCGGTAGAACACGCCACCGGAGCGCGGCGTCGCCACGTCCTGCGCCTCGCGCAGCTGCTCGGTGGACAGCTCCCGCCACCGAGCCGGGTCGATGCCGAGGTGTCGCTCCAGCCGCTCGACGGTGCTCTCGGCCTCCGCCACCGAGCCGATGAGGTTGTACGCCCCCGACTGCAACACGACCCGGCGGAACAGCCGGGTGTGGCCGCCGGCGGCGGCGAGGTGGGCGGCGATGGAGGCCCCGCCGGCCGAGTTGCCGAACACCGTCACGTTGCCGCTGTCGCCGCCGAAGTTGTTGATCTCCTCCTGCACCCACTGCAGCGCGGCGACCTGATCGTCGAGTCCCTGGTTGCCGTCGGCGCCGAGGCTGCGGTGGCGCAACCACCCGAACAGGCCGAGCCGGTAGTTCACCGACACCACGACCACGCCGCGCGCCGCCAGGCGGGCGCCGTCGTAGGCAGGCACCGAGTTGGCGCCGGTGAGGAAGGCGCCGCCGTGCAACCACACCATCACCGGCAGGCGGGCCGAGCGGTCCAGCGTCGGCGTCCACACGCACAGGTTCAGGCAGTCCTCGCTCTGGCTCGGCACCGACAGGTCGAGCAGCTGGCGACCGGGGGAGCCGCCGCCCTGGATCGGGGCGGCCCCGTGGCGGTCGGCGGGTCGGATCCCGCCCCAGTGCGGCACCGGGGCCGGCGGCGCGAAGCGGCGTGGTCCGACCGGGGCGGAAGCGTAGGGCACCCCGAGGAACGCACTGACCCCGTCGGGCAGGTGCATCCCGGCGAGCGTGCCGGCGGCGGTGGTGACCAGTGCGGCGGCGGGTTCGGTCATGGGCTGACCTTATCGAACCGGGATTCGGTACGATCCGGTGCCATGGTGGTGACCGAGAAGACGCTCGACGACATCGACATCCATTCGATCGATCGATACCTGGAGTTCGGCTACCCGTGGGAAGCGTGGGACCGGCTGCGCGACGAGGCCCCGATCTACCGGTACGAGCGCCCGGGCATCCAGCCGTTCTGGGCCCTGACCCGCTATGCCGACGTGCGGGCGGTGGGCAGCGACAACGCCCGGTTCATCAACGGCGGGCCGATCCTGCGGCTGGCCGGCGACGAGCACAACCGGCTGCTCGAGGCTTCCCGGCAGAAGAAGGCCGACCGCCACGGTTGGGACCCGAACGAGGTGGACGACATGGTCTACCTCGACCAGCCCCGCCACACCGCGTTCCGGATGCTGGTGGCCCGCCAGTTCACCCCGGCGCGCTGCCGTCGCATGGGCGACGAGCTCGCCTCGCTGGCCGAGCGGTTCGTGCGGGAGTTCCAGGAGGCCCTGGGCGCCGCCGACGGTGCGCCGATCGACCTGGTCGACGAGCTCGCCGTGAAGCTGCCGTTGGCCACCATCTGCTCGATGATGGGCGTGTCGGTCGATCGCTGGTCGGACATCCACCGCTGGACGGACTCGCTGTTCAACACCGACTCCATGGCGTGGGCGGTACCGGGCGAGACCCGCCAGGACATGCGCCGGCGGCTCCGCATCCAGTACTTCACCTTCCTCGAGGACCTCATCGCCGACAAGCGGGCCAACCCCGGCGACGACCTGACCAGCCTGCTCGTGCACGCCACCGTGGACGGGCAGCCGCTCACCCAGCAGCAGCTGCACGGCTACCTCAGCCTGCTGATCTCGGCGGGCAACGAGACCACCCGCAACGCCACCACCCGCGGCATCCTCGCCCTGCTGGAGCACCCCGAGCAGCTCGCCGTGCTCGAGGCCCGGGCTGACGACGCGACCGTCGAGACCACCGTGGAGGAGGTCGTGCGCTGGACCTCGCCGGTGATCCAGTTCGCCCGCACCGCCACCGAGGACGTGGAGATCCACGGCGCCACGGTGAAGGCGGGGGAGATCGTCGGGCTGTGGTACCCCTCCGCCAACCGCGACGAGCGGGCGTTCGTCGAGCCGTACCGGTTCGATGTGCTGCGCAACCCGAACGACCACGTCGGCTTCGGTCACGGGCCGCACTTCTGCCTCGGCGCCAACCTGGCCCGCTGGGAGCTGCGGGCGGTGTTCAAGGAGCTGGCCCGCCGGCGCGTGCTCTCCACCCTGGAGCCGGCCGGCCCGGCCGAGTGGATGACCGACCTGCACGTCGGGGCCATCGCCCACCAGGCGGTGCGACGGGTCTGATCGCCGTCGGCGTCACGGCCGCCCACCATGCTGAGCGGTATGGTCGGCGGTCGCCGCCGGACTCAGTCGTCGTCGTGGATGGCGGGGTTGAGGATCTGCCGTTGCCACAGCAGCGCCCGCTCCGCCTGGGTCAGCTCTGCCTGTTCGGCCGCGTCCGGCCACGATTCGGCGATGATGGTCACCTGCGCGTCGATGATGTCGGCCGCCTCGGCGTCGCGGAGGTGGTAGTGCGCCGCCGCCTCGCGACAGATCCGCAGCCGGCCGGCGCGCCGCCCGTCCCGGTCGATGGCCATGGCCTGCTGCGCCGTGTCGCCCGACCGCGGCTGCGGGCACAGGTCGTAGGCGGGGGTCAGGGCCAGGTCGATGCCGCCCGGCTCGTAACGGTAGAAGGCGGCGTGGTTCCGGGCGTGATCGTCGGTGTTGCTGACGCAGACGTTGAACACGATGCGACCGAACAGCTCGCGGAGGGTCTCGTCCGGCCGGGCGAAGCGCTTGCGGATCAGATCGAGCAGGTAGGTGAGCAGCCCGAGCTTGCCGGTGTCCGCATCGGCGTCGAGCCGTCCCGACCGGCGGGCGAGGATGACCCGTTGGCCCCAGGCGTCGGGTCCGGCGTCGCGGATGCACCCGGCGA
>JADLEF010000214.1 GCA_020846295.1 Acidimicrobiales bacterium
GCTGGTGGTGGAGAAGCCCTTCGGGCGCGACCTGGCCTCGGCGCGGGAGCTGAACTCGATCATCCACCGCGCCTTCCACGAGAACGCCGTGTTCCGCATCGACCACTACCTGGGCAAGGAATCGGTCGAGGACCTGCTGGTGTTCCGCTTCGCCAACACGCTGCTCGAGCCGGTGTGGAACCGCCGCTACGTCGCGTCGGTGCAGATCACGATGGCCGAGTCGTTCGGGGTGGAAGGTCGGGGCGCGTTCTACGACGAGGTCGGCACGACCCGGGACGTGATCCAGAACCACCTGCTGCAGGTGATGGCGCTGCTGGCCATGGAACCGCCGGTGTCCAGCGATGCCGACACGCTGCGCGACGAGATCGTCAAGGTCCTGCGATCGATCCCCGACATCACCCCGAGCGATGTCGTGCTGGGCCAGTACGACGGCTACCTCCAGGAGAAGGGCGTGGCCGCCGGCTCCCGCACCGAGACCTACGCCGCGGTACGGATGCAGGTGGACTCGTGGCGGTGGGCGGGCGTGCCCTTCGTCATCCGGGCGGGCAAGGGACTGGCGGCGACGGCGACGGAGGCGTTGGTGGAGTTCCAGTCGCCACCGCGGCTGCTCTTCGCCGACCGCCACCACACCCCGCACCCCAACCTCATCCGCTTCAGGTTGGGTCACAACGACGGCGTGACCATCCAGATGCAGGCCAAGGAGCCGGGGGCGCGCATGGCAAGCCGCGACGTGCACCTCGACGTCGACTTCGCCGAAGCGCTGGGCCGCCGGCAGGAGGCCTACGAACGGCTGCTCGACGACGCACTGGACGGCCATACCGCGCGGTTTGCGAGGGAGGACACGGTGGAGGAGCAATGGCGGATCGTGGCCGACATCCTCGATCTGCCGTCGGTGCCCGTCCATCGGTACACCCGGGGAACCTGGGGCCCGGAGCAGGCCGCACGGCTGTTGCCTGCGCACGGTTGGCACGAACCGCTCACCCGGTGAGCCGGTGAGGCGTTCGACGCGGCGCAGTAGCGTCGAGCCCATGGTGGTGCTCGGCATCGACATCGGCGGGTCCGGCATCAAGGCAGCACCGGTGGACATCGACACCGGCAGGCTCGTCGCCCCCCGCCACCGTATCGTCACCCCGTCGCCGGCCGAGCCCGACGCGGTCGCCGGTGTCGTCGTCGACCTGGTCCGCCACTTCGACTGGCACGGCCCCGTCGGCTGCACCTTCCCCGGTGTCGTCAAGGCCGGCCACACCCTCACCGCCGCCAACCTCGGCGAGCCGTGGGTCGGGCTCGACGTCGATGCGCTCCTCACCGCCCGTTGCGCCTGTCCCGTGACGCTGATGAACGACGCCGACGCCGCCGGGCTCGCCGAGGTGCGCTTCGGCGCCGGCGCCGGGCGCAGCGGCGTCGTCCTCCTGCTCACCCTGGGCACCGGCATCGGGTCCGCGCTCTTCCACGATGGCGTCCTGGTGCCCAACACCGAGCTCGGCCACCTCCAGCTGCGCGGCAAGGACGCCGAGCAGCGCGCCGCCGCCCGCGTCCGCGACGAGAAGAAGCTGACCTGGAAGCAGTACGCCGAGCTCGTCAACGAGTACCTCGCCCTCGTCGAGCGGGCGCTGTGGCCCGATCTCATCATCATCGGCGGCGGCGTGTCCGCCAAGGCCGAGCGGTGGTTCCACCTCCTGCACACCCGTGCCGAGCTGCTCCCTGCCGCCCTGGCCAACAACGCGGGGATCGTCGGCGCCGCGTTGTGGACCGAATGGCGACCCGATCGACGAATGAGCGACGAATGAGGGACGAATGACCGACGCCGTCATCGTCGGAGCCGGCCCGAACGGCCTCGTCGCCGCCTGCGTGCTCGCCCGAGCCGGGCTCGACGTGCTCGTCCTCGAAGCCGCCCCCACGCCCGGCGGCGGCTGCCGCACCGCAGCGCTGACGCTACCCGGCTTCGCCCACGACCCCTGCGCCGCCCTCCACGCCTTCGGCCCCGTCTCCCCGGCCTTCGCCGAGCTCGACCTCACCGGCCACGGTCTCGAATGGCGCCGCGCCCCCATCGCCCTCGCCCACCCGCTCGACGGGGGGCGGGCCGCCACGCTGCACGGCACCGTGGAGGACACCGCCCGCACGCTCGGCCCCGACGCCGACCGCTACCACCGGCTGCTCGACCCCGTCGTGCGCCGGTGGCCCGCCATCGCCGACTCGGCGCTCGGTCCCCTGCTGCGCCCGACCACGCTGCGCCACCCCCTCGCCCTCGCCGGCTTCGGCGCCCGGGCCCTGCCGCCGGCCACCGTCATCGGTGACCGCTGGTTCCGAACCGAGGAAGCTGCCGCCCTCTGGGCCGGATCGGCGGCCCACGCCGTGCTGCCGCTGACCCATCCGTTCACCAGCGCCTTCGCCCTCACCCTGCACGCCGCCGGCCACCTCGGCGGCTGGCCCGTCGCCCGCGGCGGCTCGCAACGCATCATCGACGCGCTCGTCGCCGTGCTGCACCGCCACGGTGGCCGCATCGAGTGCGACCGCCGCATCACCGAGCTCGACCAGCTCCCCCCCGCCCGGCTCGTGCTGTTCGACCTCGCCCTCAGCCAGGTCGTCGACCTCGCCCGCCCCCACCGCCGGGCGAGCGCCGCCGTGCGCCGCCACCGCCGCTTCCGCCACGGCCCCGGCGTGTTCAAGATCGACTACGCCCTCGCCGCGCCCGTGCCCTGGGAGCACGACGCGTGCCGCCAGGCCACCACCGTGCACGTCGGCGGCACGATGGCCGAGATCACCGCCGCCGAGGCGGACGTCGCCGCCGGCCGCCACCCCGCCCGTCCGTTCGTGCTCGTCGCCCAGCAGGACCTCGCCGATCCCGACCGGGTCCCCACCGGCAAGGCGGCGCTGTGGGCCTACTGCCACGTCCCGGCACGCTCGACGGTGGACATGACCGTCGCCATCGAGGCGCAGATCGAGCGCTTCGCCCCCGGCTTCCGGGATCTCGTCCTCGCCCGCCACCGCACCGACTGCGCTTCGCTCGAGGCCTACAACGCCAGCGACGTCGGTGGAGACATCACCGGCGGCGCACACGACGGGCTGCAGCTGCTGGCCCGCCCCACGCTCAGCACCCACCCCTACCGCCTGGGGCCGGGCGCCTTCCTCTGCTCCGCGTCGGCCGCCCCCGGTGCCGGGGTGCACGGCATGGCCGGCCACCACGCCGCCATCGACGCGCTCTCCACGCTCGCCGGCGTCGCCCGGTACGGTCAACGCCCATGACAACCGAGCGGTACACCCACGGGCACCATGCTGCGGTCCTGGCGGCGCACAGCGCCCGCACCGCGCAGAACTCCGCCGCCTTCCTCCTGCCGCACCTGCAGACCGGCCAGCGCCTCCTCGACGTCGGCTGCGGACCCGGATCCATCACCGTCGATCTCGCCGCGCTGCTCGATCCGGGCGAGGTCATCGGCATCGACGCCGTCGCCGCCGTCATCGAGCAGGCGCGCGCCCTCGCCGAGCAGCGCGCCGTGCTCAACGTCCGCTTCGAGCAGGCCGACTGCTACGCCCTGCCCTTCGACGACGGCAGCGTCGACATCGTCTACGCCCATCAGGTGCTCCAGCACGTCGCCCGGCCGGTCGACGCGCTCCGCGAGATGCACCGGGTGCTGCGCCCGGGCGGCCTGGTGGCGGTGCGCGACGCCGACTACGCCACCATGGTGCACGCCCCGCACGATCCCCGTCTCGACCGCTGGCTGCAGCTGTACGACACGGGGGCCCGCAGCAACGGCGGCGAGCCCAACGCGGCCCGGTTCCTGCGCGGCTGGGTCCAGCAGGCCGGCTTCGAGCAGGACAGCACCACCGCCAGCGCCTGGAGCTACGCCGACCCGGTCGGCACCGCGGCGTGGGGCACGCAGTGGGCGTCGAGGGTCAGCGAGGGCAGCTTCGCCGAGCAAGCCGTCGCCGGCGGCCACGCCACCCAGGAGGAGCTGCTCGACCTCGCCGACGCGTGGCGCGCCTGGTCGGTCAGGCCGGACGCCTACTTCGCCTTCGTGCACGGCGAGGTCCTCGCCCGACGCCCGACCGACGGCGGCTGAGGGCGGCCGAGGGCGGGGGTCCCCGACGCCGCGGCGGACCCCTTCGGTGATCCCCACGACGGTGCAAACCGGTCAAGGCATCCGTCGTAGTGGCCGAAGGGCCGGATCATGCTTGCAGGACGCGCGGACGACGAGGTGGCCGATCATCGGCACACCGCGCTCACCGACATCCAGCGTCAGATCTTCCGTCTCGTGCCGACGGGCGCCATCGGCATGCTGTGCGCCGTCGCCCTCGTCATCGCCGAGACGCTCAGCGCCGATGCCGTGTGGCGGCGCTGGCAACTGGTGTGGGGCGCGGCGGTCTGCGTCGCCGTGCTCGACGAGCTGTGGGTGGTCCAACGCTGGCACCGCACCCCGGGGGCGCGCACCGCCGACCGCTGGCTGGTCCTGCTCTGCCGGTCGAACGGGATCATCGCCCTGCTGTGGGGGCTCTACGCCTTCCTCGTCCCCCACCTCGGCCAACCCGACCGCTCCGAACTGCTCCACCTGGTGCTGCTGTGCGCCTGCACCGCCGGGGCGTTGACCGCGTTCGCGGGGTTCAAACCGCTGGTGTTCACGTTCCTCGTCCCGATGTGGGGCCTCGAGGTGCTCGCGCTGACGGTACGCGGGTCCTACGGGCTGGCCGCCGGCTCGGTGGTGTTCGCCATCGTCATGGTCCGCTACCTCTTCGAGGCGTCGAGCTCGTTGAACGAGGCGATGGTGCTGCGCCACAGCGCGGCCGCGCTGACCGAGCAGCTGCGGTTGAGCGAGATGCAGGCCCGCAGCGTCATCGACACCGCCATGGAAGCGATCCTGAGCACGGACCTCGAGGGCCGCGTCTTCGATGTCAACCCGGCCGGATCGGCGCTCATCGGCCTCGAACACGACCGGGTCGAGTCGCGTTTCGTCGGCGACTTCCTCCCCGTGACCGGATCGTGGCTGCGCGCCGGGGAGGCGCCCAACGCCACGTTCGAGGACACCCTCATCTCGGGGCGGGGTCAGGTGCGCTCGGTCATCGTGTCCATCTCGCTGGTCGACCCCAGCGGCGCCGGCCTCATCACCGTGATGGCCCGCGACATCAGCGAGCGCAAGCGGCTGGAGGACCAGCTGGCCCACGAGGCGAGCCATGACGGGCTCACCGGGCTTCCCAACCGGATCGGCTTCTTCCGGCGAGCCGAGGCGGCGGTCGATGCCTGCCGCACCATCGACGAGGAGGTCGCCGTGCTCTTCGTCGACCTCGACCGCTTCAAGCAGGTCAACGACAGCCTCGGTCACGCCGCCGGCGATGAGCTGCTGCTGCAGGCCAGCCGGCGGCTGCAGGGCGAGATCCGCGAGGACGACCTGGTCGCCCGGCTCGGGGGCGACGAGTTCGTGCTGCTGTTGCCGCGCCCGCCGTCGGCCGAGGAGCTGATGGTGTTCGGCCGCCGGCTCATCACCACGCTCGAGCGCCCGTTCCGGCTCGGCGACGACGAAGCCCGCATCTCGGCCAGCGTCGGGATCGCCAGCGTCCGGGCCCGCACCGCGCAGGCGTCCGCGCTGGTGGCCCGCGCCGACATGGCCATGTACAAGGCGAAGCAGGCCGGCCGGCGCCAGGTCGTGCTCTACGACCGTGACCTGCAGGACAGCGTCGACGAGCACATCCGCCTCGAACAGGCGTTCCGGCGCGCCCTCGAGCGCCGCGAGCTCGAACCGTGGCTGCAACCGATCGTGTCGCTGGCGGACGGTTCGCTCGTCGGCGCGGAGGTGCTGACCCGCTGGCGGGACCCGAACCACGGCATCATCACGCCCGACGTGTTCATCCCGCTGGCCCACGAGGCCGGCCTCATCGCCGATCTGGGCCGATGGGTGCTGGACCGGGCCGCCGACCTGCTCGAGGACTGGGCGGAGGAGGACGCGCTGCGCCATTGCTACCTGTCGGTCAACATCGCCGGCGGGCACCTGCTGCAGGGCACCGTCGCCGCGGAGATCGACCGGAAGCTGATCCAGCGCGGCGTCGACCCGTCGAAGCTGCTGGTGGAGCTGACCGAGACCGATCTCGCCCACGACCTCGACGTGGCCCACGACGCGCTGCACGCCATCCGGCGGCTGGGCGCGGAGGTCGCCATCGACGACTTCGGCACCGGGTACTCGTCGCTCGCCTACCTGCAGGGGCTGCCGGCGTCCGCGCTCAAGATCGACCGCAGCTTCGTGGGCCGGGTCACCCAGGATCGCCGCCAGCGGACCCTGGTCGGTGCGGTGTGCGAGCTCGGCCGGGCCTTCGCCATGCGGGTCATCGCCGAGGGCATCGAGGAACCCGAGCAGGCGGCGGCGCTCGTCGAGCTCGGCTGCCGCTACGGACAGGGCTACCTCTACGGCCGGCCGATGCCCGCGGAGCAGTTCCTGCGGGCCTGGGCCGTGCCGGCTGGCCAGGTGGAGCAGCCGGAACCGGGCCGGGCTCAGGCCGCTGCCGAGAGCGCCTCGATCAGCAGCTCGAGCGAGGCGACGGTGAACGCCACCATGTTGGCCTGACGGTCGTCGGAACCGGTGAGCACCTGGCGTGTCCGGGTGACGGGGCCGTGCACCGCCAGCCACGCGTGGCCGTTGGGATCGCCGTAACGGTTCGGGGTCGGGCCGGTCGCGCCCGTCTCACCGGTACCCCAGGTGGTGTCCAGCTTCAGGCGGATCGCCTCCGCCTGGTAGCGGGCGAACTGCTCGGTGGCACCCCGCATGCCCTCGGGTGGGCTCACCACCCCGCCGATGAGGGCGGCGCTGCCCACGATCGTGTAGACCACCGCGCCGCCGCGGTAGTACGCCGAGGCACCGGGCACCGACAGCAGCGCGGCGGAGATCATCCCGCCCGCAGAGGATTCGCACACGGCGATCGACTCGCCCCGGGCGACGAGCAACTCGGCGGCGCGGGCCGCCAACGCTTGTACCTGTTCGTCCACGGAGCGGCACGGTAGCCCGAAGCGAGCACGTCCCGCGGCGGCAACGCGGCGGAAACATCGGCTTGGTAGCAGTGACCCGATGTTGCTGCACCAACTCCTGCTCGACGGCGCCGAGCGGCGGCCGGACAAGCTCGCCTTCCACTGGGTGGACCGCAACCGGTCCTGGACCTACGCCGAGGCGGTGGAGGCGATGCACCAGGTGGCCGGCGCGCTGGCCGGCCTCGGGGTGCGACCGGGCGACCGGGTGACGGTGTTCGCCCACAACGGGTTGGACTATCTGGCCGCCATGTTCGGGATCTGGCGACTGGGGGCGATCAGCTCGCTGGTCAACGTCCAGTACGCCGACACCCTGGAGTATTACCTGAACGATCACGAGCCGTCGGTGCTGATCTACACCCACGACCTGTTCGACGCAGTGGACCGGGCCCGACGGGCGGGCGCCGCGGCCGGGACCTGGACGCACTCGCTCTGCCTCGACGGAGCGCAGGACGGCGCCCTGTCCTGGCCGGAGGTGCTCGCCGGCGCCGGCGCGCCCCCGGCCGATCCGGGCGACGAGCGGGCCGTCGCCCACCTGTCCTACACGTCGGGCACCTCGGGCCGACCGAAGGGGGCGTGCCTGGCCCACGAACCCACGGCGAGGGCCGCGAACTGCATCGCCGAGCGGCTGCGGCTGACCTCGGAGGACGTGTCGTTCGGGCCGACCGCCCTGTCGAGCTCCTACCAGCTGGTGGCCAACCTGCTGCCACCGTTGCACCGGGGGTGCTCGATCAACGTGATGGGACGCTGGACACCGGCGGCGGGCTTCGACGCGTTGACCGAACGGGGGGCGACGGTGTTCGTGGGCAATCCGATCGTGCTGACCGACGTGCTGCTCGAGGCGCGCTCACGCAGGGCCGCGCCGCCCCGGTTGCGGCTGGGGCTGAGCGGCGGGGGCCCCGTACCGCCGACGCTGACGCGGGA
>JADLEF010000215.1 GCA_020846295.1 Acidimicrobiales bacterium
CCCGACCCCGAAGGCGAGGTGCCGGTTGGTGGTGCGGTCGAGCACGACCTCCTCCGGCCGCTCGAAGTGGGCCGGGTCCCGGTTGGCGGACAGGAAGGAGAGCCATCGGAGCTCGGCACCGATCTCGGGGGCGCGGGCTGCCCACTCCTCGTCGAGGTGGTCGAAATCGGTCGCCCAGTCGGTCACGGGCCGCCGGGGTGGACGCCGGCCGGCCGACTGGTTCGAGTCGTCGCTCATGCGCGCTCCCCCCGCCGTGCACGCTAGCTCGGCCGTCCGGTGGGCTTCGCATGCCCGCAGGTGCGAGAATGACCGGATTCGCAAAGGGGGATTCATGAGCGGTTACACGATCATCGACGTCGACACCCACGTCAGCGAGGCACCGGATCTGTGGACGAGCCGGGTGCCGGCGTCCATGCGGGATCGGGTGCCGCGCCTCGACCAGGATGCCCGCGGTCGCGACATCTGGGTCATCGACGGCAAGCGCACCTCCCTCGCCGGCCTGCTCGCCACCGCCGGCAGGGGCGACTTCAAGGACTACCCGGCCACCTACGCCGACATGCACCCGGGCGCCTACGACGCCAAGGAGCGCCTCAAGTACATGGACGAGATGGGCATCTGGGCCATGGTCATGTACCCCAACGTGGCCGGGTTCGGCAGCCAGCAGTTCCTCAAGCTCGAGGACCCGGAGCTGATGCTCACCTGCGTCGAGGCGTACAACAACTTCCAGACCGAGTGGGCGTCGGAGGATCCCCGCCGCCTGCTGCCCATCACCTCCACCCCGTTCTGGGACATCCCCGCCGCGGTGAAGGAGGTCCGTCGCTGCGCGGCGATGGGCCACAAGGGCATCCTGTTCACCGGTGAGCCGCACAAGTTCGGCCAGCCGATGCTGGGCGATCCGGCGTGGGACCCGATGTGGGAGACCGCCGTCGAGCTGGACCTGCCGATCTCGTTCCACATCGGTTCGGGGAACATGGAAGGCGGCATGACGAAGCAGATGATGGAGGTCTACGGGAAGATGGCCACCTTCACCGCCGGTTCGGTGGAGGTCTTCCTCAAGAACGCCATCCAGCTCACGGATCTGCTCATGTCCGGCGTGCTGTCCCGCTTCCCGACGATCCAGTTCGTGTCGGTCGAGTCCGGCATCGGCTGGATCCCCTTCGTGCTCGAGGCGCTGGACTACCAGTTCCTGGGCAACCGGGTGCCCGAGGAGCGGCCCGATCTCGACATGCTGCCCAGCGAGTACTTCGCCCGCAACGTGTTCGCCTGCTACTGGTTCGAGCAGGTCGCCCCGCGGCGGCTGATCGACAAGGTCGGCGTCGACCGCATCCTGTTCGAGACCGACTTCCCGCACCCGACCTCGCTGTACGGCGACGAGGTGTTCGAGCGCATCGAATCCGGACTGTCGGACTCCACGCCCGAGCAGCGCAAGGCGATCCTGTGGGACAACGCCCAGAAGCTGTACAAGGTGGAAGACCCGACGCCGGCGGACATCGAGCGTCAGGCCCGCACCACCCGGACCAAGGTCTCGACCTGATCGCCCGCTGATCGCCGCCCAACCTGCGATCAGCAACCCGACCTTCGACCCACGGGCGGGTCGGCCGCCGGCCGACCCGCCCGTGGCGCGCCCGTGCCGCCGCTGTGGCGGTGCGCGCCCATCATCGCGATACCCCCTTGCACCACACGCGACGTGAGGTCGTAGCGTCCCAGCCGTGAGCGACGCACCCCGGTCCGAGCAGTCCGGACGAGCCCGGCGGGTGGGCGAACTGGCCCGGGCCTCCGGGCTGACCGTCCGCACGCTGCACCACTACGAGGACATCGGGTTGCTTCGGCCGTCGAGCCGGACGCCGGCCGGCCATCGCCTGTACGGACCGGAGGCGGTGGAGCGCCTCTACCGCATCTGGCTGCTGCGCCAGCTAGGGCTGTCCCTGCAGGAGATCGGCCTGACGCTCGACGACCCGGCGTGGGACCTGCGCAGCTCGCTCACCGACCATCGCCGGCGGCTCGACCGCACCCTGGAGACGGCTACCCGCCTGCGGGACCGGATCGGGCGGCTGCTCGCCACCCTGGAGCAGGGCGGGGCGGCCGGCGACGAACTGCTCACCATCGTGGAGGACATGACCATGCTCGATTCCCCGGTCCGCCAACGGATCTCCATCCTCGTCTACGCCGACCTCGAGGCGGCCCACGACGAGCTGCGCGACGTGTTCGGCCTCGGCCCCGGCGAGTTGACCCGCGATGCCGACGGCAGGGTGGTGCACGGCGAGCTGCTCGCCGGCGACGGGCTCGTGTGGCTGCACCCCGAGACCGAGCAGTACGGCCTGGCGTCGCCGCGCACGCTGGGGGCGGCCACCGCCACCATGGCGGTGTTCGTCGACGACGTGGACGAGCACCACCGCCGGGCCCGGGCCAAGGGCGCCGAGATCGTCTACGAGCCGCTCGATCAGCCCTACGGCTACCGCGAGTACAGCGCACGGGACCGCGAGGGACACCTCTGGTCGTTCATGAAGCCGTTGACCGAGGACTGAGCCGGGGGCGGGGCCACGCCCGAGACCCGGGGGGCGGGCGGATCGACCGTCGCGCAGGCGCGGCAGATGGACCCCCGCGGGCGCCGAGGCGCCGACATTCCGTTCAGTACGGTACTCGCCGGGTCGCCAGAGCAGGCGTGGTCGACGGCACCGGCATGATCGGGTCACCGGCCCGGGGCCTCTCGCTGCGCTCCAAGATGGTCGCGCTGCTCGCCGTGCTGGCGCTGCGTGCTGTCCATCGGGCAGTGGCGGCCACCGCCCGCGCCGCCAGTGAAACCCTACGCCGAACCCGCCGGTCACAGATCGAGCGTGCGCAGGTTGAAGTCCCGCCGGCCGAGCGCCTCGGGCGGC
>JADLEF010000216.1 GCA_020846295.1 Acidimicrobiales bacterium
ACGAAGTCCCACGCCATGCGGTAGATGACCGAGCGCTCCTCGGCGCTGATGCCGTTGGCGCCGGGCAGGAACTCCTCGATCAGCGGGCGCAGGCGGGCGTCGTCGAGCTGGCCCCGGCTGGCGGTGGCCAACAGGTTGTGGCTGCCGATCTCCTTGAGGATGTCGTTCACCCGTGGCATCCAGGTGGCCAGCAGCGCCCGCATGCAGGTCAGGTTGCGCGGGTTCGGGAACCAGTTGCCATCCGGCCAGGGCTTGGCGTTGGCGACGGCGGCATCCAGCGCGTTGCGGGTGGCATCGACGTAGGACAGGATCTCACCGAGCTTGTCGATGGTGCCCTCGCGCTTGTCGTTGACGATCTCCGCCATGCGGGAGGCGAGCGCGTACGCGAACTCGAGCTTGGTCAACGCCCGGATGGTGGTCTGCTGCATGATGTTCGGCCACCACGAGCTCGGCATCATCACGGTGTTGTAGACCTCGACCTGCCCGTCGATCCACACGTTCTCCTTGGGGATCTCGACGTCGTCGAAGATGCAGTACGCATCCTGCTCGTCGAACCGGGTCGAGAACGGTGCGTCGATCGGGTTGGCGTCGGGCAGGGCACCCGAGTCGCGGCACAGGAAGATCAGGCCGGGGGCGTCCATGCGCACCGTGAAGGACACCGCGTAGTTGGAGGGCGCCCCGGGCGGCAGCGGGTGGCCCGGGTAGACGGTCTGCTCGTCGGCGAAGGGGGCCAACGTCGCCAGCAGGCGGGCGCCGCGCACGATGATGGCGTCGTTGGTCTCGCCCACCTTGTGCAGCGGCACCGGGTTGTTGGCGAAGTCGTTGTCCTTCTCCTTGTCGACCACCGGGTGCACGATGGTGTGGGTGGTGGAGATGTCGTTGCGGCGCAGGCGCTTCTGCCACTCGATCATGTGCTGCGCGCCGTGCTCGTTGATCCCGTCGGGACCACGCCAGTCGCTCGGGTTGCCGGCGAAGCCCGCGAACGTGACGTTCATGTAGTCGGGCGTGCGACCCATGATGCCGATCGACTGCTCGGAGATGAGTCGAAGGCCTTCGCCGCGCTTGACCAGGTCCTCCCGGGAGTGGGGGATCATGTGGCTGATGTTGATCGGCTCGCCGGTCTCCTCGTCCTTGACGAGCAGCGTTTCCGGGTGGGCGTACTGCAGATCGAACCAGTGGGCCATGGCCTGAGCGGCCTGACGGAACTGCGGGTGGTTGACGACGTCGGTGACGCGCTCACCTCCCAACCAGATCTCTCGTGTGCTCTCCTCGAGCCCCTTCAGGTACTCGGCGCCGGTCCGTGCCCCCACGTGCTACCTCCTGGAAATCGGTTCGGCCGATCGTAGGGGGAGGTCTCCACCGAAGCAATTGCTTGGTTGGGGGACGTGTCGCTGGGCGGGACGCCAAAAGCCCGTTTGTTGCGCGGCCCTTTTCCGGCTGCAAACCTGCTCCGTCTCGATGAAAGGTGCAGCCATGAGCATCAGCGGACCACAGGTGTTGCGACGCGAAGACGCGCCGCTGCTTCGCGGGCAGGGGACCTTCATCGACGGGCTGCGCCTGCCCGAGCTCGAGGGGGCGCTGTACGCCGCCTTCGTTCGCTCGACGGAGCCGCATGCCCGCATCCGCTCCATCGACAGCGCCGACGCGCTGGCGACCGAGGGTGTGGTCGCCGTGTTCACCGCGGCCGACATCGACCTGTGGCCCCTGCCGCCCCGCCTGCCGATCATGAACAAGGCGATGTGGCGGCCGATGCTGGCCGATGGTGTGGTGCGCTTCGTGGGCGAGGCGGTCGCGGTCGTGGTGGCGACCGATCGGTATGTCGCGGCCGACGCCGTCGAGGGCGTGCAGGTGGACTACGAGCCGCTCCTGGTGCTCACCGATCTGGCCGAGTCCCGCTCCGACGGGTTGGTGCTGCACCCGGCGGCCGGCACGAACGTGTCGTTCCAATGGGCCATGCCCGCGTTCGAGGACGATCCGTTCGCCGGGTGCGACGCCGTCGTCGAGTTCGACCTGCGCCACCCCCGCCTCAACCCCAGCCCGATCGAACCGCTGGCCGGCGCCGCGGTGTGGGGCGCGGACGGCCGTTGCACCGTGTGGGTGTGCTCGCAGCGCCCCGCCGGCGCCAAGTACGTCATCGAGTGCGCGATGGGGCTGGAGCCGGGCACGGTGCGCGCCATCGCGCCCGACGTCGGCGGCGGGTTCGGGGCCAAGGGCGGCTACGGGTGCTATCCCGAGGATGTCGTGGTCGCCTTCGTCGCCCGCCGGCTCGCGCGGCCGGTCCGCTGGTGCGAGACGCGCAGCGAGGCGATGGTGGCGATGGGCCACGGCCGCGCCTCCACCCACAGCGTGCGCATCGGCGGCACGAGCGATGGCAAGGTCCTCGCCTACGAGGCGCGGGCGCTGCAGGACTCCGGTGCCTATCCGGCCATGGGGACCAACGTCACCAGCAACCTGCGCAACAGCGGCACCGGGGTGTACGCCATCCCGAGGGCGCGGGTCGAGGGCACCTCGGTGGTCACCAACACCACCCCCACCGTCGCCTTCCGCGGCGCCGGTCGACCGGAGGCGGCCTGCGACATCGAGCGGGCCATCGACCGCTTCGCCGTCGCCATCGGGATGGACCCGCTCGAGGTGCGGCTGCGCAACGTGGTGGCCGACGACGCCTTTCCGTACACCTCATCGATCGGTTCCACCTACGACAGCGGCCGGTACGGCGAGGCTCTGCGGCGGGCGGCCGCCGCCGCCGGCTACGACGCGTTGCGGGCGGAGCAGGCGCGGCGGCGGGCGGCGGCCGATCCGGTGCAGCTCGGCATCGGGGTGAGCTGCACGGTGGAGATCACCGGGGGCGGGGAGGGCGAGACCTCCTCGGTGGCGGTGCACGACGACGGGCGCGTCACCGTCGTGGTGGGCACCTCGCCGCATGGTCAGGGTCACCAGACCACCTTCGCCGAGATCGTGTCCAAAGAGCTCGGCATCGACCGGGACCGCATCACGGTGCTGCACAGCGACACCGACCTTCCCGCGGCGACCTTCGGCGGCGGCACCATCGGTTCCCGTTCGGCCCAGCTGGGCGGCTCCGCCGCCTACGTCGCCGCGCGCGACGTCATCGACCTGGCCCGTGCCAAGGCGGCCGACCTGCTCGAGGCGAACGCCGACGACATCGTGTTCGACGCCGGCTCGGCCGCCTTCCACGTCGTCGGCACGCCCGCCCGGTCGGTGGGTTGGAGCGACATCGGCGAGGTGGCGGCCCAGTCCCGCTTCAAGCCCGAGGGCGGTGCCGGCACCTTCGCCTTCGGGGCCTGTGTCGCCGCGGTGGAGCTGGACACCGAGACCGGCGAGGTCCGCACCCGCAGCCTGGTGTCGGTGGACGATGCCGGCACGCTGCTCAACCCCTTGTTAGCGGAGGGCCAGGTCCACGGCGGTCTCGGCCTGGCCATCGGCGCGGCGCTGATGGAGGAGATGGTCTACGGACCCGACGGCATCCCGCGCACGTCGAGCTTCGCCGACTACCCGGTGGTCTCCTCGGCCGAGACGATCAGCTTCGAGTGCCACGAGATGGAGACGCCATCGCCGTTGAACCCCCTTGGCGTGAAGGGCGTGGGGGAGTCGGGGACGGTCGTGGCCACCCCCGCGCTGCAGAGCGCGGTGCACGATGCGCTGGTTCCGTTCGGCGTCGTGCACCTCGATCTGCCGTACACGTCCGACCGGGTGTGGGCCGCCATCCACGGCTGACGCGGCGTCGGGGAGAACGCCCCGCAATCTGACCGATGCGTGAGCGTTACATCACATATGGTGGGCAGCATGGCAGGACGCGGGCGGACACTTCGCAGGGACCATCGGTACCGAACCCATCTCGAGGTGGCGTCGGTCACGGTCTTCGACGATGCGCTGGCCGAGCTCGAACGGACGCGCATGGACCGGACCGCCAACCGGCTGACGGTGCTGTCCGACGAGCTGGCGATGCTCGTCGTGGCCTATCGGGCGCACCCGGCCGGCCGTCTCGAGCGGCTGAAGCTGCGCCACCGCATGGAAGCGGTGGCCGCCGAGCTCGAGGAGCTGGCCGCCGGCGTCGAGCCATGAGCGAGGGTCGAGCTCGCCGGTCGCCGCCATCGGAGCCGCCCGATCGGTCAAGGTGCGCCGCCCACCTGCCGACACTCCCTGGGTAGGCGAAGGAGGCCCACGTCGACATGCGAGAGCCGGAGGTCCACCTCACGGGCGTCGAGCGCACCTTCGGCACCGAAGAGGTGATCGTCACCAAGACCGACCCGCGGGGCCGGATCACCTATGCCAACGACGTGTTCCTGCGCGTCGCGGGGTACGCCGAGCACGAGGTGATCGGCCGGCCGCACAACATCGTGCGCCACCCGGCCATGCCCCGCTGCGTCTTCAAACTGCTGTGGGACTCCATCAAGGGCGGTCAGGAGATCTTCGCCTACGTGCTCAACCGGGCGTCGAACGGCGACCACTACTGGGTGTTCGCCCACGTCACGCCGAGCCACGACGACGCCGGCCGGCTCATCGGCTACCACTCCAACCGGCGCAGCCCGGCGCCGGAGCCGATCCGCACCATCAGCGGGGTCTACGAGTCGCTCCTGGCGGAGGAGGCCCGCCACGACCACCCGACCGCCGCCATGGCGGCGGGGCACGCGCTGCTGGCCGACACCCTCGAGCAGGCCGGGGTCAGCTACGAGCAGTTCGTGTGGTCCCTCGCCGCCGACCGGGTGCACGGCTGATCGAGCAGCCCTCGGTCGTGTGGCCGAATGCACAGGTAGTTGCGTGCGCTAAGCAACTAGCCGGGCCTACAGTGACCCGGTGCCCACCAGGACCTCTGCGCCCACCCCACCCCCGGATGCCGCGCCAGCGGATGGCGCCCCACCCCCGGATGCGGTCGAGGGCGGGCCGGCGGACCCCACCGACGTCGCCGATCGACTTCGGCTCCCGGTGACCCGCCTGGCCCGGCTGCTGCGCCAGCAGGACAGCAGCGGCCTCGGGCCCACGCTCACCTCCGCCCTCGCCGTCATCGGGCGGGAGGGTCCGCTGACGCTCGGGGAGCTGGCCGCCGCCGAACGGGTCGCCCCCGCCACCATCAGCCGGGCGGTGGCCAAGCTGGAGCAGCGGGGCCTGGTGCTGCGCCGCGGCGTCGCCGGGGACGGCCGCTCGTTCTCCGTCGAGCTGACCGCGGCGGGCCGCGACCAGCTGGCCGCCAACCGCAGTCGCCGCCACGCCTGGCTCAGCCGCCAGCTCGGCGAGCTCTCGCCGGCCGAGCTGCACCGGCTGGACGCGGCGGTGGACGTCCTCGAGCGCTTGACCGGGACGGCGCGATGAGCGCCGTCGCCGTCGACGCCGGGCCCAACTCGATGTTCGCCTCGCTGCGGGTGCGGAACTTCCGGCTGTTCTACGGCGGGCAGTTCATCTCCCAGGTCGGCAACTGGCTGACGATGGTGGGCCAGACGTTGTTGGTGTTCAAGATGACCGGCAACGGTGTGGCGGTCGGCGGTCTCGTCGCCTGCCAGTTCGCCCCGGTGCTCTTCTTCGGGGCCTGGGCCGGCCTGGTGGCGGACCGCTCGGACAAGCGGCGCCTGTTGCTGACCATCCAGAGCCTGGCCATGGTGCAGTCCTTCGTCCTGTCGGCGCTGGCCTTCATGGATCGCCCACCGCTGGCGGCGCTGTACGCCATCGCGCTGGCCGGCGGGTTCGCCACCGCCTTCGACAGCCCGGCCCGCCGATCGTTCGTGGTCGAGATGGTGCCCCAGGGGCTGGTCAACAACGCGGTGAGCCTCAACAGCGCGATGATGACCTCGGCGCGGATCTTCGGTCCGGCGCTGGCCGGGTTGCTGGTGACCACGGTGGGCTACGGCTGGTGCTTCCTGATCGACGGGGCGAGCTACGTCGCCGTGCTCGCCGCACTGGGGGCCATGCGCACCACCGAGCTGCGCGCCGCCCCGCCGGCGAAGCGCTCGAAGGGCCAGGTGCGAGAAGGGCTCCGCTACGTGGTGTCGGTGCCCGAACTGTGGATCCCCTTGGTGATGATGACCCTCATCGGGACGCTGGCGTTCAACTTCCAGGTCGTGCTGCCGCTGTTCGCGGTGCGCAGCCTGCACGGTGACGAACAGACCTTCACCCTGCTGTTCTCGGTGCTCAGCGCGGGCTCCTTCGTCGGCGCGCTGGCCACCGCCCGCCGGCAGCGGGTGACGTTGGCGATGGTGGTGGGCGGCGCCCTCGCCTTCGGGGTGTCGATGACCGTGCTGGCCCTGTCGCCGAACCTGTGGAGGGCCTACCCCGTCGCCGCCGTCCTGGGGGCGAGCAGCATCGCGTTCATGACGTCGTCCACCGCCTTGGTGCAGACCGAGGCCGGTGCCGACATGCGGGGACGGGTGCTCGCCCTGCAGTCGATGGTGTTCCTGGGCAGTACGCCGATCGGTGGGCCGCTGCTCGGCGCGGTGTGCGAGCAGTTCGGCGCCCGGGCCGGGGTGCTGGTCGGCGGCGGCGGCGCGCTGGCGGCCGCCGCGTTCGGCAAGTGGGCCGTCACGAACCGGGTCGAGCGGCGCAGCCTCGCCCCCTTCGCGGCGGCGACCGAGCGCTCGTAGCCGACCGGTCCCGCTGGCTGAGCACCGTGACCGGTCGGCAGGTCAGGCACCGTGCGGTGGGTCGACCCAGGGTTCCGCCGGCCCGGCGATGGCGACACCGTCCTCGACGGGCTCCGTGCGATACCAGTCGGTACGGTCGACCCCATCGGGGCCACTCCAGGTGACGGCCAGCCCGACCTCGGGCGCGTCCTGCACGCTCGCCGGGACCCGCACCATCAGCGCCCGCACCTCGAGGTAGACCACCGCCGGCCGCCCGGCGCTGCGTCGCTGCGACTCGAGCTGCACGACGACGAAGCGAGCGCGCCGCTCCGCATCGCCGGGGCGGAACCACGGCGCCCAGCCGGCCACGTCCCCGGCGATGGTCACGGCGGGCGGCTCGACCCCCTCGGGCCACGCCGGCCGCGCCGCCGTCGGCGCGGCCGCAGACGGGGCGATCGACACGGAACGGGCCCCCGCGCCGGCGAGGGGCACCGCCACCGCGCACAACGCCACCGCCACCCCGACGCCCAGCGCGCCGCGCCGCCGCCCGCGGAGAGCCGGAACCCCGCCGCGTCGCGCGGCCACGAGCCGGGCCAGACCCAGGGCGGCGCACACCACGGTCAGCCCGCCGAGGAGCGCCACCTTGGTGGCGAACTCCGTCTGCTGCGGCGCGGCCAACAGCGCGGCGACCGCGGCGGCGGAAGCTGCGAAGGCGACGCGGGCGGTGGGCCCGTCGGGCACGGTGCGGGGATCGGTGATCATGAAGCCGGCGAACAGCAGGGTCTCCGGCGAGAGCGCGACGCGCCACCAGAAGGCGCCACCGCAGAGCGGCGCATCGGACCAGTCGGCGACGATGCAGTGGCCCGAGACCGACAACAGGCCCAGCCACGCGGCCAGCGAGGCGAGGTACACGACCCCGACCAGCCACACCCCGGCCCGCCGGCCGACCAGCGCCGCGCCCACGACGATGAGCGCCACCGCGGCGGCCAGCCCCGGTCGCCACGGCCCCCAGTACAGCAGCTGCGCGTCGGCCCGGCTCGAGCCGAGTGCCACGAAGGCGGCGACCAGGCCGAGGTTCGACGGGTTGAACACGTGTCGTCCGTCGACGCGCAGCAGGTGCTTGGACAGCAGCGACGCGGCGGCGACCCCGGCGAAGAGCCACCAGCGCCGCGTGGACCAGTGGTCCCCGGCGACCGTGGCGGGATCGCGCAGCAGCAGCGCGATGCCGTTGCCGGTGAGCAGCGCGCTGGCCGGCCAGGCCAGCACGCGGCGCCGGGCGAAGGTGATCCCGACCTCGAGCAGCGCACAGGTCAGCAGGCACACCGCGATCTGCGGGACGGACACGGCGAAGCCGAGCGTGGTCTGGCCGAGCACCTGCAGCGACAGCAGCACCGCGGATTGGGCGAGGCGAGGATCGGTGGGGCTGGGCAGCAGCACCGGGTACCGCCCCCAACGCACGCCGGTCGACACGGCCGGGCCGGACGGGTCGGCGCCCCGGTCGAACGGGCTCACCGGGGCGGGGGAGTGGGCGCCGAGCATGCCCTGCGATCTTCCCACGGGCTCCGACGCCGGGCGACGCCGGTTTCAGCGAACCGAGCTCAACCGGCCGGGCTCACCATCCGCCGCCGCCTCCGCCGCCACCACCCCCGCCGGAGAACCCCCCGCCGCCCCCGCCGGAGAACCCGCCACCGGTGGAGGATGGCTGCGGCGCGCTCAGCGCCGCGGCGGACACCGAGTTGAAGTCGCTCATCGAGCGGCCGAAGTCGTCGTAGCGGAACACGCCGCCGGGGTTGATGGGGATGTACCAGGTGGGCGCGAGGTCCACGCCCTGCTGCTGCAGCACGGCCAGCACCGCCGCCCACCGGTGGGTGATGCCGAAGACCATGGCGTAGGGCAGCCCGGCGACGAAGTCGTGCTGACGGTCGGCGTAGCGCAGCTCGTCGACATCGGCCACCTCCAGGAACCGCTCGTAGCCGACCAGCAGCTCGAGCAGGCGACGGCCCTCTCCGGTGCGCGACGGCATCCGGCCGGCCGCCCCCAGGATCAGCAGACCGGGCAGCACCGCCGGCAGGCTCAGCAGGCCGTAGGTCGTCAGCGCGATCAGGGCGGCGGCGGCGACGCCACCGAGGATCAGCACCAGCACCCCGATGCCGATCCAGGCGCTGCGCACGCGGTCCGGCCGGCGGGTGAACCAGCGGCGCGCCATCGTCTCGTCGTACATGGCGCTGCGCACCGCGGACAGCTCGCCGGCGAACTTGGTGCGCAGCTCCGACAGCAGCACCCCGGGCCGGCCGGCGGCGTGGGCTCGCAGCCCGTCCAAGAGCAGGCGCTCGTAGGGGTGCAACGTCTCGTCGGCCCGGTCGAGGAAGCGGATGTGGAAGTCGCTGTGACGGCGGAACGCGCCGCTGTCCTCGCGCTGCTCGATCTGCAGGTGGCCGCGGATGGCCAGGTCGACGATGGTGGCCGACACGTCGAGCGGGTCCGCCCGCTCGTCGACCAGCACGCCGCCCAGCCCCGGCGTCATGCCGTCGGGCGGGCGGAACTGCACGGGGCCGTCGGGCTTGTCGAAGAACCCGGCGAGGCCGGTCCGGTCGGGTTCGGCGTCGGCGGGGAGGTACGCCGTGGTGGCCAGCCGGCGGTCGCGGGCCTGTCGCCCGAGCAGGGTGCCGAGCCCCCCGATGGCGGCCAGCGAGCCGAGGGCGCTGAGCGCCAGCGTCACCGGGGTGGCCCGAAACGCCCGGGCCAGCGTCCAGCGCTCCTCCAACACCGCGGTGGCCCGCTCGACCGTACCGACCGGTAGGTCGGCGTAGACGGTGACCGCTTCGCCGGGCTCGAGGCCGGCCACGCTGATGCGGGCCGGATCGGCCTCGGTGCCGTCCCCCTCGATGACACAGGCCTCCTCGGCGCGATACCGACCGGTGTAGCAACGGCTGCTCAACGGCGTGGCCGGGTAGACCAATCGGGCGTCGAGCCGTTCGATGGGCACGGTCCACGCGGTGCCCACCACGTTCCAGACCAGCTCCTGCGCGGCGCCGATGTCGCGCAGCTCCACCGTCTCGATGGCATCGTGCACGGTGTAGCCGATGCGGTAGCGCCAGGTGCCCTCGATGAAGGTCTCCGCGCTGCCGATGCGGATCACCAGCTGGTCGTTGTCCACGTTGGTGGCCAGGTCGTCGACGCCCGACGCCGGACCGGCCAGCACCGTCCCGCCGGCGGGCTCGGCGCTCACCTGCACATCGTCGATGGCGTAGACCCGGCGGTACCGGTCGTCGTAGTCGACCTTGAGCGGCACGAAGCGCCGCAACCCGTGCGATTCACCGGGCGCCAGCGTGTACTCGATCTCCTCGAACACCCGCAGCTCGCCCGCAGCGGTCACCGTCAGCTCGGCCCGGTAGGCGCCGATGGCGCCCCCGGACTGGCGGGCGGACGCGGCGCCACCGGGGATGGCGAGCACCACCAGCGCCAGCAGCAACGCAAGCGCTGCCCCGGGCCGGCGCAGCCAACCGAACCGACCGGGCCGTCGGGGTGGATCGTGGACCGGGCGGTCAGCGGACATCGGGCACCACCGATTCGTCGAGATCGACCTGGAAGTACTGGGCTGCAGCCACGCCCATCGGACCGGCCAGGATCAGCCAGGGGAACGTCTGACGGGTGGTGTTGAGCTGGCGTACCCGGCCGTTGTAGTAGCGGCGGGAGGCGGCGATGTCATCCTCGGTGCGCACCAGCTGCTCGTGCAGCCGGCGGAACCGCTCGTCGGCCTGCAGCTGCGGCGAGCCCTCGGCCAGCGCCACGAGCTGCGCCCCGGCTCCCTGCACCTGCCGTTCCACCCGGTCACGGTCGGGCAGCGCCCGGGCGGCGGCGGCCTCGCCGAGGGCCAGGCGCTCGTGCCGTCCGGCGGCGGCGACCACCTCGTTCAGGCCGCCGACGAGGTCGTAGCGGCGTTGCAGCTGGGTATCGACCTGCGCCCACGCCTCGGCCACCGCCTGTCGGCCGCGCTGGAGCCGGTTGAACCCGGCGACGGCGATGCCGGCGAGCACGGCGACCAGCACCACGACGACGATGAGCACGATCATCGGCCCAGTCTGGTCGTCTGCAGCGCGGGAGCGGGCGACCCTGGGACAACCCCGGGGACCGCCGCCGGTCAATCCGGCGTGATGCGAAGGCTCTCGGCCGGTCCCGCGCTGATGCCGACGAGCAGCTCGTCGTCGCTCTCGACGAAGATGCACTCGCCCGGGCACTGCTCGGAGCACTCGACGACGACCTGCTCGAAACGGTCCGGCACATCGGCGAGGGACTGCGACCCGCCCGGATCGTTGAGCGCCAGGCCGTCCTGGCGGACGTAGGCGATGCCGTCCTCGAGGATGACGAACACCTCGGGACAGTGATCGGTGCAGATCCCGTCCCCGGTGCACAGATCCTGATCGATCCAGACCCGCATGGGACCTCAGCCTACGAGACGCGTCGGGCCTGAACCTCGCTGGACGTCGCCGGCGTGCCGAGCTGTACACTCTCTGCGCACAGGCGGTTCGGGGGAGCGGAGCGTGGCCTCACCACTGTTGGAGATCCCCGGCGCGAAGCGGCGTCGGTCATCGCCGCGCGGCAGCGATCGCGGCCGCGCCCGGCCGGTCCTCTCGGTGGATCTCACGCGCCGTCCGTTGTCGCTGGAGCGGCGCCGTCGGCGCAGTCCGGGCGCCTGGTACCGCGGCTGGTCCCGCCGGCCCGCCTCCCGACTGGTGCGCTGGATCGCCCTGCTGGCCGTGCTGG
>JADLEF010000217.1 GCA_020846295.1 Acidimicrobiales bacterium
CTCCACAGCCACTGCGGCGACATCCCGCCAGCAGAGTTCGAGACAGCGTTCTACGCTGCACAACGAGCCGCCCCAGCAAGGGTTGGAAACCAATAGCCCGAGCCTCCATCAGACCCAGGGCGGTTCAGTAGTGCCACCCGTCGGTCGCCATCAGCTCACTGTGGGATTCGGTCCATCGCAACGACGTAGTCCTCGACCCTCGTCGCCAGCAGGCGTCGACCGAGCACCGCCAGCGGCGAGCTAGGGCAACCATGATCGATGCGACCATGATCGATACCGCCGGGCGGTAGCGCGGCCAACATCGCCCACATGCGCACGCACGGCCCCTATGCCGCTGTGAAGTTCGCCCCTGTTGGCGGACAGGTTGGTTATGCGGCGAGGCCGTCACCGCGACGGTAGTACAGGGTTTCCCATTCGATGGGGCTGTTGTAGTTGTTCGATGAGTGCAGCCGGCGGGCGTTGAACCAGCCCTCGATCCAGCGGATCAGATCGCGGCGGGCTTCCGCTCGGGTGGCCCAGCGGCGCCGGTGGGCGAGTTCTCGTTTGAGGGTCCCGAACCAGCTCTCGGCGACGCTGTTGTCCCAGCACACCCCGGTGGCGCCCATCGACTGGGTGATCCCGTGGGTGTCGCAGAGCTGCCCGAACGCCTTGGAGGTGTAGACCGAACCGCGGTCGGAATGGAACACCACCCCGGCGACGCGGCCGCCGCGGGTGGCGACGGCCATGTCGATCGCGTCGGCGACGAGCTCGACGCGCATGTGGTTGGCAGCAGCCCAGCCGATGACCCGGCGGCTGTAGAGATCGATCACCGTGGCCAGGTAGAGCCAGCCCTCACCCGTGTGCAGATAGGTGATGTCCCCGCACCACACCACGTCCGGTGCCGGCGGGTTGAACTGGCGTCCCACCAGGTCACTCGCCGCGGTGGCGGCCTTGTCCACGATGGTGGTCCGGACCTTGCGCCGGCCCGATTCGCCCTCGAGCCCGAGTTGGCGCATGAGCCGGGCGACCCGCTTGTGGTTGACCTCGAAGCCCTGTCTCTGCAGGCAGCGGGTCATCCTGGGAACCCCGTAGGTCCGGCCCGACGCCTCGTAGATGGCATCGATCTCCCGGGCCAGCATCCAACCGTCGAGCTCGCGCTGGCAGGGCGGGCGACTCTGCCAGCCGTAGAACCCTGAGCGGGACACCTCCAAGGTCCGGCACATCTCCGCCACCGACCACTCGCACGCAGGATCGGCTTGGTTCTCAGCAATGAACGTGTACACCGCGATCACACGTTCTTCGGGTGCGACGCCGAGAAGTAGCCGACAGCTTTTCCCAAGATGTCCCGCTCCCGGGTCACCCGCTCGAGCTCAGCGCGCAACTCCCGGATCTCAGCACGTTCCTCCGCCGTGGGCGCAGTTCCTTCCTTGGCCTCGCGGGCCAGGCGGACCCAGTTCCCCACCGACGAGTCATGCAGACGCATCTCCCGAGCGACCCTGGCGATGTTGCCGCCCGACGCCTCCACCATGGCCACCACCTCGGCCTTGAACTCCGGGGTAAACCTACGGCGAGGTCGCCCCGACCCCTTACCAGACGACATGAACACTCCCATCCGGGCCCGACGACCCTCAAGGTAGCTGTCCGTCAAACCGGGGGAACCTCACTGCCACTTGGGTGACGTCCCGTCCCCGTCCCGGGCGCGGTCCCATCTATCGGCTGATCCGCAACGGCCTCTGGTGCACGGCGTCGTCGGCACGACCGGTGGCGGGATGTGCGTCGAGCCAGGCTCGCGCAGCCATCGGATCGACGGTCTGCTCGCCGAGTGCCTCCCGGAGGGGCAGTGGACCATCCACGGGCTCCAACCCGAGATGCCGGTGCCGGTAGGTCTCGATGGCTTCTGCAGCTGCGTCCCACCGCGGCGCGTTGCCGTCGTTGCGCGGACCGAGCTCTGTGGTCAGGTATTCAGCCGGCAGTGCGCAGGCGCGCTCAATGCGAGGGTCGAGAGCGCGGTCGATGGTCTCGACGCGCTCGACGATGCTGCGACGGGCAGCCACGTCGTCGGGTTGCGCGCGTAGGACAGCGCTTGCGTGCCGTGCGTCGTTGCTTGCGCGTTGGACGGCCTCGGCGGCGTCGGCGAGCGCGCGACGGGATCGCTCAGGGCCGTCGGGATCGCGTCGGCGCGCTCGTGGGCTGCACGCGTGCTCGTGCGCGGTTCGTGCCGTTCGCTCTATGGCCGTGGCGCTGGAGAGGCGTTCGTCGGCTCGCTGCAGCCGGGCCTGGAGGATGCCGGCATCCGGCAACGGTGAGCCTTCGAGGCTCGCGAGGAGTGCGATTCGTTCGGCGGCGAGCGCGCGAGTTGGTTCGTTGATCAGTCGGGCGGCGTTGGCGGTGATGACTGCGTCGTGGGTTGACCGCTGTTCGGCTCGCTGCGCGGTGGGTGCGTGGACGTAAGGCGTCGGGAGCAGCGTGCTCTCGTCGACGATGTCCCAACGTTCGCGGTAGAGAGCTACCCGCGTTGCTGCGAGGTCCCAGTCGGCGGGCGACGGGTGGGTGGATCGTTGCCCGATCTCGTCGAGAGTCAAGCTCGTCGGCGCGGTGACGGCGCGGTGACCGATGCGCTCGGCGAGGACCGCCGCGGCTCGTTGGGCGAGCGGCGACTGGTCGGCTTCGAGATCGCGCAACGGCCGGTTGAGGTGCGCGACCACTTGGGCGACGTCGTCGTCGGCGATGGTGGCGAGGTCGGCGGGGCGCGGCTTGGCGAGCTGTTCGCTGAGCGCTTCGAGCGCGGTGCGGGGGTCGTCGATGCGGGGGAGCTGCGGGTCGGTGTCGATTCCGGCAGGTTCTCGTTTGACGGTGTAGATGCGGGTGTCGTCGGTTCCTCGGGTGAGGCCGACGTAGACGGCTTCGCGTTGTGAGGTGTCGGTGGCGAGCATGCGCCCGGCTCGGTAGGTGTCGCCTTGGGCGGCGTGGGAGGTGACGGCGTAGGCGGGCGCGATGCCTCCGACGACGCCGGGGCGGACTTCGGCGGTGAGCCAGTCGTGGGGGACGCGGATCGGGCCGCGGTCGGCGAAGTCGACGATGAGGCCCTGGTGGCCGGCCGGGCCGGTGATGGCGGTGACGGTGCCGGTGTTGCCGTTGCGGACGTAGGCGTCGCGTCCGGCGCCGGGTGGGCGGAGGTGGCGGTTCTGGGCGCGGGCGATGACTTCGTCGCCGACGTGGAAGGTCGCTTCGCCGATGCGGACGCCGTCGGGGTCGATGCTGCCGTCGGCGCTCAGGAGTGCTTGGGCTCGGGCGTTGAGGGCGCGGCGGTCGTGGTGGTGCTCGGCGATCATCCGTGAGGGCCGGCCGGCGTGGCGGCGGTCGACGTACCAGTCCGCCGCGAGCTGGTCGAGGAGCTCGGGCGCGGTGGGGGCGGTCACGATGCGCTGGTTGGTGTCGAGTCGGGCGAGAGCTTCGGCGATGCGGCCGTTGCGGTAGTCGGCCGCCGCGAGGCGGACGTCGACCATCTCGGCGCTGGCTTGGCGGCGGTTCTCGACGAGGGCGGGTGTGCGGTCGGGGTAGCGGCGGACGAGCTCGGCCCACATGCCGCCGGCTTCGACGGCGCTGTGCTGGGCGGGGTCGCCGACGGCGCGCATCGCCGCGCCGGCTTGGGTGATGTGGTGGGTGAGGCGGGCGTGGTGGCGGTTTCCGAGCGTGGAGGCTTCATCGACGACGACGACGGTGCGGTTGTCGATGACGGGTGTGGTGGCGGTGTCGAGGCGGGTGACGAGGCTGGCGACGGTGCGGGCGTCGATGCCGGTGGAGCGGGCGAGGACTTCGGCCGCGGTTCCGTTCACGGCGGTGCCGATGACCCGGTAGCCGGCGGCTTCCCAGGCCCGGGCGGCGACCTCGAGCGCAGCAGTCTTACCAGTGCCGGCGGGTCCGACGACGGCTTGGAACCGGTCCCCGGAGCCGCAGATCGCGCGAACCATGACGATCTGGTCATCGCCGAGGCGTAGCCCGGTGGCGTGTTCCCAGTCGGCGATGGCCCGGGAGATGACCTCGTCAGGTACGACGGCGGCGCCTGTGTCGAGGCCAATTGCCCACGCGTGGGAGATGGCTTGTTCGAGGGCGACCATGGTGGGGGTCGTGTAGTAGGTGGCGTCGGCGGCGAGCCCGATCTTGCCTTCGTGGCCGATCACCTCCTGGCGTTGGTGGGAGGTGGTGGCGAGGGGGATCACGGCGTCGGTGTGCAGCCAACGGTCGGCGTGGGCGATGACCTCGGCGGCGGAGAGCCGGCCGCCGGTGCGATCGACGATGGCGCAGATGACGTCACGCCGGTCGAAGATGGCGACCATCTCGGTCACCCCGTGCGGGCCGGCGAGGTGAGCGTCGAGGCGTCGGGTGTCGTCGGGGGTCCACAGCCGAGCGGGCGCAGCGGTGGTCGCGGCGGCGAGCTCGGCGGGGCCGAAGCCGACCTCGGCGAGCCGGTCGGTCCAGCGGTAGCGGAGGTCGGTGGGGTCGACGCCGTGGTCCTTGGCGGCACGGGTCGCGAGTGCGGCGGTTTGGCGGGCGTGGGTCGAGTTGGTGCCGAGCTCCGAGGTCAGGGAGAGGATCTGCTCGCGGCGGGTGGACATGGTTTGGATGGCGTCGTCGCTGACGCCGGCGACGTTGGCGATTCCGCGGTGGGTGGGGGTCCAGGCAAGCCCGCGGCGGTTGGTGTGGTGTTGCATCTCGGCTTCGGCGAGGTGCCCGGCGGTGGTGGCGTGGGCGAACAGGCCGCGTGCGTCGAGGGCCTGGGTGCGGCCGTCGGCGGCGCTGGCCATGTTGGCGATGACGACGTGCTCGTGGAGCTGCGGTTCGAGCTCGCGGTTGGTGTCGTGGCGGTAGGAGGCGGCGAACATCCCGCCGGCGGGTTCGTAGCCGCGGCCGCGGCGAACCCAGATGGCGTGGCGTTCGAGGTAGTCGACCCCAGCGGCGACGCCGGCGTCGAACGCTTCCTCGCAGAGCGCGCGGACCTCGGGGCTGCCGGTTGCCCACAGGATCGACAGGGACTTGGGGGCGGAGAAGGTGATGTCGTAGCCGATGACAACTTGGGGTTGGCGGCGGGAATCGACGAAGCGGTCGATCTCCGCGCGGGTCACTCGCCACTGGCCACGAACCTTCACGGCGTCGAGGTACGCACCGGGAGATGCGTTCGTGCTGGTCGGGGAACCGGGAGATGGCGCCTCGGTGGACCGGGAGGTGGCGGTCTTGGCGGCGAGGCGACGGAGGTAGGAGACGTCGACGCCGATGTGGGCGGCGGCTTGGTCGAGGGTGAACAGCTCGCCGGCCGGACCGTCGGGTAGCAGTGTGCGGCGGGATGTGGTTCGCCCCGATGATCCGTGTGCCCCGACGAGCTGCTCGCCGGTGGCGGGGTTCTGACCGAGCAGCGCACGCCGGAGCTGGTCAGGGTCGACGGTCGCGCCAAGCTGCTCGACGGCTGCACCTCGCCAACGGCCAGGTCGGGCGCCCGAGTCGGAGTAGTAGGCGCCCGGCCCGGACTCCTGTCCGAGCAGCGGCTTGCCCTCGCCGAGCGACCCGTTGGCAGCGAGGCGGTTCGCGCCGTCGCCGGACAGGTAGGCGACGACGGCACCTGCTGCCGAGCCGCGGTCTGATGACCGGGCTCCCAAGACGGTCACGCTCACCTTCACGCGCCAACGAGGGACCGAGCACGTCGACCTGTCGGACAGCGCCGCTCGGCGTGGTCATCTCCCGGTCGGAGGTCCGCAGGACCTCCAGCTGTGTCTGAGGGATTTCCGCAGGGGCAGTAGATGCTGGGCCGGAGGCTTCGGGTGAGTGCCGAACGCAACGGGCGGTGGTGGCACGGCAGCCGATCGCGCGGCCGACACGTGCTCGAGGTCATCGGTCGGAGTGCCTCGATGGGCTGGCACGATAGAGGTCATGTGCTGGATCGATCCGCTGAGTGCGGAAGCAGTATCGGGTCGGCGATGGACTCGGTGAAGCTCACCCGTCGAGAGATCGGCAGGCTCGTGCACAACTGGATCGGTGTCAGTGGGGGGTACCTGGGCAACTTCAGCTACGCCCGACATGACCGGTTCTGGCTCGACGTTTGCGACGTGTGCGTCGACACGTCCGGATTCGATGGCACCACGAGAGAATGCTTCGAGCACACGCTCTTCGAGGTGGACGCGAGCGACCAGGCTGCTGCGCTTCGGGCGATCCTCGAGGAGTACCCTCCCCAGCAGCAAGACCCTGATCGTCCGAAGTACAGAACACCAGCTCTGTACCGGGAGATTCTTGGCTGGATCTCTCGCTTGGAAACGGGTGAGGTCACGGTGGAGGTGACCCTCGAACGGGCTTCGGATGTCGTGCAGCGCGCCCTCGATGACGCCTCGACGCTCCTTCGGGCCTCTGGGCCTCAAGGCGCCGTCGATCGAGTTCACACCGCAATGCACGGGTACCTGATGTCGTTGTGTGCCGAGGTTGGCGTCGTCCTCGACGGTCGCCCGACCATGAATCAGCTCTTCAAGTCGCTTCGCGAGTCTCACCCTGCCCTTGCCGATGTCGGAGCACGGGAGGAGGACGTGAAGCGCATCTTGGGCTCCATGGCGACGATCCTCGACGCGTTGAATCCAGTGCGGAACAACGCGTCGGTGGCTCATCCGAACCCGGAGCTGGTAGGTGAACCGGAAGCGACGCTCGTCATCAATACGGTCAGAACGCTCTTGAGCTACCTCGAGTCGAAGAGACGGCGCAGCTCGATACCAGATGGCTGAGGGCTCGGCCGGGGCCTCTCGGCCCCGGCGACCGACCTCTCAGAAAGCTTCTTCGCCGGGCTTAGGTTCGTCGCTGGTGCGGCGGGGGCCGTCGAGGTAGGTGACCTGGCCGGCGTAGACCTCGTAGCGTTCCCGCTTGTTGCCGTCGTTGTCGGTCCACGTGTTGTGGTGGAGCCGGCCGGCGATGGCGACGAGTCGGCCCTTGGTGAGCCAGCGGGCGTCGTTCTCGCCGCGGATGCCGAAGCTGACGATGCTGACGTAGTCGGCGCCCTCGGTGCCGGTGCGGTCGACGGCGATGCGGAACCGGCAGATCGGGTTGCCCTTGGGGGCGCTGAGCTCGGGGTCGGCGGTGAGGCGGCCGATGTGGGTGATGTGGTTCATGAGGTGGTGCTCCTTCGCTTGGTGGTGGTGCCCTCGGTGGGCTTGATGGGGCGGCGAAGGCCTCGGGCCGGAGCGGGCGGTCAGGGGCACCCGTGGGTGAGCGAGGAGATTGCGGTGGACCTCGGAGCCGAGCGGAGCGTCCCCGCAGGGGCGGCGAGAATGCTGGAGCCGCA
>JADLEF010000218.1 GCA_020846295.1 Acidimicrobiales bacterium
CTCACTGCTCGGCGGCGCGGGCCATGCCGCCCGGCGGCCGGCCGGCCTCGCCCGTCGCCTCGCCGGCGACGCGCTGCTGGCCTTCGCCGATCCGAGCCGTGTCCCGGAGCGGACCGAGGAGCTGTGGGGAACGGTCCGCAACGGCCTGGCCCAGCTCGACCCCGGCGGTCCGGGCGCCCAGTCCCCGCTGTGGGGCCGACGCAGCCGGCGGCGCACCCTGCGCCCCCTCGATCTCGACCTCGACGCCGCGAAGTCGGCGGCCAAGGCGCTCGGCGTCTCGCTGAACGACCTCTTCGTGGCCGGCGCGGCGATGGCCGCCGGCGAGGTGCACCGCGACGCCGGGCTGACCCTCGACCAGGTCACGGTGACCTTCGTCGTGTCCACCCGACACGGCGAGGACGTCGCCGGCAACGCCTTCAGCCCCGCCAAGGTCACCGTACCCACCGGCACCGACACACCCACCGGCACCGACACACCGGCGCTGGCGCCGTTCGTGACCGCGGTCCGCGACGCGCTGGCGACCGGTCGCCAGCAGGTCGGGGGCGGCGGCGGGCTGCTCGCGTCCCTGGCCGGCCTGGCCAACCTGCTGCCGACATCGCTGGTCACCCGCCTGGCCCGGGCGCAGGCGCAGGCGGTGGACTTCGCCACCTCCAACGTGCGCGCCGCGCCGTTCCCGGTGTACATCGCCGGCGCCGAGGTGCTCGCCACGTACCCCGTGGGGCCGGTGGCCGGGACGGCGTTCAACGTCACGATGATGTCCTACGCGGGACGGCTGCACCTCGGGGTGCACATCGACCCGGTCGCCGTGGCCGACCCCGACGGGTTGGTCGCCGCGCTCGACGCCGCCTACGGCCGGCTCCTCGGCCCGGCCGCACCCCCGGAACGCCCGGCGCCGGCGCCCCGTCGATCGGCGGCGGCGGCCGCCCGCAAGGCGAAGGCCGGCCCGGCCGAACCGACGAGCGCTACCGCTCGCTCGACGCGCCCTCGCTCGAAGGCCCCATCGACGAGCCCGCGCCCCGAGCCCCGGCGACGGAGGTCGTGAACCCACCCCCGTCGGCGGACTGCGCCTCCCCGAGGGTCGTCTCCCCGCCGGCGGTCTCCTCGCCGGGGTCGGGGTCGAGCGGCTCCTGACCCGCCGGACCGTGCTCGCCGCCGGACTCGGCCGGACCCTCATCGCCGGTGCCGCCGGTCGGCGCGGTGGTCGGCGCGGTGGTCGGCTCCGTGACCGTCGGTTCGCCGGTCGCCGGCCCGGTCGGGGCATCGGTGGGGGCGGCGCCCGTCGGATCGCTCGTCGGGTCCGGCCCCGGCAGGTCGGTCGGCTCGCTCACCGCGGGCGGCGCGGCGCCGTCCTGCGGAGCGCCGCCCGGCGAAGGCGCGGCGGGCACGGTGTCGGAGACCGGCTCCGCCGCTGGGGCCGGGGCGGTGGTGCCCGGCGACGGTGGCGACGGTCCCGAGACCGGCGGCGAGGGGTGCGGCGCGGGGGTGATCGTGGTGGTGGTGGTGGTCGCCCTCGTCGTGGAGGACGGCCTGGCCCGTCGTCCGGCCGCCTGGCCAGCGGCGTCACCCCGGGCGCGAGCGTGGCTCGCCTCCGTGGTGCGGGAAGCCTCGTCGATGGTGGCGGGCACCTCCGCCGCGAGCGGAGCGTCGTCGAGGGGCGTGCGGCCGGCAACGAGCAGCGGGTCCTCGACCGTGGGCAGCGCCAGCCCGGAACGGTGCCAGACCGGGGTGAGCGGCGAGTCCTTCGGCCGGGGAGGAGCGACCTGTCCCCCGATGGCGGGTTCACCGGCGCGGACGGGGCGGACGAAGGTGCCCCCGACCGGCTCGGGCCGGCTGCGACCGAGCAGGACGGGCGCGGCGACCACGGCCACCGCGGCGAGCAGCAGCACGACGGCCCTGGAGCGTGCCGAGCGGCGGATCCGGCCCGGCGACGCCGGGCTCAACAGTGCTACACCCATCTCTCCGCGGCCCCGACCGCATAAACGCACTGCGTGTCCGCACCGCCTTGCGTAGTGGTGATCAGTGTACGGTGGCCGTCGTCCGATCCACCTCGATCGGCGACGATCCGGCGCTATCGTCACGGCGTGAGCAGGTCTGCCGCCGTGTTCGATCTCGACCGCACCCTGCTCGACGGTGCGTCGTGGCCCGTCTACCACCGCGCCCTGCGCCGCCAGGGCGTGGTGGGCGACAGCACCCCGGCCGCCCTCGGCGTGCTGTTCGGGCTGTTCCGGGGCCTGGGGGAGACCTACCTCTCGATGCAGGCAACCCGACTGGCGGTGAGCCGCACCCGGGGTTGGCGCACCGATGCGGTCGATGCCGCCGCGCTGGACGCCCTGCCCGAGCTGTTGGCCGAGGTCCACCCCTACGCGCTCGTGCTGTTCGAGGAGCACCGCAGCCGGGGCGACCTCCTCGTGCTGGCCACCACCACGCCGCACCGCCTCGCCGCCCCACTGGCCGACGCGCTCGGGTTCGACGCGTGCATCGCCACCCGCTACGGCGAGCTCGACGGCGCGTTCGACGGCACGATCGACGGCCCGTTCGTCTGGAACCGCGGCAAGTTGGACGCGGTGCGGGCATGGGCGACGAGCGCCGGGGTGTCGTTGCGGACCAGCTCGGCGTACTCCGACAGCTTCTTCGACGCCCCGCTGCTCGACGCCGTGGCGACACCCACCGCCGTCAACCCGGACCCCCGCCTCGCCGTGCTGGCCGCGCTGCGGGGCTGGCCCGTGCGCTGGCTCGACAAACCGCCCGGTGTGGTCAAGGTCTTCGGCCGGGAGCTGCAGGAGCTCGCCCGACCGTTCCTGAACCCCGCGCTGATCCCCAACGCCCGCTTCGAGTTCGAGGGCCTGGACCGCCTGCCCGAGGGCGGGTTCATCCTCTGCGCCAACCACCGCAGCTACTTCGATCCCACCGCCATCGGGCTGCTGTTGGCCCGGGCCGGCCGCACCTGCCGGTTCCTCGGCAAGAAGGAGGTGTTCGACGCACCGGTCGTCGGCCTCGTGGCCCGGGCGCTGGGCGGCATCCGGGTGGACCGGGGCAGCGGCAGCGACGAGCCCCTCGCCGCCGCCGCGCAGGCGCTGGCCGCCGGCGACGTCGTCGCCATCATGCCGCAGGGTACGATACCGAGAGGTACGGCGTTCTTCGAGCCGGTGCTGCACGGCCGCATCGGCGCGGCGCGCCTCGCCGCCCTCACCGGCGTCCCGGTGGTCCCGGTGGGGTTGTGGGGCACCGAGCGGGTCTGGCCCCGATCGTCGCGCCTGCCGCAGCTCGACGTGCTCGACCGCCCGCTGGTCCGGGTCGTGGTGGGCGAAGCGATGCAACTCGCCGGGCGCAGCGCCCGTCGGGACACCGAACGGATCCTGGCCGCCATCACCGCGCTGCTGCCGCCCGAGGCCCACGAGCGCCGCGATCCGACCGACGAGGAGCTGCGGGCGACCTTCCCGCCCGGGTACCGGGGCGAGCTCCGTCCCACCTGATCGAGCGGCGGACCGCGGCACGGGCGGGCGATAGCATCGCGCCATGACGACGTCCGCGTTCCTGCATCCCTTCGCCAAGCCGGCCAAGGACGCCGGCGAGTTCATCACCCTGGTCCGCGGCGAGGGCTCCACCCTGTGGGACCGCGACGGCAAGGCCTACATCGACGGCATGGCGTCGCTGTGGTACTGCAACGCCGGCCACGGTGAGCGCCGCATCATCGAGGCGGTCAAGAAGCAGCTGGACAGCCTCGCCACCTACAACACGTTCGACCCCTGGACGAACGAACCGGCGGAGGCGCTGGCCGCCCGCATCGCCGACGTCGCGCCGATGGAGCACCCCCGGGTGTTCTTCACCTGCTCCGGGTCGGAGTCGGTGGACACCGCGCTGAAGCTCGCCCGGTTGACCCACAACCGCCTCGGCGATGGCAAGCGGCAGCTGCTGGTCAGCCGCGGAGGCGGCTACCACGGCACCGCCTACGGCGGCACGTCGGTGCAGGGCATCCCGGCCAACAAGGAGGGCTGGGGCGAGCTGGTCCCCGGCACCCTCAACGTCCCGCAGAACGACATCGAGGCCGCATCCCGCCTCTTCGCCGAGCGGGGCGAGGAGATCGCAGCGGTGATCGCCGAGCCGGTGCAAGGCGCCGGCGGCGTGTTCCCGCCCGCCCCCGACTACCTCGAGGGCCTGCGCCGGCTGTGCGATCAGCACGGCGCGCTGCTCATCTTCGACGAGGTCATCTGTGGCTGGGGTCGCCTCGGCCACTGGTTCGGCGCCCAGCACTACGGCGTCACGCCCGACCTCATCACCTTCGCCAAGGGCGTGACGTCCGGGTACGTACCCCTCGGCGGCGTCATCGCATCGCGCAAGGTGTGCGACGTGCTCGAGAGCGACCCGGAGCTGCTCCTCCGCCACGGGTACACCTACTCCGGCCACCCCACGTCCTGCGCCGCCGGCCTCGCCACGCTCGCCGTCTACGAGGAGGACAACCTCTTCGAGCGGGCGGCCGTCATCGGCAAGCTGCTCGGGGACGGGCTGCAGTCCCTCGCCGACGACGGCGTGATCGCCGGGGTGCGCGGCGTGGCCGGCGTGTGGGCGGCCGAGCTCGATCCCACGGTCGACGCGTACGCCGTGCGGGACCGCATGCTGGCCGAGGGGGTCATCGCCCGCCCGCTGACCAACGCCATGGCCTTCTGCCCGCCGCTGGTGATCACCGAGGCCGAGATCGGCCGGATGGTGGACGCGCTCGCCACGGCATTGCGTTGAGCCCACCGCACGAGGAGGGCGGCCGGTACGCCGACTTCCCGGAGGGCTTCTTCTCCCGGATGGACGACGGCGACGACGCCGACTTCTACCGACAGCCACGCCTGGTGACCCACATCGACGACGGTGCGATCGCGGCGGTGTCGGCCTTCTACGGCGAGCTCGGCGTGACCGGCGAGGTGCTCGACCTGTGCAGCAGCTGGATCTCGCACCTGCCGCTGCGCCCGGCCCGCCTCGTCGTGCTGGGCATGAACGCCGAGGAACTGGCCCGCAACGAGGTGGCCCACGAGGCGGTGGTGCGCGACCTCAACCACGACCCGACGCTGCCGTTCCCCGATGCGAGCTTCGACACGGTGGTGTGCACCGTGTCGGTGGACTACCTCACCCGCCCGTTCGAGGTGTTCGACGAGGTCGCCCGGGTGCTGCGCCCCGGCGGGTCCTTCGGGTGCACCTTCTCCAACCGGTGCTTCCCCTCCAAGGCGATCCGGGGCTGGCTGGCCGGCGACGACCGCTTCCACGTGCAGCTCGTGGCGGAGTACTTCCGGCGCTCGCAGGGCTGGAACGAGGTGCAGGCGGCGCACTGCAACCCGGGCGCGCCCGGCGACCCGCTGTACGCGGTCTGGGCGCAGCGCACCTGACCCACGGGTCCACCCCCGCCCCGGACGGGGCCGCGATACTGGGCGGTCATGAGCCGGCGGTTCCCGATGCGACGCGCCCTGCCTGCCCGGGGTTGGTGCGGGTTGGCGGCCGCCCTGCTGCTCGGCACCTCGTGCGGGACGGGCACCGCCGACGCGCTGCCCCCGCCGGAGACGGTGCACATCCGTCCCGCCGCCGGCGCGCCCGCCCAACCGGCAGCCGCCGGGCCGGTGACGACCACGACGACGGCCCCCACCACGACGACGTCGCTGCCCGGATCGGTGCACTACGAGGTCCAGCCGGGCGACACGCTCTACGGCGTGGCGACGCGGTTCGAGACCACCGTCGAGGTGCTCACCAAGCTCAACCCCCTCAAGGACGTCAACCGGTTGCTGGTGGGCCAGGACCTCATCGTCCCCAACCCGGCGGTGGCCACCACCGCGCCCAGGGCCGCGACCGGCACGCCGGCGGGGCCGGGAGCGGGCGGGGGTGCGGCGACCAGCACCACCGAGGAACCGCTGCCGACCGAGGAGGAGCCCGAGGACCCCAGCGTGGCCACCGCCTCCACCCTCCCTGCCGCCACCAAGGACGGCTAGACGCGCCGCGACGGGCACCGGGACCTCGGAGGTGGCGCACGCCACAGCAGAAGTGACGGCCGTTCGGTTCCGTGGCGAGCGCGTGCGCCGATAGGGTCTCGCCGGGAGGTCCGCCGTGGCAGCCAACGACGCACTGCGCGACGCCGCACGACGCGATGAGATCGGTGAGGTGCTCGCCGCCATCGACCTCGGGACCAACAGCTTCCACCTGGTCGTCGCCCGCATGCTGCCGAACGGCCGCTTCGAGAC
>JADLEF010000219.1 GCA_020846295.1 Acidimicrobiales bacterium
ACCGCGTAGTGTCCTCGACCTGGCGGCGCGATCGAATGCACCTCGTCCACGATCAGCAGGTCGAACTTGCGTGGCGCTCGGCGGTGGTCGACACCCGTCAACACTTCGTCGAGCAGCGATTGCGCCCGCGTGTCCTTCAACCAGTCGATCGACACGATCAGCCGAGGAAACGACGTGAACACGTTCGCCCCGACACCCCGGTCACGACGGAGCTGACGGACTGCGTCGGTGTTCACGATACGGAACTCGAGCCCGAACCGATCGAGCATCTCCTCCTGCCACTTCACACACAACCCAGCAGGGCAGACAACGAGCACGGTCCGGGCACGGTGCCTGAGCAGCAGTTCCTGCACGACAAGCCCCGCCTCGATCGTCTTGCCGAGACCGACATCGTCAGCAATCAGCAGATTGGCGCGAGGCATGGCCAAGGCACGCACCACCGGATCAAGCTGATAGTCCTCGATCGTGATTCCCGACCGAAACGGGGCTTGCAACGCCCGCGAATCGGCCGTGGCCACCGCACCCCAACGAACCGCGTCGAGGAAGGCATCGAGACGCTCCGGCGAATCAAGGCGACCGGGCACCGGCCGGGGAAGCTCCTGATGCGGGATGATCGTTGTGCCGGCCTCGACCTCCCAGATCACCGTGAGCTCGTCACCGAACCCGTCGTCCTCCAGAGACGTCATCCGCACGAGATGGTGTGGCCGAGTACCAGCGAGAGGATCCGCAGGCAGCGATGAAGGCACCACATCGTTGACCGCCCACACCCGGTCTCGACAGCGCACCACCTGCCCCAGCTCCGGCACCAACACGTCGGCGATGAGCAACGTCACGATCCCACCCGCATCAACACCGCTTACTCCCTGAGGTGTTCGTCAGACATGTGCGGCGGCGGCGGCAGCCCCCGGCCCGCACGACCATCCTACGGGCGACGTATGACAGGAAGAAGCGATCCCAGCACGGTGAGTGGAGTCGACAATGCGAGCTTGCTTGGGCACGTCGGGCTATCCGTCGTCGACGGTGGGCAGCTCGCCGATGTCCCTGGTGTCAGCGCGCCGCCACGAGCGATATCGGCGGTCGGCCGCAGACCATCGCTTCCTCGATTGTCGACCTCGAGCGCCGCGCGTGTGGAGCCACGAGGCATGCCCTACCGCTTGGGCGCGTCTACCCTTTCGCCGCTCTAAAGACCAAACTCGCCCACCGTCGCCACTCGATCATGTAGAACGCCGTCACAGAGACGATGGTGCGTCGTGCCGCCCGAAGAGTACCAGCGGTGGCCCGGCCCCACGCGAGGTGGCGGTAGACGGCGTAGGCGCTGGCGCTGCCCTCCGGCACTCCGCATTAGCAAATCGATTAGCAGCCGACACACCTGGGAGCTTCCACACGGGCTCTGACCAGGTGTTTCGTGCGTGTCGGAGGGGGGACTTGAACCCCCACGTCCTTGCGGACACTAGCCCCTCAAGCTAGCGCGTCTGCCTATTCCGCCACTCCGACGAGGCCGGGAAAGCATATCGCACACGCCTCCCAGATGCCGAGTTTTCAGCCGCTGGCGGGGGCGGGCGCGGCGTCCGCCTCGACCAGGGCGGCCCGGAGCTGGAACTTCTGGATCTTGCCGCTGGGCGTCTTCGGCATCGAGCCGACCACCCGCAGGTGCTCGGGCCAGAACTGCTTGGCCATCCCCTTCTCGGACAGGTACTCGGTCAGCTCGGCCAGCGTCGGCACCGTCGCCCCCTCCCTCGGCACGATCACCGCGCACGCCTGCTCCCCCAGCCGCTCGTGGGGCAGCGCCACCACCGCCACCTCCAGCACTTCCGGGTGGGTGAACAGCACGTTCTCGATCTCCGCCACGGGAATGTTCTCGCCGCCGCGGATCACCAGGTCCTTCGTCCGCCCGGAGATGCGGATGCCGCCGTCAGCCCGGCGGCGAGCCAGGTCCCCGGTGTCGAACCACCCCTCCCCGGGCGACGCGGCGGCGTAGATGTCGGGCCGCTTGAAGTACCCCAACGCCTGGCTCGGGCCCCGCACCTGCAGCGCCCCCACCCCGCCCACCGGCACCTCGGCCCCGGCCTCGTCGACGATGCGGACCTCCATGTAGTCCACCGGCGTCCCGTCGCTGTCGGCCACCAGCTCCGGCGGGTCCCCCACCCTCGTGGTGGTCACGATCATGTTCTCGGTCATCCCCCACACCGCCACCAGTTCCGCCCCCAGGAACTCGTGCGTCTGGTGCACCACGTGCGGCGGTATCGCCGCCCCGCCGCAGATGAACAGCCGGAACGCCGGCACCTCCCGCTTCGAGCGCTGCTGCGCTGCCACCAGGTCCATCACGAACGTGGTCGCCCCCACCGTCCAGGTCACGCCCTCCTCGACGAACACGTCGAGTGCCTGCTCGGGCTGCCAGGCGTCCTGGTACACCACCTTCATCCCTCGCCCTAGCGTCTCCAACATCCCGAACCCGAAGCCGGTCTGGTGCGCCAGCGTCGACGCCATGAAGCACACATCCGTCTCCCCCAGGCCGTACACCTCGCCGATCGACCGGCCGCCGGAATAGACGGTGTCGAAGCTGTGGAGCACGCCCTTCGGTTCGCCCGTCGTGCCGCTGGTGAACTGGATCTCGATGAGGTCGTCTCCCTGACGGCGGCGACGGGCCAGCTCGGCCAGCAGCGCCGGGTCGTCGGCCGCCTCGTCGGCAGCAAGGAACCCGTCGAGGAAGTCCGCCGCGCCCGCCGGCACCGCGTCGTCGCCGGTGCGGACCACCACCACGTGGCGCAGCGCCGGCAGCTCGCCGCTCTCGGCCAGCTCGCAGCCCATCGACGCGTGGTCGAAGCCCCGGTAGCGGTCCACCACGAACAGCGCCTTGGCCTCCGTGCGGCCGAGGATGAACAGCAGCTCGCGCCGCCGGAAGATCGGCACCAACGGGTTCACGATCGCCCCCGCCCGCAACGCCCCGAACACGATCGCCGGGAACTCCCAGGCGTTGGGCAGCTGCATCGACACCACGTCGCCCGGCTCGATGCCCATGGCGATGAACGCCGCCGCGCAGCGCCGGGTCAGCCGCTCCAGCTCGCCGTAGGTGTGGCGCTCGGTGGGCCGGCCGTCGGCGTGGACGCTGACGACGGCCGTGGCCTCCGGGTCGGCCGCCACCCGATCGAGGAAGTCGTCGAGGTGGGTGCGATCACCCCGCCACCAGCCCATCGCCCGGTAGTGCGCCACCGTGGCGTCATCGATCTCGCGTTGTCCTTCGACCCTGGTCCCCATGGGCCGCAACCTAACAACAACAGCCCGACCCCGTGTGACCGAGATCACCGAGGCCGGGCCGTGCGAGAGGTGCTCGTCGCCGGGCGCACCGGGCGCCGGCGGGACCGCTACAGGTCGATGACGAGCGACAGCGTCATCGTCGAGAACACGAAGATGAGGGCGATGATGATCGTCAACCGGTCGAGGTTGCGCTCCATCACCGTCGACCCGGCTGCCGCCGACGCCGCGCTGCCCCCGCCGAGCAGGTCCGACATGCCACCGCCCTTGCCCGAGTGCAGCAACACCAGGAACAGCAGCCCGAACGCGGACAACACTTGGATGGGCAGGATCAGCCAGATCACGGTGGTCCAGCCTAGCTGCGGAATCCGCCCGGGCGGGGATCAGTCCTTGAGGCGGTACTGGATGATCCCGGCGAAGCTCTCGGCCTCGAGGCTGGCCCCGCCGACCAGTGCGCCGTCGATGTCGGGCTGGCCCATCAGCTCCTTGGCGTTGTCCGGCTTCACCGACCCGCCGTACTGGATGCGCACCCCGTCCGCCGCCGCCGCACCGAACACCTCGCCGATGGTGCGCCGGATCAGCCCGCACACCGCCTGGGCGTCCTCCGAGCTGGCGGTGCGGCCGGTGCCGATGGCCCAGATCGGCTCGTAGGCGACCACCAGGCCGGCGACGACATCACCCTTCAACCCGGCGAGACCGGCCTTGACCTGGCCGACGACCTTGTCGTCGGTGGCGCCGCGCTCGCGCTCCTCGAGCGTCTCGCCGCAGCACATGATCGGCGTCATCCCCGCCTTGAGCACCGACTTCACCTTGCGGTTGACGTCCTCGTCGGTCTCGGCGAACAGCTCCCGACGCTCCGAGTGCCCGACGATGACGTAGCTCACGTTCAGCTTGGCCAGCATCGACGGCGCCACCTCCCCGGTGAACGCCCCCTTCTCCTCCCAGTGGCAGTTCTGGGCGCCGAGGGCGAGGGGGATCTTGTCCGCCTCGAGCACGGTCTGCACCGAGCGGAGGTCGGTGAACGGCGGGTGCACCGACACGTCGACGGCGGCCACATCGTCCTTGTCGATGGCGTAGCCGAGCTTCTGGACCAGCGTGATGGCCTCGAAGTGGTTGTGGTGCATCTTCCAGTTGCCGCTGATGAGAGGCTTACGCATTCGTCGCTCCATTGCGATGGTCCGGGTTGTCGGTTCGGGGTGTGGCGAAATTGCGCCGAACCGGCCGCTTCGGCGGCTCACTGTAAAGGACCGCCGCGCCGGTGAGCGACCCTGTCCCATCGACGGGGCCCCGGGGCATCGCCGCTCGCAGGACCAGCCCGGGCGGCGCCCGGGTCCACGGCCGGGGCTCGCGGATGGGCTGGTCAGCCGTCGATGGTCGCAGCGAATCGACGGCGAATCGGCGGCGGAACCGGGCGGCGTCGGCGAAGCCTCGGGCCGTTGCGCGGGCAGGCGCGTAGGGAATGCGACGTGGGCCGGCCTCGCGAGCGACAGCTCCGTCTGGCCTGATCCGGCCAACGGGCGGATTTGTAAGGGGTTGCATGACGCGATGCACGAAATCGTCGACGCTCGGCGCAGCCTCAACCGTGTTGCGTCGACACAACCGGCTGTTCCGCCAGGCAGGTTCACCAAATCCGCCCGTTGAAATCAACTTTCAGCGCTTTTCAATATTTTTTCATCCGCTTCCTCCCGGCGAATCGGCGGCGATTCGCCGGCCGGACCGGGTCGAAAACGACGAACGGGCCGGCGCCCCGCGCAACCACGCAGGACGCCGGCCCGCCGAGCCGAACCAGATCAGGGCGAGGTCGCGCTCAGGCGTTGACCGCGCCGCGCAGCGCCTCGAGCCCGGGCAGGTCGCCCTGCTCGATCAGCTCCAGGCTGGCCCCGCCACCGGTCGACACGTGGTCGATCTTGTCGTCCAGGCCGAACTGCGCCACCGCGGCCGCCGAGTCGCCCCCGCCGACGACGGTGAACCCGCGGCACGCCGCCACCGCCTCGGCCACGAAACGGGTCCCGGCTTCGAAGCGGGCATCCTCGAACGCACCCATCGGACCGTTCCACAGCACCATCCGGGCCTCGTGGATGATGTCGCCGTACACCGCAGCGGTGCCGGGACCGATGTCCACGCCCATCCACCCCTCGGGCAGCGACGTGCCCGCCTGGCGGACCTCACCGCCCGCATCGGGGTCGAACAACTTGCCGCCCGGCCCCAGCGCGGTGATGTCCTCGGGCAGCACCAGGCGGTCGCCGGCCTTGGCCAGCAGCTCCTTGCAGGTGTCCACCTGGTCGGCCTCGAGCAGCGACGATCCCACGCCTTTGCCCTGTGCCTTGAAGAAGGTGAAGCACATGGCGCCGCCGATGATCAGCTGGTCGCACACGTCCAGCAGGGCGTTGATCACGCCTAGCTTGTCGCTCACCTTCGACCCGCCCAGGATCGCCACGAACGGCCGGTCCGGGTGGTTGCGAAGCCCGAGCAGCACCTCGATCTCGCGGGCCAGCAGGCGCCCGGCCGCCGAGGGCAGACCACGCGCCGGCGGCCCGACGATCGACGCGTGGGCCCGGTGCGACGCACCGAACGCGTCGTTGACGTAGCAGTCGAACCCTTCGCACAACGACGCCACGAACGCCGGGTCGTTGCCCTCCTCCCCCGCGTCGTAGCGCAGGTTCTCGAGCAGCTCGACCCCCGGTGCCAGCGCGGCGAGGTGCGCCCGCACCGGGTCCATCGTGTACTTCGGGTCGGGCTTGCCCCTCGGCCGGCCCAGGTGCGAGCACGCCACCACCCGTGCCGCGCCCTGCTGCTGCAACCACTGCAGCGTCGGGAGCGCGGAGCGGATCCGCAGATCGTCGGTGATCACGCCGTCCTTCAACGGGACGTTGAAGTCGACGCGCACCAGCACGTTCTTGCCGGCGACGGAACCGAGGTCCTCCAGCGTGGGGACCCCGAAGATCGCCATCAGCGGTTGCCCACGATGCCGACTAGGTCGACCAGGCGGTTGGAGTAGCCCCACTCGTTGTCGTACCAGCCGACGACCTTGACCTGGTTGCCGATGACCTTGGTCAGCGGGGCGTCGAAGATGCAGGACGCCGGGTCGGTGGTGATGTCGCTGGAGACGATCGGGTCGTCGCTGTAGCGCAGGATGCGGCCGTCGGCGGCCGCCTTGACCACCGCGTTGACCTCCTCGACCGTGGTCTCGCGTCCGGCCTCGAAG